>DATFHJ010000142.1:0-23583 GCA_035248585.1 Thermoanaerobaculia bacterium
AACGGCGTTCAGCGCCGAGCTGCGGCGCAAATTATCGCAAACCGCCCACACCCAGAAACCGCCGGCGATCTTCGCGTCCGCGCGCACCTCGGCGATCAGCACTTCGTCTTTCCCCGCCGCGTCGGTCGTTCCGAACTGCTGATCGCCCTCCGGCAGGGCGAACGCGGGATTCGCGCGGAGGGCATCGAGGATGCGCTCGACGTCGAGCGTGTCGCGCGTTTTCACGAAGAGCGAAAACGTGTGGCCGTGAAAGATCGTCCCCTGCGTGACGAGCAGCGCGAGCTCGGTGCGCGGATCGGTGAGCGCGCGGATCTGCGAGACGATGAAGTCTTCGTTGCGCTCCAGCGCGGGGTAGAGGTTGAACGCCAGCTGGCGATCGAAGATGGTTTTCGGAACGGCGCTGATGTTCAGCACGTTGATCGTCTGCGCCGCGAGCTCCTCGACCCCTTCCTGCTCGAACTCCGAGGCCGGTTGAATCACCGTCGCGGTGCAGCTCTCGATCGGGCTGAGGCTCTCGAGCTGGTGCAGGATCAGCGCAATCGGAATCGCCACCGGATGCGGCGAGATGAGCGTGTCGTCATTCTCATCGAAGTCGTCGAGATTCACGCCGGCGATGGCCAGCTTGCCGTCTTCGACGGTCGACGGCTGCGAGAGATCGACGGCGATGAACTCGTCTTCTTCCGCGCGCGCGATCCATTCGCCGTTGCCGGCCGCGGGTCCGCAGAAGAACACGAGATCGAGATCTTCGAGCTCATCGTCGGAGACGGGCGAGACGACCGCCGGCTCGTTGTCGATCTCCGTCAGCGCGCCGGCGGCCTTGCCGGTGGAATCGAGCAGCACGACTTTCGCGAACGGAAACGCGCGCTCGCGGAGGATGGTCTTGATCTCGTTGCCGACGAGCGTGAGCGGATTGACGATGCCGAGGCGATAGCCGGCGGGCGACTTCGGATGAGACATATCAGACGGCCGGAACTTCCTCGACGGGGGGCGGCGCTGGCGGCGCAGGCGGAGAGGGCTTCGGGAACGCGATCGACCAAAGCTTCGCCAGCGGTCCGGACGCAAGATAGGCGATCGACGCCGCGAACCACGACTCACGCGGCCACTTGAACGCCACCGCGAGAATGCCCGCGAAGATCAGGAAGTACATCAGCGACCGCTCTTTTTGCAGCACGAGGCCCTTCGCGCTGCGGTAGCGGATCGGCGAGACCATCGCGAACGCGGTGAGGACCGTGAGGATCATGACGACGATTGCGAAGCGGCGGTCGGTCACCGGCGCGGGCGCGTAAAAGATCATCGATGCGAGGATCAGCGCACCGCCGGGTATGGGCAGGCCGACGAAGTAGCGGTAGTCGGTTTTTCCGGTGATGACGTTGAAGCGCGCGAGCCGGAGCGAGCCGGCGGCGAGGAAGAGGAAGGCGATCCCGCCGCCGAGGCGCTCGAAGAGGTGCAGGCCCCAGGCGTAGACCAGGAGCGCCGGCGCGCAGCCGAACGTCACGACGTCGGCGAGCGAGTCGTACTCCTTGCCGAACTCGCTCGTCGCGCCGAGCGCGCGCGCCACGAGTCCGTCGAACGTGTCGAAGATCGCCGCGAACAGCAGCGACAGGCACGCCGTCTCGAAGAAATCGATCGCCGCATCGGTGCGGCCGAGCGTGATGGCCTCGATGGCCCGCGTCGAATAGATCATCGAGCGGAAGCCGAAAAAGACATTCAGCACGCTCAGCGACGTCGGGACGACATAGATCCCGCGGCGGACATTTGTTCTAACCGGTTGCATTCAGCTCAATCCGGGAATCCCGGCGCGGGGGACTTGTGCAAACGACGTGCGCTCTAGGCGACGTGCGCAGATTCGTAGGACCGAATTCGATCGGCCATCTGGTCTTTCAGCCGCAGTTTTCGCTTCTTCAACGTCTTCTCTTCCATCTCCTCGTCGACGGAGATCTCGTTCTTCGTCGTGAGCTCGCGCAGGCGGTTTTCACACTGGCGATGTTCTTCGGCCCACGTACGGAACTCCGGATCTGCGTCGGCGAGCGTGCGTTGAATCTCAGCGAAATCTGACATCGAATTCCCTCCTTCGAAGTACCAATCCGCGGATCAGATGATAGCACCGGGGGCAGACGTCGATGGGATATGCGTAAGTGATGCCGGTCCAGCAGTTTACCCGCTGGTAATCGACCATGTATTCTCGGCGTTGAGGACGGCCTGCATCGAGAACGTGCCGCGGAACGGCACGTTGATCTCGTTCGTGATTTCCTCGACGTCGAGGACCTCGCCCTGCGTGAATGTGCCGGCGGTCAGCCAGTACTCCGGATGCGGCGTGAACACGAGATTGATGTTCGGCTGCGCGGCCACCACGATCGTGCCGGCGTTGGACATGCCGATGCCGACGGCGGCAATGTTCGCCGGGATCGCGGACAGCTCGCGGATGTAGAGCGAGCCGAGTTGGGGAGTTCCGGCCGCGGGTCCGTGCACGAACATGAACGCACCGTTTTGGTAGTTGAATTCGATCTGGTTCGATTGGAGGTTGTCGGGGTCCGCCGCAACGGTCTGCTGCGCCTTGAACGTGATGCCCGGCTTCAGCGAGCCTGTCTGCGCCCACATGAAGCTGTAGTCCTGCGACCAGGTGAAGGTGACGGTGGTGCCGGGCCACGCGGGTGCCGTCAGCCAGGCCAGCGACACGGCGTTCGGCACGCCGAAATCGACCTGCTTCTGATAGACACAAAGATCCTGAAACTGCGTCGAGTTGTTCGTGACCTGCAGCGTATAAATCGTCGACATCGCGGGCGTACTCTAGCTCACTGCGCCTACAATCCGCACCCGTGCGTCTGCCGCAGCTCGCGTTGGCCGTCGTCATCGTCACGACGCTCCTTTCTCCCTGGCGCCGCGAGCTGTTCGCCGGCGACGAGACGAAGTACAGCCAGGTCGTGCGCGAGATGCGCGCGGGCGCGTTTTTCCTTCCCACGCTCGAGGGCAGCCCGTTCACGCACAAGCCGCCGCTGCATTTCTGGATCGTCGACCTGCTCACGCTGCTGTTCGGCGTGTACTCGATCTGGCCGTTCGTGCTGCCTTCGCTGATCGCGTTTGGGCTGCTGCTTTGGCTGCTCGCAAAGTGGGAAGGCCCGCTCGCGGCGTTCGTCTGCGGGACGTCGCTGATGGTGTGGGGCTCCGCGCAGACGGCGCGGATGGACGTCGAGTTCACGTTGCTCCTGGCGTACGCCGCGTGGATGCTGCAGCGCGCGTTCGACGGCGAGCGGACGCTCGTGCGCGCCGGGGTCGCCACCGGCATCGCCATGCTGGTGAAGGGTCCGATGGCGCCCGTGATCATCCTCGTCCTGTTCGCGATCGAGGCCGCACGCCGCCGGCGAATCCCGGACGATCGCCGCTTCGGACGCGCCCTCGGCGCGATGATCGTGATCCCGCTGGCCTGGCTCACGGCCGCGGTCTCGATCGGCGGACGCGCGTTCTGGAACGAAGTGTTCTTCAAGCAGACCGTCGGCCGCGCGGTCGGCTCGTGGGTGCATCAGTCGCCGCCGTGGTTCTACGTGCTGCGCGCGCCGATGACGCTGCTGCCGTGGTTCTTTCTGCTCGTCGTGGCGATCGTCGCGGTGTACAAGCGCGGCGACGAGCGGGCGAAGTTTTACGTCAGCTGGATCGCGGCCGTGATCGTGCCGTATTCGTTGCTTTCGTCGAAGCTCGACGTCTACATGATGGCGATGATTCCGGCCGTGGCGCTGGTGATCTCACGCCTCGACGAGCGCCGCGCAGCCAGGATCGCGAATGGTGCGATGGCCGCGATCTTCCTCGTGATCGGAGTTGCCGGCCTGTTCGTGCAGCGTCCGGAGATCCCGGCGGCGGCGCGACCGCTGTTCGTGGTCCTCGTGATTGCAGCACTTCTTGCCCTTGCGGTGACCATGCGAGGTCGTCTTGTGCACTCGACGATTGCCGTGGGGTTCATCGCCATCGCCGCACTCGCGTACGCGGCGACCGCGCTCGCGCCGCTGGCGAACGAGATGGCGTCCTCCGCGCCGCTCGTGCGCGCGCTCGAGAAACAGAATGTGCCGCCGGAGCAGATGGCGCTGTTCGTCTGTCCGCACCTCTGGGCGCGCGGGATGTCGCCGGCGCTGGAGCGCGTGCGCTATGTCGACAAGGAGGATCTGCGCAGGATGGCTCCGCCGCAACTGATCGTCGCGCGGCGGAAAAACTCGGGCGAGATTTACGACATCCTTCGCGACTATCACCGCGTCGGCGAGCTGCAGCTGATCGGAAAGTGGTTTGATGTCTATAAACGATAAGCGCCGCTACGCTTCCGCGGCGTTCGTGACGCTGCTGATCCTGTCGGTGTTCTGGCCGTCTCCGATCGTCTCCGCGAATCGCCTCTGGTTCTCCGAGGATCTCTCGATCGACGACCTCTCCTTTCTCGGCCGCGAGGCGCCGTCGTGGGACGTCGTCTTCTGGTTCTTCGCCGGCATCCTTCTTTTGCTGATCGTCCAAACCGCCGAGTCGCGCGACGTCGGCGAGCCGCTGCGGCAATTGCGCGCGATCCGCTTCGAGCGTCGCCTCTGGCTGCGCATCGCCGGTGGCCTGCTGATCGGCGCAATCGCGACGATGCTCGCGTGGCTGCTGCTCGACATGCCGGTGCTGGCGTGGGCGGAGGGCGTGCAGTCCGATTTCACGGAAGACGTCGTGCGTATCATGAATCGCTTCGGCGGCGGCATGAATCCGGTGCTGATCGTGGCGTTCTTTCTCATCGCCGGCATCGCGTACGCGGAGCGGCGGTGGGTTTCGTATGCGATCGGGATGGGCATCGCCGGCCTGACGGCCGGACTCGCGGGACAGATCGTGAAGCAGCTCGTCGGCCGTGCGCGTCCCGAGCTCTGGCTCGGGCCGTCGCATTACGCGCCGGGCTCGTCGACGTCGTTTCCGAGCGGCCACACCGTCGGCGCGTTCGCGCTGGCGGGCGTGCTGGTGTTCGCGTCGCGCAATCACGCGTTGCGCGTCGTCGCGCTGCTGCTGGCGATCGCGGTCGGCCTCTCGCGCATCCTCGCCTTCCGGCACTGGGCGTCTGATGTTACGGCTTCGGCAATCGTCGGCCTCGTCGCCGCGTGGACGGCCGTGGCCGTGATCCCGCTCACAAAATCCTCCGAGCCCCATCCGTAGAATCCGCCCCGCCTTGGAGAGGGTGGTATGTCGAAGCAAAGACTGTCGCTGATCAACTATGACGTTCTACGCGAGCTGTGCGACCACTGCCGCAAAGAGCGTTTCCATTTCGTCCCCATCGGCGCCGCCCCCGCCACCGGCCCGTGCAAAGACTGCGGTGAGGAGTCGAAGCTCGCCGACATCAGCGACACCGCTGTGTGGCGCCTGATGACGCGCCCGGATGGGGAGGTCGTGGTGGTGCCGTTGATCGCGAAGACGGCGTAGCGCGTATCATGCGCGTATGTCGAAGGTGATCGAAAAGCCTGCGACGTACCAGGATCTGCTCGAGGTTCCGGATTACCTCGTTGCGGAAATCATCGACGGGGAGTTGGTTACGTCGCCCCGGCCTGCGGTGCCGCACGCGAACACGGCGGGAGCTCTGCATTCTGAGCTTCATCACCGATTACAACGCGGCCACGGGTGTTCTCCGGACTGGTGGTTCCTGATTGAACCGGAACTTCACCTTGCTGGAGATGTTCTTGTTCCGGACGTTGCAGGATGGCGGAAGGAGCACATGCAGCGACTCCCCAACGCACCGGCGATTGATGTGGCGCCGGATTGGATTTGCGAAGTGATTTCCGTGAAGACGGCACTCCTCGATCGTGCTCGCAAGCTGCCGCGTTATGCACGGAACGGAGTGCCTTCGGCGTGGATCGTCGATCCTGTGATGCACACGATCGAAATCTATCGGTTGGAGAATGACCGAGCTTCGGCCGTTGTGACCATTCCTGCGAGCGGTGCGGTCGTCGCCGAGCCCTTCGCCCCCTGCGAGCTCGATCTCAACGACCTCTGGCTTCCCGAGTAATTACCCCTCCATCTCCGCAAAGTTCACGCTGACCAGGCGCGAGCACCCCGCCTCTTCCATCGTCACGCCGTACAACACGTCCGCGGCTTCCATCGTGCGCCGCGAGTGCGTGATCACGATGAACTGGGTGTCGCGGGACATGTCGCGGACCAATCGCACGAAGCGTTCGGTATTCACTTCGTCGAGCGGGGCGTCGACTTCGTCCAGGATGCAGAAGGGCGAGGGTTTGTAGCGGAAGATCGCGAAGAGCAACGCGATCGCGGTCAGGGCGCGCTCACCGCCGGAGAGCAGGGCGATCGACTGATTCTTCTTGCCGGGGGGTTGGGCGATCAGCTCGATGCCGGATTCGAGGACGTCCTCTTCGTCGAGCAGCGCCATGCGCGCGCTGCCGCCGCCGAAGAGCGAGGTGAAGATCTCGCCGAAGTACGCGTTCGTGGCGTTGAAGGCGTCGCGGAACAGCTCGCGCGAGGTGAGGTTGATCTTGCGGATGGTCTGGCGCAGCGACTCGATCGAGTTCACGAGATCGTCGCGTTGCGTGCGCAGGAACGACTCGCGCTGTTCGAGTTCCTGGTGCTCTTCGATCGCCAGCACGTTCACCGGCCCGATGCTCTCGAGTTTCTCGGTGAGCTTCGTGACCTCGGTTTCCAATACACCGCGCGCTTCGTCATCGACGGGCGGCTCGATTTCCGCCAGCGCGTCGATCCCCGCGTGCAGGTCGAGCGAGATCTGCTCGCGCAGGAGGTCCATCGCCGACTTCGCGCGGTCCACGCGGCGCTCGGACTCGAAGAGCGCATCCTTGGCCGTGTTCCACTGCTCGCGCGACGCCACCGCGCGCGCTTCCAGCTCCTGCACGCGCGACTCGAGGTCCGCGACTTCCGCTTCCAGCGCGATGCGCATCTCCGAGGAGTCGTGCAGTTTCGAGAGGGACTGATCGAGCTGTCCGCGCGCCGCTTCCGACGCGGCGTCCGTTTCCTGCTGCTTGCGCAGGAGCATTTCGATCTCCTGCTGCAGCTGCGTCGCGCGCGCGCCGAGGGAGATCACGATGCGGGAGAGGTTCTCGTGCTCGCGTTGGATCGCGTTCACGTTGCCGGACGCGCTCTCGACGTCGACACGCGCCTTCGACGCGACTTCCGTCACGTCCTCGAACGCGGTTCGCGACACGGTCAGCTCTTCATCGAGCGTGCGGATGCGCTCGTGCAATTCCTGCTCGCGCGCCTGCAGCTCCTCGAGCTCGCGAATGGCCGCATGCTTGCGCGCGAGGAGCTGTTCCTTCTCCTCGGCGTACAGCGTCTGCTCTTCCGAGGCCACGGCGAGATCTTTCTCGAACCGCTCCAGCTCCGCGCCGGCGCGCTCGCGTTGATTGCGCCGCTCGCGCAGTTCCTGCTCCGCGCCGCGCGCGCGCTCCTCGGAGAGGATGCGCGCGTCATCCGCGGCGCGCAGTTCTTCTTCGAGCGTCTGCAGCTCCGCGGCGATGCCGCTGGCGCGCGATTCCTCGGTGCCGAGGAACGCCTCGAGATCGGCGATCTCGCGCTTGATCGAGAACACGCCTGGCGTCGCACCTTCGGTTTTGCCGCCGATCACCAGCGGCCCGCGGACGATGTCTCCTTCGAGCGTGACGAACGTCGCGTGCGGACGCTCCTTTGCGCTCTCGAGAGCTTCGCCGAGCGAGCCGACGATGTAGGCCTCGGGGATGGCCTGGCGCACGGCATCGGCGACGGCGCCTTCGCCCATCACCGAATGCGCGGCGTCGCCGCGGCGCGTGCCGACGCCGTGCGGCGCGTAGTCAAGCGTGATGAACGCGCCGCGGCCCGCGCCGCGCTCGCGCAGCCGGCGGATCGCTTCCGATGCCGTCTCATTCGACTCGACGACGACCGCCTTCGACACCTCGCGCAGCAGCGTGTCGAGCGCGGCTTCGTATCCTGCCGCGGCGTGCACCGCTTCCGCGGCTGCCATCGCATTCGGGATCAGCTCGAGGATCGCGCGGCGCACGTCCTCGTCCTGTGCTTCGAGGGACGCGAGCAGCGTGCGCAGCGAGTCGATCTTGTACGTCGTCTGCGACACGCGGTCGCGCGTGCCGGCCAGCGACTCGCGCAAACCATCGCGCCGCTCGGACAGTTCCTGATGGTTGAGACGCGCGGCGCCCGCGAGCTGAATAGCCTGAGCGAGCGCGTTCTCGGCGTCCGACACCGACTGCTCCCACTCCTGCATCGAGACGAGCGCGCCGTCGCGGCTTTCGGTCGCGCGCCGCGCGCTCTCGGTCAGCTTCGTCAGATAGAACTCGCATTTTTCGACCGCGATCTCGATCTGATGGACCTGATTGCGGGCCTCGGAGATGCGGGCGATCGTGCGCATGAGCGACTCGCGCGCGTCGGCGAGCGATTTCTCCTGCTGCCGCACCGCGTCCGCTTTTTCCTGGCGGTCGCGCTCGACCTGATCGGCGATCTCGCGGAGGCGATTCCGCTCAGAGCGCGTTGACTCGAGTTGCTGTGTCTTCTCGTCGAGCGCGGCCTGCTGCTCCGCGCCTTCCTGGGCCAGCGTGTCGATCTGCCCGCGCGAACCGTCGATGCGCTGCACCAGGTCGCCGAGGTTGGTCTCGGACTGCTGCAGGAACGAGCGGAGACGCTCCACCTCGCCGGAGAGTCCGGCGATTTCTTCGCGCACCTTCGATGCGCGATGCGAGCGATCGGTGTGCACCGTACGCGTTTCGGCGAGCTCCGACTCATCGCTGCCGAGCTGCGCGGCCAGTTCCGACTCGCGAGCCTGCGCGTCCGCGAGACCCGCCGTCGCCGCTTCTTCCTCGTGCTGCGACGCCACGATGCGGCCTTTGTACAGCGTCCGCTTCGCGGTCGAGAGCAGGTCGGCGAGCTCTTTGTGCCGGCGCGCTTTTCCGGCCTGGCGCTTGAGCGAGTTCAGGTTCCGCGTGACCTCGGAGAGCGTGTCGTCGATGCGCAGGAGATTCTGCTGCGTTTCTTCGAGCTTCAGCTCCGCGGCGCGGCGCTTCGACTTGTACTTCGTGATGCCGGCCGCTTCTTCGATCAGGCGGCGGCGGTCCTGCGGCTTGTTGGAGAGGATCAGATCGATCTTGCCCTGCTCCATCACCGAGTAGTTGCGGATGCCGAGTCCCGTGTCCATGAGGATGTCGGAGATGTCCTTCATCCGGACGCGCCGGCCGTTGAGGCGGAACTCCGACTCGCCGGTGCGGAACACGCGGCGGTTGATGACGATCTTGCCGTCGTCGGCCATCGGATGGTTGCTGTCGCCGTTGCTGGTGGCGAGCGTCAGCGTCACTTCGCCCATCGACAGCGGCCGGCGCCGCGCCGAGCCTTGAAAAATCACGTCGTCCATCGTCTCGCCGCGGATGTGGGAGGCGCGGTTTTCGCCGAGAACCCAGATCAACGCATCGCAGATGTTCGATTTCCCGCAGCCGTTCGGCCCGACGACGGCCGTCAGCGGGGCGGGAAAGCTCAGGTTGGCTGGATCGTAGAAGGACTTGAAGCCGTGAATGTCTAGCTTTTCGAGTCGGAACATTTTCTTTCCGCGGAGGGTAACATCCGTCGCCACGTCGCATGGCCACGGATCTTGTGCAGTTCCTTCAACAAGAGATCGATCTCGGCTCTTTCCCGAGCGCGAGCTACGCCATTGGCTCGTTCGACGGCATGGAAGAGGAGTGCGCTTTGGGAAACGCGGTTGCGGTTCCGATGCGCATCGCCGCCACGACGGACACGATTTACGACCTCGCCTCGGTGACCAAGGTCCTGGTCACCACGATCCTCGTGCTGCAGGCCGTCGCCGAGAAACGGATCACGCTGGACGACGAATACGACGGCCATACGTATCGCCGGCTGCTCACGCACACGAGCGGATTGAAGGCGTGGCTGCCGCTATACGCGTTCGATCGCCCGTATCGCGAGACGATTCGCGAGCTGGGTGGAGCGGCGGGCTTCAGCCCGCCGGTGTACTCCGATCTCAATTTCGTCCTGCTCTGGTCCGCGCTGCAGGAGATTCTCGGCGACTACGTGACCGCCGCGCGGGAGCGCATCTTCGAGCCCCTCGGACTGCGCGACACGCTGTTCCATCCACC
This sequence comes from Thermoanaerobaculia bacterium, assembly GCA_035248585.1. GTDB lineage: Bacteria > Acidobacteriota > Thermoanaerobaculia > Gp7-AA8 > Gp7-AA8 > QHVT01. The sequence goes on from DATFHJ010000142.1 coordinate 10,080, forward strand.
GCCGGCGCTGAAGCCGCGCATCGCGGCGACGGAGTGGGGTCAGCGCTTCGAGACCGGCATGTGCGCGACGCGCTCGATCGCGTTCACCGGTTTCCGACAGGGATTGATGTGGGGGGACGTGAACGACGGCAATTCGTACGGCGCCGGCGGCACGTGCGGCAACGCCGGTCTCTTCGCCACCGCGCGCGACACGTTCCGCATCGTGCAGGCGTTCGCGCGCGGCGAGCTCGTGCCGCTGTCACTCGTCCGCGAGGCGACGCGCGCGCACATCGAAGACCGCGGCCTCGGCTGGCAGGTGAATGAGCTGGGTTTCGGGCACAACGGCTTCACCGGCACGTCCGTCTGGGTGAAAGGGGACCGCATTTCCGTGCTGCTGACGAATCGCGTGCATCCGTGCGCGGCGGCGATCGCGATGAGCAGGATCCGGGCGACGTTTCACTCCGGACTGCGGTAGCGCCAGCTACCGCTTCCCCACAGCGGAGGCTGCGCCTCCGCTATTCGAAAGCGGCGACTGGCGTCGCCGCAGTCCAAAGCCACCCCCACTCCCGCGCCTGACGCGCGAGCGAGTCGGAGCGCGCGTGCTCGCCGTTCGCGTCGGCGACGACGGAGAACAGATACAGCGTCTCCGACAGCAGCGGATCGGGATCGGTGTAGTCGTCGCGGAAACGGGTCTCGAGGAGCTCGAGGTTGTCGCGATAGAGGCGCATCGCGCCGTCGTGATCGCCGGTCTTCAAAAGAATGTACGCGAGGGCGAGCGACTGGAACTCCTGGATTTGCGGATATTGCGCGATCTGCGTTTCCATCAGCGAGCGCGCCTCGTCGAGACTCCGTCCGAGATGCGCGAGCGACAGCGCGATCCCTTCGCGGGCGGCAGGATCGTTCGACTGGCGATAGGCATCGATCGCCTCGTCGAAACGGCCGAGGAGCTTGAGCGCTTCGGCGCGATGAAAAACGTCGCCGGTGCGCGTGGCTTCGGCCACGGCGTCGTCGTAGCGGCGCTGTTGAATCAGCTGCTGCACGGTCGTCACCGGCTTCTGCGACACCATGTAGACCAGCAGCCAGCCGATCAGCACGATGGCGAGGAGGAGAGTCCAGATGCCGATGCTCATCGAGTCGCGGTCGCGGGAGGCCTTGCGGGTGCTGCCGCCGCCGGGGTCGGCGGCTGCGGCGCCATCGGCGCGATCGCGCCCGGCTCGGCGATGAACGTGCGCATCGACTGCGCGCGTCCCTCGTACTGAAAATCGAGATCGGGCAGCTGCACGGACGCCACGTCGGAGGTCTGATTCGCGACGTCGGCGATCTCGGTCAGCGGCACGGCCGGCGCCTCGGAGACCGCATCCTGATTGCGCGCGGTCACGAACGAATGGAGCAGCGCGAGCAGCAGAAACACGGCCACGACGCTGACTCCGATGACGACGCCCTGCCGCTGCCGCGCGTATTCCAGGAAGCTCTCGGAGCGCGTCAGCGTCTTCGGGCGGAAGACTTCCTGCATGATCGCCTGCGTGTCGATGCGCTCGCCGGACGCGGGGTCGGCGCCGCAGTACGGACAGAGCCGCGCCGCCGCATCGATCGAGCGCTTGCACGCAGCGCAGACGCCACTAGACATCATCGGAATGATATTTCAACGCTGTACGGCGCCGAGATCGGACGTCCGTTCGAGGTCGCCGGCTTGAAGCGCCACCGCTGCACGGCGCCGATCAACGCCGCGGTGTTGCCGCCGGGCGAGCGCCGCACGTTGATGTCCTGGACGCGGCCGTCCGGTCCGATCATCAGATCGAGCCGTGCCGAGCCGCGCGCGACCATCCGCGGCACGGGCTGGTACTGCGGCACGGGGCGCGTCGTGAGCATCGGCGCCTGCTGCGACGGAGGCGCGGAAGCCGCGACTTGCGACGCCGTCCTGCGCCGCGGCGGCGCGCCGCCCTGCGCGTATGCGGCGCCGGTGAGCGAGCGCGGATCGACGAGCGGATTGGTCTTTTTCCGCTCCGCCTGCGCGCGCCGCGCGAGCTGCGCGTATTCAGCCGACGAGACAGCCGTCGCGTCACTGCGATCCCATTCGTTGTTCGGCGTGCCCGGCACCGCGGCCGCGGTCGGCGCGCTGGTGATCGGCTGCTCGATGCCGCCCGGCTCGTTCATCGGAATCAGCTGGGTGTCGGCGCGTTTCGGCGCGGAGACCTGCGCTTGTTCCGTCTGCTCCGAAATCGGCTCCGGCGCTTTCTCCGGCGCGCCGTCGCGATTGATCAGCATGCCGATGACGAATGCGACGATCATCAACAGCACGCCGCCGCCCGCATACATCGCCAGCTTCTTGACGCTGCGCTCCTCGGGTGGCTTGTACTCGGCGACGGGCGCCGGCACGGCTTCGCGCACGGGCGCGGCCTTCGATTGATCCCAGTTGCAGTACGGACAGTTTTTCGCCCATCCGTCGATCGCTCGCTCGCATCGGACGCAGAGTTTTCGGTCGCTCATCGCTCGTTCTTTTCTGCAACCAGGGTGCCGTCCTTCCAATAGACGACGCCGCCGGGGGTGATGGCAAACGCCTGCGGGGCAATGCCTTTCGCGATCACCGAGCTCTTCGATTTCGTGAAGCGGTAGAGCGTGCCGCTGCTGGAGTCGTACGCGATCCATTGTTTGCCGCTGATGAGCACGCGATCAACGCCGGTCGGGAACTGCGACGAACGACTGCCGAAGAGGCCCAGGCCGAGGAAGCCGCGGAGGAATCCCCGGGCGACGGCCTGCATCGTCGACTGCGTGCCCTCGGTGAGCCAGACGCGTTTCGCGGACGGATCGGCGACGGCGAGGATGCGCGCCGTGATCGCGGTACCGCCGCCGGCGAACGCGAGGTCGACCGGCACCGCGCCGACGCTCACCGTTCCCGTCACTTTCATCGCCGCGAGATCGACTGTGCGAATTTTTGCCTCGCGCGGGAAGACGAGATACGCCATGCGACCGCCGATCTCCAGGTCGGATGCGAACGGCGCGACCTGCACCGTCCGTCCGCCGATCTCGGCGAGCGTGCCTTTCATGCGCGAGTAGACGTACAACCTGCCGTTGGATTCGCGAAGAAAGTCTCCATCGTCGCGGGTGAGCACGTGCAGTTTGTCTCCGACAAACGCGCCGCCGACGGGCGTTTCCGCGGTTTTCATGCGCGTCGTTTTTCCGGTGGCGAGCTCGGCGATCACGGCTTCGTTGTTCAGCGCGTCGAGCACCGCGACGCGGGTCGGGCCGGTGACGATCGCGGTCGCGTGCTCGACGCCGGTCGCGGTCCAGCCGCGATGCAGCTCGATGCGGCCGTCGTGCGCGATGACGGGACCGCGCGGTGTGTTCGCCACGATCTGGGCGAGCAGGAGAGCGGCGATCACGGCTGCACTCCGAGCGGCTCGAGGAGCAGCGCATCGCGCGACACGCCGAGGATGCGATAGGTGAGGCGCGCGTTCACGGGGAACGTGCCGGCGAAGATCGTCGGCTCGCTGAAGCGGAACGGAACGCCGTCGATCGTGCCGGATTCGAAGGTCGTCTGATTGTTCGCCACGTTTGCGGCGTCGAACACGACCGCGCTCGTGAACGTCGTCTGATCGAGCGCGACGCGTTGTTCGGGTGTGACGCGTTCGAAGTTCTCGAGCAGCGCGCGCAGCTCGGCGCCGGCCGGAGTCGGCGACGGCAGCACGACGCTCGACGATTCCGCTTCGCGCCGCAGCGTGCGCAGCGTTTCGTTCTCCGGGAATTTCGCCAGCAGCGCGTCAAGCGTCTCGCGCGCGGCGCGCGTTTCGCCGCGCGACCGCTGGATCAGCGCTCGCCGAACCGTGATCTCTGCCGGGACGGGCGGGTGGTGGGTCTGCAGGTAGCGCTGGTACTCGCGCACGAGCGAGAGCGAGAACGGATTGGCCTCGAACGCCTCCGCGTATTTTTCATCGGACGGCGATAAACGCGCGAGCGCCGCGAGTGCCGTTGCGTCGTCGGTGCGTCCTTCGAGCACGCGCTCGTATTGCCGCCGCGCGCTCGCGGCGTCGCCGCGTTGTTCGTACAGCACGGCCAGGCGCAGCTGCGCGCGGTTGAGCAGCGACACGTACGCGGCGACGTCGCCGCGCGCGGAGGAGTAGATCTCGAACGACTCCGTGCGCGCGGCTTCGCGTTTCAGCGCATCGAACTTCGACGAGCGCAGCGATTCCGTTACGGTCACGAGCAGTCGCTCCGCTTCCTTCGGCTCGCCCAATTCGAACAGGGCAGTTGCGAGCGCGTGCTGATAGATCGCCACGTCGAGCGGCTTCTCCGCGAGCGCGACGGCGTTGCGCGCGGCGTTCACGGCCTTGCGCGGATGGCCGAGGACGCGCATCGCGGAGGCATAGAGATTCCACGACTCCGCGTCGTCGCTCGCGTAGCGCATCGACTCTTCGAGCAGCTCGAACGCGCGCGCCTCGCGGCCCAGCTTCGCCTGCGCCAGTGCCGCGTACGACGTCGCATTCGCATAGCGTCCGAGACTCGAGGCGCGGCGCGCGTCGAGGCGCTCGCGCGCTGCCAGGTCGTACGCTTTCATGTACTCGGCGCGCGCGAGCGAGAGCTCGCTGCGCGACGTGCGCAAGTCGCCGAGGTTCAGGCGGCCGGAAAGCTGCGCCTCGAAGGAGCGCGACTGCGCGAGCTGCTTTTCCATCTGCGCGATCTCGAAGTCGGACGCGATGCGTGTCTGCGCGAGCACTGCGACGAGCAGCAGGATCACTCGGCGAAGTACCCCTTCCGCGCGCTCACGATTTCGATCGCGCCGCCGCGCGGCTTCACTTCGATGGTGCGCCAGCCGCGCTGCGTGCCCTGGCTCTGGTAGGCGACGAGGTAGCGGCCGTTGATGTCGTCGAGGATGCGCGACAGCTCGCGCGCCACATTCTCCTTCGACGCCTCGGCCACGGTGCCGCCGGTGTTGCTCGCGGCGCGGTCGAGGAACTTCGTGTGCGACGCGCCGAGGACGATCGCGCTCACGACCGTCTTCGTGCCGCTGATCCGGCGCAGCGCGTCTTCTTCCGTCAGCTGGCTGTTGCGGTCCCCGCCGTCCGTGATCACGATCGCGTACGTCCGCTGCTTCGATGCCACCGACGCCACCGCGTCGCGCAGCGACGTCCCGCCGGAAGGCACGAGCGTCACCGGCCGCGACTTCGACACGATGTGGTTAAAGTACGTGACGGACATCGTGTCGCCGGCGCGCAGTTTCTTTCGCGCGCCCTCGACCGCCCGCAGCGCCGCTTCGAGTTTCCCGTCGCCCATGCTCAGCGAGCGGTCGATGATGAATGCAAAGTGCGCCGCGGGCCGCTCCTGCTTCACGTCGCGGATCGTCTGCTCGACGCCGTTCTCGCGCACGCGCAGGTCGCCCGCCTTCAGCGCCCGCGACGCGCGGACGCGCAGCGGCACTTCGACGAGATCGATGTTGAGCACGTCGCCGGCGCTCGTGATCACGCTCGCGCTCTCGCTCGTCTTGTAGGCGTTCGACCAGACTTTCGCGGTGATCGTGCGCGGCGCGAGCGTCGTCCCGAAGTCGTACGCAATGCGATACGGCGGCTTGCGCGCGACCCCCGCGAGCGCGCCGTCCACGTAAAAATCGACGCGATCGACCTTCGTCGTATCCGTCGTAACTTCGAGCGCCTGCACGCCGACCGCCTGCGATCCCGGCAGGGGAGAGACGAACGTCAGCGCGGCGAGAACGAGAAGCGTCTGCACGCGTGGGGCAACGCGAGACGGATAAGATTCGCTTCCCGATGTCGCAGAACGACCCCGCCGCCCTCCGCGAGTACCTCGCCTCGACCGCGCTCGAAGGCGTGAGCGAGATCGGGAGGCGCGATCTCGCGCACTACGTCGCGCACGCCTTTCCGCGTTTCCTGGTCACGCTCGAATTTCTGCCGCGGTCGCCTGGCAGAGTGCTCGAGCTCGGCGCGAATCCCTATTTTTTCACCGCCCTCATGAAACGTCTGCGCGACTACGAGCTGGAGCTGGCGAACTACTACAACGATGACGCGGCGCCGGGCGACTGGGGCGAAGAACGGATGGTCAACGAGCGCTACGGCGAGCGTCATGCGTTCCGTTACCGGCATCTGAACATTGAGCGCGACCGCTTTCCGTACGACGACGCCTCGCTGGACGGCGTCCTGTTTTGCGAGATTCTCGAGCATCTGACGCTCGATCCCGCGGCCGCGCTGCGCGAGATGCATCGCGTGCTGAAGCCCGGCGGCTGGCTGCTGGTGACGACGCCGAACGTCAGCCGCTACGAGCTGATCCAGCGCCTCGTGGCGGGGTCGGGCATCGGCGATCAATACAGCGGCTACGGCGTCTACGGCCGCCACAATCGCGAGTACAGCCTCCTCGAAGTGCGGCGGCTCGTCGAGAGCCAGGGCTTCGACGTCGAGCGCATCGAAGCCCGCGCCACGCTGCCGGTGCCGCAGAGCAAGCTGCTCGATGCGCTGAAGCCGTTTCTCGGCGCGCCCGAGCAGTACCAGGACAACCTCTTCTGCCTGGCGCGCCGCGCCGATCGCAAGCCCGGTCTGCGGCCGGCCTGGCTCTATCGCAGCATCGCCCCGGACGAGATCAACGCGAACGATTGGCTGCCGGAAACGCTCCCGCCGGTTGATGCCGGCCTGCAAGCCGTGCGCGACGAGAACGAGCGCCACCGCCTCGTCCTCAACACGCGCATTGTCCGCCTCGCGTTGCGCGTGCAGCGGTGGCTCGCGCGTCTGCGCCGTCGCTGACCTTACAATCTTCGCGAATGCTTCAGCCGGACTCACCCCTCGGCAACTACCGTCTGATCGAAAAAATCGGCGCGGGCGGGATGGGCGAGGTGTGGAAGGCGGAGGACACGCGCCTCGGCCGTACGGTCGCGATCAAGATTCTTCCGCAGGCCGTCGCCGCGGATGGCCAGGCGATCGCGCGGATGAAGCGCGAAGCGCGCACGGCCGCGCAGCTGGCTCACCCGAACATCGCCACGATTCACGCGTTCGAAGAGGCCGAGGGGCGGACCTTCATCGTCATGGAGCTGATTCCGGGCGAGCCGCTGACGAGCCTCATGCGCCGCGGCCCGATTCCGGAGGCGGACGTCTGCCGCATCGCGCGCAACGTCGCCGATGCGCTGGCCGAGGCGCACGAAAAGGGGATCGTGCACCGCGACATCAAGCCCGACAACATCATCGTCAGCGGCCCGCGCGTGAAGGTGCTCGACTTCGGCATCGCCAAACACGTCGAGTCGCAGAACGCCGATCCGAATGATCCGACGACCGTGCTGACGCAGCAGGGGATGATCATCGGGACGGTCTATTACATGTCGCCCGAGCAGGCGCTGGGCAAGCCGGTCGACGCGCGCACGGATCTCTTTTCCCTCGGCGTGGTGATGTATCAGGCCGTCTCGGGACGGCTGCCGTTCCAGGGTGAGTCGACGACTGACACGATCACGCGCATCATCCGCGACGAAGCGCCCGTGCCGCAGCACGTCTCCCGCGGCCTCGCGTCGATCATCCATCGATGCCTGCGCAAGAATCGCGAGGATCGTTTCACCAGCGCGCGCCAACTCGCCGACGCGCTGGAGGCGCAGATGGCCGTCGCGCCGACCGCGCCGTTCACGCAGCCGCCCGCGGCCATGGCCGCGCCGACGGTGATCACGGGCCCAACACCAAAGCAACGTTCGTGGGGCTGGCTGGTGGCCACGTTCGCGTTGTTGATCGCGGCGGGGCTCGCGGCGGTGGTCATCTCGCAGCGCAATGGAGCGGCGGGCTTCAGCCCGCCGAAAAGCGACGGCGGGCTAAAGCCCGCCGCTCCACCTGCAGCGCCAGCGACCGAGGTGAGCGTCACCGCGGCGCCTGCTCCTCCTCCCGAGAAACCTGTCGTCACTCCTCCTCCAACCACCACCACCCAACCGCCGCCCCCTCCCGCGCGCTCCGCCGCCGACGACTACAACGCCGGCATGACCCAGCTCATCGAGCGCCGTCCGACGCTCGCGCGCGAGTCGTTCGAAGCGGCGGTCGCGAAAGATCCGCATCATGCGCGCGCGCATTTTCGCCTCGGCGAGATGGCGCTGTTCGTGCGCGACACCGACACGGCGCGGCGCGAGCTCGAGGCCGCGAACGCGGATGCGGACCGGCTCGATGCACGCGAGCAGAAACTCGTCGAGCTCGGGCTCGCGGTGCTCGACGGAGAACGTCAGCGCGCGCGGATGCTGTGGCAGGAGATCCGGGCCGCGAACCCCGGCGATCCCGATCTCATGCGCTTCCGTCAACTCATTGGGGATGAAGGTCCGAGGCCGTTTCGGCGCGGACGTCCGCGCCCGCATTAGCGCGTATACTGACTCGAATCCCAATGGCTCGCTACGGAATCGAAGTTTGCAACAGCTGCAACGCTTGTCAGTGGCGGAACGACGACTTCTTCTGTCAGTTCGACCCCGAGACTCTGAAAGCGTTCGACTCCATCACCTTCACCAACGTCTATCCCGAAAACTCCGTGCTCTACGCCGAGAGTGAGACTCCGCAGGGACTGTTCATTCTCTGCTACGGCCAGGTGAAGCTCACGATCTCCGCCGCGGGCAGCGGCAAGACGCTGATCAAGCGCATCGTGCAGTCGGGCGAAGTCCTCGGTTTGTCGAGCGTCCTTTCGGGCAATCCGTACAAGGCCACCGCCGAAACCGTGCGGCCGTCGCAGCTGAAGTTCGTCAAACGCGACGACTTCCTGCGTTTCTACGCCGAGCACCGCGACGTCTCGTTCAACATCGCCCGCCAGCTGATCGAGGAGTGCGAGTCGGACGCGGATCAGATCCGCAACCTCGGCCTCGCGAACTCCGCCGCCGAGCGCCTCGCGCAACTGCTCCTGGCGTGGTCCGAGGAATCGGGCAGCCCCTCGGCGAGCGGCATGCGCTTCCCCGTCATGATGACGCACGAGGAGATCTCGCAGCTGATCGGCACCTCGCGCGAAACCGTCACCCGTCTCCTTAAACGCTTCAGAGAACAGAAGATCCTGACCGTCCGGCGCTCTTCGATGACGCTCCACAAGAGAGACGAGCTCGAAGAGTTGATCATGGATTAAGAATTACTTCCGTCCCTATTTGTGACCAACGTCACAAAGCCAGGTACTCATCTCTCCTAATCGCTCGGTGCAGGCGTCCTGTCGGCTTTTTCCCCGCGGATTCATCTTGCGGAACGAAAGCAGGGAGGAAGCCATGAACACACTGAACAGCATCGTCCGCAACTCAAAAATCATGATCGCGATCATCCTGATCGCCAGCTTCGGGGCCGCGGTGAACGCCCAGGAGACGAAAACCTATAACCCGTACACCGTCGTCGGTCACCAGCTGCGCTCGGAGCTGATCACGCAGTCGCCGTTCGGTCATGAGAAGCCGGTGGCGATGGGACCGACGCTGTTCCAGGAAGTCATCCCGTGCCGGTTCGTCAGCACGCTCGAGGAAGACAAGTATCCCGCTCCGTGGGGCGGCAAAGAGTTCAAGGCGAAAGAAAGCCGGACCTACTTCCCGATCGGCGTTCTGCAGGTTGACGACTGGAAGAACCCGTGCTCCGACGTTGTCGATCCGCGTGCGATCGCCGTCGCGCTGCGCATCTGGGCGTTTGACCCGAACGGCAGCGGCAATGTCTTCGTCGCGCCGTCCAGCTTCAGCGCGTACAGCTATCCGGCAGTGCAGTTCGAGAACGGTCATGACGCGCAGCGGGAAGCCGACGTGGCGTTGCATGCGAACAGCTTCCGCGTGGAGCCCGACGAAGAGACGCACGTGGTCATCGACATCATCGGTTACTTCATCGCCGACACGTCCGGCGGCGGCCCGGCCGGCCCGAAGGGCGACAAAGGCGACAGCGGCGAGCGCGGACTCCAGGGCGAGCGTGGGCTTCAGGGCGAGCGCGGCGAGCAGGGTTCGCAGGGCGAGCGTGGACTTCAGGGCGAGCGCGGCCAGCAGGGTACGCAGGGCGAGCGCGGACTTCAGGGCGAGCGTGGCGAGCAGGGTTCGCAAGGCGAGCGTGGACTCCAGGGCGAGCGTGGACTTCAGGGCGAGCGCGGTGAGCAGGGCCTGAAGGGCGACAAAGGCGAGCGCGGCGAGCAGGGTCTCCGCGGCGAAAACGGTGAGAAGGGTGCGAAAGGCGATAAGGGCGAGAACGGCGCGCAGGGACTGAAGGGCGACAAGGGCGAGAACGGCGCGCAGGGTCCGAAGGGCGACAAGGGCGACAAGGGCGACAGCGTTCAGGGAGCGCAGGGTCCGATGGGTCCGATGGGACCGCAGGGACCGCAGGGCCCCCCGGGTGCCGGCATCAGCGCGGTCCAGGGCACCTCGGTGTTCCCGCCCCCGGGCAACATCACCATCAACCATCCGTCGATCAACTCGAAGAGCGTCATCATCCTGATCTACACCGAAGTCTCGAACGGAAACGCGCTCGGCGTCGCCTCGCAGACGAACGGTTCCTTCGTCGCCACCGGCAGCCCGAACAAGCCGTTCCGCTGGGTGGTGCTGAACATCACTGTTGGAAATTGATACGGGGCGGAGGGGGAGAGGAAGCGACCGGGCGGCCGAAAGGCCGCCCGGTTTTTTTTATGGCCGCCGCGATATTCTCCGGACGCAATGCCGATCGATCCGCTTTCCTTCGCTCGCCAGCTCATCGACATCCCCTCGCCGACCGAGCAGGAACATGAGGTCGGCGAATTTCTCGATGCAGCGCTCGCCAACGCCGGCTTCGCCACGCGCCGCCAGGCCGTGACGGACACGCGCTTCAACCTCTTCGCGTCCGCCGGCGGACGTCCGCGCGTCGTCATCAACTCACACATCGACACCGTGCCGCCGTGGTTCGCATCGGCCGAAGACGACGAATACATTTACGGACGCGGCGCATGCGACACGAAAGGCGTGATCGCGGCGATGATCTCCGCCGGCGAGCGGCTGCGCGCGCGCGGCGTTCATGACTTCGCGTTCCTCTTCGTCGTCGGCGAGGAGACGGACTCGATCGGCGCCAAGGCCGCGAACGAAGAATTCGCAAGCCTCGGATCGGAGTACATCGTCGTCGGCGAGCCGACGGAGTCGAAGTTCGCGCGCGCGTCGAAAGGCGCGGTGACGGTCACGCTGCGCTTCGAAGGAAAGGCCGCGCACTCCGCCTATCCGCACCTCGGCGACTCCGCGATCAATCGCATGGTCGCCGCGATCGCGGAGATCAACGCCGCCGACTGGGGCACGCACGAGATCCTCGGCAAGGCGACGCCGAACGTCGGCGTCGTGCGCGGCGGCGAGCGGCCGAACATCATCCCCGCGCTCGCCGAATGCGACGCGCTGTTTCGCATCGTCACGACGCCCGAGGATCTCGTCTCACGCCTCGGCGAACTGATCGCGAAGCACGGCGGAACGATCGTCGCGCAGCGCGGCAACGGGCCGCAGTTCATGACCGTGCCGGCGGGCCAGCCGTCGCAGGTCGTCGCGTTCAACACCGACGTCCCCTGGCTCGGCGCCCTCGGCAAACCGCTCCTCTTCGGCCCCGGCTCCATCCTCGACGCCCATGGCGCGAACGAAAAGATCGCCAAACGCGACCTCCTCGCGGCGGTGGACACGTACGAGGAGATGGTGATCTCGCTATTGGAAGGGCGGGTGAGTTGATCTTCACCGATTCTCATTGCCATCTCACGATGTCGAACGCCGAGGCGAATCTCGCGGCCGCGCGGGCGGCGGGCGTGCGCGGGTTCGTCGTGCCGGCGACGAAGCTCGACGATGCGCCGCAGGCGGTCGCGATTGCGCAGAAGAATGGGGATGTGTGGGCGGCGGTCGGATTTCATCCGCACGACGCGAAGGAATGCGATGACGCGGCGTTCGGCGAAATCGCGCGGCTGGCGCGCGACGAGCGCGTGGTTGCGATCGGCGAGTGCGGGCTCGATTACCACTACGACCACTCGCCGCGTGACGTGCAGCGCGCGGTGTTCGAGCGGCACATTGAATTAGCGAAGGATCTCGACAAGCCGATCATCGTGCACAACCGCGAGTCGACGGACGACATGGTCGCGATCCTCTCGCGCGGCGGCGCGCGCGGGATTCTGCATTCGTACACCGAGTCGCTCGAGGTCGCGCGCCGGCTCCTCGACCTCGGCTACTACATCTCCTTCTCCGGCATCGTCACGTTCAAGAGCGCCGAGTCGCTGCGCGAAGTCGCGCTCGCGTTGCCGCACGACCGCGTCCTCATCGAGACCGACACTCCCTACCTCGCGCCGGTGCCGTTCCGCGGGCGGGACAACGAACCGGCATATGTCGTCAAAGTCGCGGAATTGCTGGCCACGCTGTGGAACGTGACGCCCGAGCGCGTCGCCGAGCAGACCACTTCGAATTTCGAGCGCGCCTTCTCGGTTAGACTTCCGCCGCAATGATGACCATCGGAACGCCGCCGTCCCGGCGGCTGAGCGGGCGGCGTCCCGCCGCCCACCCGGGCGCAGGCGCGGGACGCCTGCGCATCAGCCGGCGAGGACGCCGGCGTTCCGAATGAATCCCATGAATCAGCCTGATCTCTCCGTCGTCTTTCCCGTGTACAACGAGGAAGAGAACATCCCCATCCTGCTGCGCGAGATCGCCGCGGCGCTGGAGGGGCGCGGCTGGACGTACGAGATCGTGGCCGTCGACGACGGCTCGACGGACCGCAGCCTCGCGGTGCTCGAGGAGTCGCGCGCGGGCTATCCGATGCTGCGCGTGCTGCCGTTCGAGAAAAACGCGGGGCAGACCGCGGCGCTCGATGCCGCGTGGCGCGGCGCGCGGGGACGGCTGGTCGTCTCGCTCGATGCCGATCTGCAAAACGATCCCGCCGACATCCCGGCCATGATCGCGAAGCTCGAGGCCAGCGGCGCCGACATGGTTGCCGGCGTGCGCGTCAATCGCCGCGACACGTGGAGCCGGAAGATGCAATCGCGCATCGGCAACGGCGTGCGCAACTGGATCACCGGCGACGACATCACCGATACCGGCTGCTCGCTCAAGCTCGTGAAGCGCGAAGCGATCGACCGCGTCCGCCTCTTCACCGGCATGCATCGCTTTCTTCCGACACTCGTCCGTTACGCCGGCTACCGCGTCGTCGAAATGCCGGTCAACCACCGCGCGCGCCAGTTCGGCCAGTCCAAGTACGGCGCCATGAACCGCGCCTTTCGCGGGTTGGTGGATTGCTTCGCAGTGCGGTGGATGGGAAAGAGGATGCTGAACTACAAAGTGCGCGAGGACGCGCAGTGAAAACCTGGCACTGGGACCTCTGGGTCCTGTTCGGCATGATCGGTCAGATCGTCTTCGGCTCGCGCTTCGTCATTCAATGGATCGCGTCCGAGCGGCGGAAGAGCAGCTACATTCCGCCCGTCTTCTGGTGGCTCTCGGTCATCGGCGGGATCATCACGCTCACGTACGCAATTCACCGAGGAGACCCCGTGTTCACGATCGCGCAAAGCATCGGGCTGCTGGTCTACGTCCGCAACCTGATGCTCATCTACAGCCGCCGCTCCCATGCTGAATCAGGAACAACGCAGCCTCCTTCTCCGGATCGCC
>DATFHJ010000143.1:0-9402 GCA_035248585.1 Thermoanaerobaculia bacterium
TCGCCACGATCGGCGGCGCAAACGCGCTCGGCCTCGGCGACAAGATCGGCACGCTCGAGCGCGGCAAACGTGCCGACGTGGTGATCATCGACCTCGAGCAGGCCAAGACACAACCGGTCTACTCCGTCGAGTCGGCCATCGTCTACGCGGCCTCGGGGAGCTCGGTCGTGACGACCATCGTCGACGGCAAGATCCTGCTCCGCCACGGCCAGGTGCTGACCGTCGATGAGAAGCAAACCATCGCCAAGGCGAAGGAGTACCGGGACAAGATTCTGGCGTCGTTGAAGAAATGATGCGGCGCCCCTTCCTCCTGCTCCTGGCGCTGTTCGCGTGCGCACCCGCCACTCCGCCGCCGCGCGTCGTGCCTCCGCCTCCGCCTCCGCAGCTCATACCGAGCGCTCTCGCCCAGCGGGTGGTGCTCGTCTCCTTCGACGGCCTCGGCGCGGATGCGCTCGCGTCGCAAACGGACCTGTCGGCGTTCGCCGCGCTCGGCCCTCCCACGCGCGTCATTCCGGTGAATCCAACCGCGACGTCGACCGCACACGTCTCCATCCTCACCGGCGCGCAGCCCGATGTGCACGGCGTCATCGCCAATCGCTTTCACGCGTTCGGCACGCCGCCCGAAGAAACGACGCGCGGCCTCGAAGCACCGATCGACGCCGAGACGCTCGTCGAATCCGCGCGAAGGCAGGGCAAGCGCGTCGGCGCGGTGCCGTTTCCCACCGTCGCGCGCGGGACGAGCGATTTCGGCTTCACGTGGGGCATGTCGGAGACGACGCCGCGCACGGTCCATCTGACGCGCGACGACTTTCATCGCGAGTGGGTGCCGCCGACGTGGAGCTCGCGCCCGCAGCGCCGCGTCTCGTACAGCCCGATCATGCGCGCGCGCGTCGAGTGGAGCGTGCCGCAGAAAACGCGCGCGGACGTCGACGTCGTCGCCTACGACACGACGAACGACGCCGCGCAGAACTACGATCTCTTTCTCATCGAAAGCAGCGAGCGCGAGATCGAGCCCGACGCGCGCGGCTGGTTCGCGGTCTCCGCGCCGGGGAGCGATGCTGCGCTGTACGGTTCGTGGTCGAAGATCCTGCAGCGGGACGCGACGCTGAACGACGTCGCGATCTATTGGGGCGCGATCTCGCGGACGCACGCGTGGCCGGAGTCGTACCAGGCCATGCTCGACGCGGAGGTCGGATTCTGGCCCGGCGCGATCGACGAGAGCCGCGGCATCAGCGGGGAGATCTTCATCGAGCAGACGAACCGACTCGCCGAGTTCATGACCCGTGCGCAGGTGCTGTCCATCCAGCGCATGCCCTTCGATCTGCTGCTCGCCTATCAGCCGCATGTCGACGTCGCGGGACATACGCGCTTTCACGAGGCGGCGGTGATGCGCGCGGCGTTCGTCGCGGACGACCGCGCGGTTGCAGCGATCCGCGCCGCGCTCGATCCCGCGCGCGATGCGCTCGTCGTCACCGGCGATCACGGCCTCGCGCCGATCGACACCGAAGTGCACATGAACGCGCTGCTCGCCGGCAGCGGCTTCCGCGCCTTCGCGGGGAACAGCGTCGCCCATCTCTACGGCAGCGGAAACGCCGATGCCGCGATCGCGACGCTCAACGCCACGGGCCTCTTCGAACAGGTGACGAAGAAAGCCGTGAACGCGCACCGCAGCAGCGGCGAGATCGTCGCCTACGCGAAACCGAACGTGCTTCTGTCGCCATCCGCCGACGGGCCGGCGATCGTCAAGCCTTCCTCGGCGGCGAATCACGGCGCCCTGAACGTGCATCGCAAGCTGCATACGCTACTCTTCGCCACGGGCGCCGGAGCGCCGCGGAACCCGCCGGCCGAAATCGCGCAAACGAAGATCGCGCGCTTCGTCTCGCAGCTCCTCGGCATTCAGCCGCCGGCCGCAGCCGAATGATCCAACGCATCGCCCGCGAAGCGCTCGTCTTCGCCCTGTACCTCGCGATCGCGATCGCGATGACGTGGCCGCTCGCGGTGAATCTGCCGACCGCGCTCGCCGATCTCGGCGATCCGCTGTTCTGCACGTGGATCATCGACTGGGGCTGCTACGCGCTCACGCATGCGCCGCTGCAGCTCTACGACGCGCCCATGTACTACCCCGGCCGGCTCTCGCTGGCGTACAGCGAGAACCTCGTCGGCCTCTCGCTGCTCGTCTGGCCGTTCCACCTCGCCGGCGCGTCGCCCATCACCGTCTACAACATCGCCATGCTCCTCGGCTTCGCGCTGTCGGGCTACGGCGCGTTCGTGCTGGCGCGCCTGATCACGAAGTCGACCGCGGGCGCGATCGTGGCCGGCGTCCTCTTCGCGTTCGTGCCGTTCAAGTTCGATCACCTCTCCCACCTGCAGTTGATCTGGAGCGGCTGGCTCCCGCTGCTGCTCGCGGCGGTGATTGCATATTGGCGGAACGCCGGCGTCTCGCCGGCTGATGAGGCGGCGTCCCGCCGCCTCGGCGCCGAGACGGCGCCGGGCCAGCCGCCGGGACGGCGGCGTTCCGAAGCACTCGCCGCGTGCATCACCGCCGCGTTCGTGATGAACGGACTCACGAACGTGCACTACTTCCTCTTCGGCTCACTGACCGCCGCGCTGACGATCGTCGCCTTCCTGATTCTCGACCCGCGCCGCGACCGCCGCTTCTGGCTCACCCTCGCCGCCGCCTTCGTCATCGGCGGCTTCCTCCTCGCGCCGTTCCTCCTCCCGTATCGCATCGTGGCGAGCGAATACGGCATGGTGCGCAGCCCGGGCGAAGCGATCAGCGGCTCCGCGCCTCCGCAGGCGTGGCTGGTCACGAACCCGCGCATCGTCCTCTACGGCAAGCTCGGCCCCGCGGAGTGGCACCGCCACGAAATGCAACTCTTCCCCGGACTCGTGGCCCTGATCCTCGCGGCGATCGGCGCCTTCTCCTACACCCGAGGACCCGCGAACCCTCGAACCCGCGCACCCCTCGCACTCAACGTCCTCACCATTGCCGCGCTGATCGCCACCTGGCTCGGCATCATCACCGACCGCATCGAGCTGACGCTCTTCGGCCATCGCATCCTCTCCTTCGACAGCGCCGACGTTCCGGCCACGCTGCTCGTGATCCTGCTGGTGATTCGCTACAGGCACGTGCGCTCGCAGCAACCGGAGCGCTGGGCGGCGGCGCTCTGGATTCTCATCGGCGTTCTCGGCTCGTTCGGGATGAACGCGTTCTTCCACGCGTTCCTCTACCGCCGCCTCGGCTTCATCTTCGCCGCGATCCGCGCGCCGGTGCGTTGGGCGATCATCGCCTACATCGGCCTGGCCGTCTTCGCCGCCTTCGGCGTGGCGAGGCTTGTGGAGCGGCGGGCTTTAGCCCGCCGGACTCTCGGCGGGCTGAAGCCCGCCGCTCCACTGCTCGCTGCTGTGCTGGTGATCGATCTCTGGCCGGCACCGCGCTGGGAGCAGGCCGTCCCCACGCCCGCGCCGGTGTACCGCTGGCTCGAGCGCGCGCGCGTCGCGCCGTTCATCGAGCTGCCGATGGCGAACGGCTCCGAGTTCGCGTACCTCCTCGGCTCGATGCATCACCATCTCCCGCAGTTCAACGGCATGTCGCCGTTCAGCGCGCCGCTGCACGCGAAGCTGCGCGCGAAGAACGACGCCTCGCAGTTCGACGACGAGTTCCTCTCGCTCCTCGAACAAAACGGCTGCAAGCTGGTCATCGTTCACGCGCACGCGCTCGGGGAGCAATCGCAGGCAATCCGGGCATGGCTTACAAGCGGCCGGCTCGAATACCTGCGCAGCTTCGATCACGAAGTGGGCGGCGACTTCGTCTTCGGCGTCCCGCGCAACTACCGCGGCGCGAAGGAGCCGGAAGTCCCGGACGGCGCGGGACATCTGCCGCGGCAGAAGCTCGCGCGCATGCTCGCCGGCGAGCCGACGCACAGCGACGCGATTCAGACCGTGATCGAGTCGCCGGGCTACGGTGAGCTCGTGCGCGGACCGCTGCGCATCAAGGGCTGGACGCTCTCGCCGTTCCGCATCACGCGCGTCACCGCGCTGCTCGACGTCGGCATGAAGCGCGTCGACGTGCCGCTCGTCGACGAGCGTCCCGACCTGAAGCAGAAGTTCTCCTGGTACTACTTCGTCGCCCGTCCCGGATTCGAGCTGACGATTCCGGAGCGCCCGCGCGGCGTCGGGCGATCGACCGACATTCAGCTCGAAGTCGAAGACGAGAGCGGCCGGGTGATGCGAAGCGGCGACGTGGTGTTCGATTGGGAGCGCGCGCCGTGAAGTACTTTCTGGCGTTCCTAGCGCTCGCAGTCGCGCTCACCTGGCCGCTCGCGCTGCATCTCGACACCGCCGTCGCCGATCGCGGCGATCCCTTGCTCACGGCGTGGATCCTCGATTGGGTCTGCTACTCGCTCACGCACGCGCCGTTGGGTCTCTACGACGCGCCGATCTACTACCCCGCGCATTTCCCGCTCGCGTACAGCGAGAACCTCGTCGGCATCGCCGTCGTCATGCTTCCCCTCCATCTTGCCGGCCTCTCTCCGCTGACGATCCAGAACATTGCCATCCTCCTCGGCTTCGCCTTCTCCGCCTACGGCATGTTCGTCCTGGCGCGCCTCATCACGCGCGATGTGCTCGCGTCGCTCCTCGCCGGGATCGTCTTCGCCTTCGGCTCCTTCATGCTCGCGCACGTCCAGCACATCCAGATCCTCTGGAGCGGCTGGCTCCCGCTGATGTTCGCCGCGCTGTTCGTCTATCGGCGATCCCCGACCACCAAACACGCGGCGCTCCTCGGCGGCGCGTTCGTGATGAACGGTCTGACGAACATCTATTGGCTGGTGTTCGGCAGCTTCATGCTGGTTTTGACCATTGCCTTCCTCGGCGTTAAATCCCGGCTTCGCCTCTTCGCCGCGCCCGCCATCGCGAGCCTCGTGTTGGTGCCGTTTCTCGTTCCATACGCAATCGTCGCGCAGGAGTATGGAGCGGCGCGAACGACGGGTGAGTCTCGTGGCGGATCGGCGTCTGTGACCGACTGGCTCGTGCCGTCTTCGCGGAATCTGCTTTACGGCTCGCTCGCCGATCCCGCGCGGCATCGCGATGAAAGGGAGCTCTTCCCCGGGTTGATCGCGATTTTCCTGGCACTGGCCGCACTTGTGGAGCGGCGGGCTTTAGCCCGCCGAGAGACCCGGCGGGCTGAAGCCCGCCGCTCCACGGGTTTGTTCGATGTCGCGATCTTCGCGAGTGGGGTCGTTACATACCTGGCGTTCGTGAATTGGCCTCGCATCTGGGATGTGCCGGCGATGGTCACGGTCATTCTTCTCATCGCCCGCTTTTTCCCTCGATTCGAAAAACGCGAAGAACACGCGGCCACGCTCTGGATCGTCGTCGGCTTCGTCGCGTCCCTCGGCTGGAACGCATTTCTCCACCCGTTCCTCTTCCGCGTCTTCACCCCCTTCCACGCCACGCGCACGCCCGCGCGGTGGGCAATCATCGTCCTCATGGGCCTCGCCCTCTGGGCCGCGATCGGCGCCGCCAAACAACGCAAGCCCGTCCTGATCGTCCTACTCGTCCTATCCGTCCTGGAAGTCCTACCGCGCATTCGCTGGGACCACCTCGACCCAAAGACCGCCCCCGTCTACCACTGGCTCGCGCAAGCCAAGCCCGGCCCCGTGCTCGAGCTCCCGATCATCGCGCACGGCGTACCGTACGAATACATCCTCGCCAACACCGTCCATCGCGTGCCGATCCTCAACGGCGGCTCGGGCTGGGAGCCGCCGCATCACAAGTTCCTGCGAGAGAAAGAAGACAAGCTCGAATACGACGACGCGTTTCTCGCGAAGGCGATCGAGAGCGGCGCCGCGATCGTGATCGTGCACGAGCAGCGGCTCACGGCGGAGCGGAAAGCCGCGCTCGCGCCGATGCTGCAGAAGCTCGTGCCGCTGCGCCGCTTCGGCAGCGACGCCGTCTTCAGTACTCCTCGAGGACTTGCGGGAACTGCCAGCGCGCCTCGCGAATCTCCTCGTCAATGATCTCGCTTTCCGGCAGGTCCGCGAGCTGCGGCACGTTCCAGTTCGAGAGCCACATCGGATTCGGGTACGGCAGCACGTCGATCGAGTCGACGCGATACGGCAGGCCGCGCGCGGCGAGGCGCTCGTTGAGAAAGGCGATCACGTCTTTCGAAGTCGGGATGGTCATGAGGCGATGCCGAGGTCGCGGACCTCGATGGTGTTGCGGTCGCAGAGGATCGACGCGCGCTCGATGCAGTTTTGCAGCTCACGGATGTTGCCCGGCCAATCGTAGGCGCGGAGAGCCGCGCGCGCGTCGTCGGTGATCTTCAATCCGGGGCGGTTCAGCTCGCGTGCGAAGCGGGCGATGAAGAAATCGGCCAGCGCGTCGATGTCGGGGCGCCGCACGCGCAGCGGCGGAATCGTGACGGGAAAGACGTTGATGCGGAAGAAGAGGTCCTCACGGAACGCGCCGCCCTTCACCGCCTCTTCGAGATTGCGGTTCGACGCGCAGATCACGCGCACGTCGACGTCGATGGCGGCCGTGCCGCCGATGCGCTCGAAGCGCCGCTCCTGCAGCACGCGCAGAATCTTCGACTGCACGTTGAACCCGAGCTCGCCGATCTCGTCGAGGAAGATCGTGCCGAGGTCCGCGAGCTCGAACTTGCCGAGCTGGCGGCCGGTCGCGCCGGTGAACGCGCCTTTCTCGTGGCCGAACAATTCGTTTTCAATCAACGTCTCCGGAATCGCCGCGCAGTTGATGGCCACGAACGGGCGGTCGCGGCGGGGCGAGAGCTGATGGATCGCGCGCGCGAACAGCTCCTTGCCCGTGCCCGACTCGCCCTGCAGCAGCACCGTCGAATCGGTTTGGGCGACACGCTGGATCGCGTTCGAGACTTCGACGATCGGCGGCGAGTCACCGATGATCGCCGGCAGGCGATAGCGCTTCTGAAACTCTTCCTTCAGCAGCAGGTTCTCGTAGCGCAGCTCGCGATGCTCGCGGCAGCGGCGCAGCAGGAGCGAGAGGTGATCGACGTCGACCGGCTTCTGGATGAAATCGTGCGCGCCGAGCTTCATCGCCTCGACCGCGTTCTCGATCGTCCCGAAGGCCGTCATCACGATCACCGGGCAATCGGGATCGTTCTCCTTCGCCTGCCGCAGCACCGCGATCCCATCCGCGCCCGGCAGCCGCAGATCGGTCAGCACCGCGACGTAACGCCGCCCCTCGGCGAGCCAGCGGATCGCTTCGCTGCCCGAAGACGCGACGTCCGCCTCGAAGCCGTCGGCTTCGACCGACTCGCGCAGCATGTTCGCGAGCGACTCCTTATCTTCGACGATGAGCAGGCGCTTCATAGGCCGAAGTAGGAGCGAATCCGCGACAGGATCGACGTCTGCGCTTCCTCGCGCGCGTCGTCTCGCAGCGAGTCGAGGGCGTCGCGGCGCGACATCACCTTCGCCGAGATCGACTCCGCGAGATCGGCGTAGTCGTGCAGCACCGGCTGCAGTGCCGCTTTCGTGATCTCGACGGCGACGACGTCGGTGAGCGCGATGACATCCGCGGCGCGGGCCTCGCCGGTCAGCAGCGCCATCTCCCCGAAGAACTCGCCTTCGCCGAGCTGCGCGACTTCTTCTCCGCCGACGCGCACGGCGACCCGGCCTTTGTGCACGATGAACATCGAGTCGCCGGCGGCGCCCTGGCGGATGATCGTCTCGCCTTTCGAGTAGACGTGCAGCCGCGCCGCGGCGGCGATCGACTCGAGTGCCTCGTGCGGCAGCGGCGAGAGGATGTCGATGTTCTGCAGCCGCTCCACGATCTCCACGCCTTCGGGGTGCGCTTTCGCTTCCGGCGGCGCGTAGCGCTGGTGCACGCGAATCGGATACGGGATCGAGATCCCGTTGCGGCGGAACGCGTACCAGAGCGCCTTGCGGATGTCGGCGTCGATGCGGTCGCGCTGCGAGTAGTCGTGCGTGAAGTACTTGATTTCGTACGTCACCGCCGAGTCGCCGAAGCCGCCCACCCGCGCGAAGCACGGCACGTCGCGCGACACGCCGTCGACGTTCGTGGCCGCCTGCGTGAGCACCGAGATCACCGTCGCCGGCGGCACGTTGTAGTCGACGCCGACCTGCAGAATGCGCGCATTGAGGTTGTTGCGCGGAAAGACCTCCAGGCGCTCGCGCGCGAGGTGCGAGTTCGGGACGATGAGGAGATTGTTGTTGAACGTGCGGAGATGCGTGCCGCGCCAGCGCACGGATTCGACGACGCCCAGGATCTCGCCGGTGCGGACCACGTCGCCGACTTCGAAGGCATCCTCGAGACTGAGGGCGATGCCGGCGAAGAGATTGCCGAGCGTCTCCTGCAGCGCGAGACCGAGGACCGCGGCGAGGACCGTGCCGGTCGCGAGGAAGGCCGCGATCTTGCCGCCGCCGAAGATGGCGGAGATGGCCCACGCCAGCAGGATCCCGAAGAGAATGATGGAAACGATCTCGCGCAGCAGCACCGGCGCGCGCACTTTGCGGCGGCGGGAGATGACATCGAAGGCGAGGAGATCGATGGCCCGGACGATGAGGAAGATGACGGGGAGCAGCGCGACGAACTGCAGGAAATTGAGAACCGGCTGGTGCTGGAGCTTGAGGTCGTCGGTGAGCGACTTGTTGTTCTTGACGAAGACGAAGAGCGAGAAGAGGCTGACGCTCAACAGCAGCGGGACGAGGAGGCGCGTCCGCCTCATGGCGCGTTGCTCCGCCGCTCACGGATCACGCGCAGCAGATCGCGCACGCCGACGAGCAGATGAATGACGCCGAAGCCGGAGATGAATCCCCGCATGTAGGGATTGTCGGCCCAAAGCGCCACGGCCGGGCTGGCGTGCAGCCACGGATTCACCATCCAGACCCGCGTCCACGGAACGATCGCGAAGAACAGGCCTGCCTCGAGACAGTAGAGGGCGAAGAAGAGAGGCAGAGACATTCGCGGGGGCGATTGTAAAGGAGGGCGGAGGGCAGAAGGGCGGAGGGCGGAGGGCAGAAAAGAAAAAGGCAGAGAGCATTTCTGCCCTCTGCCCTCTGCAATCTGCCCTCTCTCTTACTGGTCGCGCTTGATACGGCCGCCGCTCTCGCGATTGCCGCCGCTGTCGTTGCTGCGCTGCGGCGGCGGAGAGCTCGGCTGGCTGGAGCGGCCGCTGTCGCTGCCGCGCGTGGACGAGCCGCTGTCGCGCGACGAACCGCTGTCGCGCGAGGGGCTGCGATCGCGCGAGCCGCTGTCGCGGGAACCGCTGTCCTTGGAGCCGCGATCGCGCGAACCGCTGTCGCGCGTCGACGAGCCGCTGTCGTCGCGCGGGTAGACCCGAGCGCCGCCGATGCGGTCGATCACGCGGCGCGGGACATCGCTGCCCTTCGCCGAAGAGTCATT
>DATFHJ010000144.1:0-12176 GCA_035248585.1 Thermoanaerobaculia bacterium
GCGCGCGCGGCTCTACCCGGTGGGGCGGGAGACGCGTTAGGGGGACGTTGAGCGGAACGCCGGCGTCCTCGCCGGCTGGCCCGCAGGCGTCCCGCGCCTGCGTTCTACGGAAGGCGGCGAGGACGCCGCCTGACCAGCCGCCGAGACGGCGGCGTTCCGTAGGTGTTTCGGCCGCGCAGCGAAGCTGTCAGCGGCACTCGATGTCCTGCTGCAAATAGCTCGTCTCGCCCGACTCCGCCACGACCGCCACGGACAACACGTACTTGCCCGGGCGCACGCCGATGGCGATGTTGGGATCGGCGGACTGGCGGACGGCGGATTCCTGCATGCGCTCGTCGAGCAGCGCGAACCAGATCGTGCCGGCGCGAGGGCGGATGCTGAACGGCACGCTGCACTTCTCGCCCTGCTTCGCGGGCGCGCCGACGCCGAGGGTCACGCCGAGCGGATTCTCGGCCGCGCGCGTGTAGAGATGCGTGCGCACGGAGCGCTCGAGGTCCTCCTCGCGCGTCAGCGCACGCCGGTAGCGCGCGGTCACGACGCGCAGTTGCGGACGGTTTTTCACCTTCACGCTCACCTTCGTCAGGCGCGTCGACGGCGGCGCGCTCACGCCGAGCGAGTAATACGTCATGTACTGCTCGGACATCACCAGCAGCGCGCGGCCGAGGTCATTCTCGTTGGCGATGAATCGTCCTCCGGTCTCTTTCGCGACGAACCGGATGCCATCCTGCGCGTTTCCGCGGAACAGCATCGGATCGAGCCTCGCCAGCGACAGCGGTGCGTCGACGCCGGAGAGATCGTTCGCGCGCAGTCCGCCGGCATCGAGCGCATGAAACAGGACGTTCGCGCGCTGCGCTTCTTTCGCCAGCTCGCGAAAGCGTTGCGAGCGATCGGCGCGCGCGGAATCGAGCGGATGCAGCGCCTCGCGCATGAGTGCCGTGACCGCCGGGTTGATCGCCGGATTCGAGACCGTCGTCACTTTGTTCCAGTAGTCGAACAGCTCCGCGGCGCCCGACATCGGCAATCCTTCGGAGACGTACAGAACGGCGCGGCGCCCGTCGAACGCCGACGCGAGCTGCACGGCTTCGCGCAGCGCCTTGATCGTTCGCTCCACTTCGCTCGCCTCGCGCTCCGCATAGGCCATCAACTCGTTTCGCAGCTGATCCGGATTCGGGACCGGCTCTTTCTCGGCCGGCGTCGTGGCCACGTTGTCGATCTCCTGCATCAGCCGGCGGCGCTCGGAATCCCGGAACTGCACCGCGACGCCGGCCAGCCGATCGATCTCCGCGAGCAGGAGTCCCGGCTTTTCCGTCGGCCGGGTCAGCACGTCGAGATTTCCGCCGTTCCAGCGCGCGAGCAACGCGGTGGTGTCGGGTCCGATGTTGGACTTGACGAACTCGCGCAGCCCATCGAGCGCGCGTTTTTTCGCGTGCTGCCCGAGGCGCGTGTCGTCGATCAGAATGAGGAGACTCGTCGGGATCGTGGTCTCGACTTTGACCTCGTCCTTCGCTTGCGAGCGCTCCGCCTCGTCGACGACCGCGCCGCGGCGGACGGCGTAGAAGTTCGTGACGTTCACGCGCTTGTTCGCGAGCGAGACCTCGAAATCTTCGCGCGTCAGATTCTCGACGGGCTTTCCGTCGCGGTCGAGCACGGCCACTTCGAGCTCGAGCACGCGCACGTCGATCGTTTCGCTGACCTGCGCAACCGCGGAAACGGCGAGAAAAAAGAGCGCCGCGCTAACGGCACCCGCTCGCGTCGATCTGATGCTGCACATAGCTCGTCTCCCCTGTGCCCTGATCCGCTACCGCAAGAGACAGCACGTACTTGCCCGGCTTGAGTCCGAGCGACATCGTATGCGTAATTCCGCGGTCGGCGGCGCGGATGTTCGCCGACTGCACCTCGGATTCCTGCTGGCGCTCGTCGAGCAGCGCGACGTAGAGGTCGATCGCCTTCTGCGCGCGGGCGACGTCGACACGCAGCGGGACGACGCATTGCGCGCCCGCCGCACGCGGCCCGCCGACGGAGACGCGCGCATCGAGAGGATTCTCCGCGCGCGCGAGATAGAGCCGCGAGCGGACGTCGCGCTCGATCCGCTCCTCGCGCGTCAGCGGCCGGCGATGCCGCGCCATCATCACGCGCAGCTCCGGCCGCCCTTTCACTTTCACCGTGACGCGCTCCATCCGCGTCGACTTCGCAGCGCGTACGCCGAGGGAGTAATAGGTGTTGAACTGCTCCGAGACGACGGAGATCGCGTGGCCGAGATCGTTCTCGTTGCCGATGAAGCGTCCGCCCGTTTCATTCGCGACCATGCGGATGCCGTCATTCAGGTTGGCGATGTAATTGAGCGTGCTGATCTGCGTGATGCGGGTCGCCTGCTCGACGCCGGGCGTGGCGAATCCGCGCAGTCCCCGCACGTCGATGGCGTAGAAGTTCACGTTCATCGCCTGCGCCTGCTGCGACAGCTCGCGATACCGCTGCGTGCAGTCGTAGCGCATCGGATCGGTGGAGAAGTGATTGTCCTTGGCGATGCCGTCCTGCATCCACGCGGTCATGCCGTGCACGGCCTGCTCGCGCGTCATCCGCTCCCAGTATTCGAAGATGTCCGAGGCCGGCTGGAGCGGCAGGCCCTCGGAGATGTAGAGCAGCGACTTGCGGCCTTCGAACGCGCTGGCGAGCTTCGTGACCTCCTTCAGCGCCTTGATCGTCTTTTCCGTCTCGCGCAGCTCGCGATCGGCATAGCCGATGAGCATGATCCGCGCGTTCTGGATCGCGTGCATGTACTTGTTTCCGGTGACGCCGGTCATGGCCTCGTCGATCGTCTTCAGGATCAGCCGGCGCTCGGAGTCGTTCATCATGGCCGGCTCGTTGGCCATGCGGTCGAGCTCTTTGACGATCTGTCCCGCGCGCTCGGTGGGACGCGTGCGGATGTCGAGGCCGCCGTTCCAGCGCACCACCATCGCCGACGTCGTCGGACCGAGGTTCGCGCCGACGTAGTCCTTCAGCGCCGCGAGCGCGCGCTCTTTGCCGCGCTGCGTGAGGCGCGTGTCGTCGATGACGATCACGACCGTCGTCGGCAGCATCGTTTCCTGGGCGAGCGCCTTCGGCTCCGCCGTCCCCACGGCCTGCTGTACCGGAGCCGGTTCGACGATCGCGCCGCGCTGCACGGCATAGAAGTTCGTGACGTCGACGGCGCGCTTGCCGATCTGCACTTCGAAATTCGCGCCCGTCAACCCGTCGACCGGCTTCCCGCTGCGATCGAGCACCGCGACGTCGAGCTCCAGCACGTTCACTTCGATCGACTCGCGCACCTGCGCGAGCGCAGGGATCGCCAGCAGGAGGAGCACCGCGATGGTTTTGCGCATGGGGAGAGTATGCACGCGTTCGCGGCGTGCGGACGGTTACGCGTTGGAAACGGGCGCATCTGTTGCACAATGCGCGGCGCATGACGAAGCGCCTGACGCTCGCCCTCTTCCTCTTCGCCATTCCCGTATTCGCGCAGGTCGATCCGCTGCGGAATGTCTCCGGCACGACGCCGGCTCTCGGGCCGTCGCCGTGGGTGACGTCCGGCAGCGGCGGCTGGACGATCTTTCACGGCTTCAACGCGCACCTGACGTACGTCAGCGAGACCGGGCCGGAAGAGCAGCGCAACGAGACGTTTTCGACGAACTGGATCACGATCGGCGCGCAGCGGACGTTCGGCCGCGGGTTCCTGCTGGCGCGCGGGCGCGCGTCGCTCGAGCCGTACACGATCTCCGACGACGACGGCTATCCGCAGATGCTGCAGTACGTGTCGGCGGAATCGGGCGGGCCGCTCGTCGACCGGATGCGGCCGCACGATCTGATCGGCGAGGCCGCGCTGCACGCGGGCTTTCGCTTCAGCGACTCGATGATGATCTCGGTGTATGGCGCGCTGGTCGGCGATCCGGCGCTCGGCGCCGCGCCGTTCGCGTTGCGCGCCTCCGGCAGCGACCTCGCCGAGGCGCCGTTCGCGTACGACGTGCAGGAGCCGTTTCATGACGCGACGAGCGTCGTGACGGCGGGGCTCGCGACGCGGCTGATCACGCTCGAGGCTAGCGTGTTCCACGAGGCGGTGACGTTCGGCGATCATACGGAGATCGACGACGGCGACATCGACTCGAGCTCCGCGCGCATCACCATCACGCCCTCCCCAAACTTCGCCATTCAAGTTTCCCGCGGCACCCTCGGCGAGGACGCGGCGGAGCGCAAGATTTCGACCGCGTCGGTTTCGTTCGGAACCGATCACGCCGCGGCGACGGCGCTCTACACGCGCCGCGAGCGCGACGGCGAGCCGGCTCAGACCGCGTACGGATTCGAGCTCGCGTTCCGCGGCGGACGCAACACCGTCACCGGCCGCGCGGAGTGGGTCGATCGCCCGTCCGGATTCCCGAGCACGATCACCTCGCCCACGACGGAGCAGACCACGCACTTTGCCGTCGGCTACATCTTCGACTTCATCGCCGCCGACCGCTTCCGCGCCGGCGCCGGCGTGAACATCGACTATCACACGCAATCGCACGAGCTGCCGGCGCAGTACGGCCACAAGCCGCAGGCGATCTATGCGTTCGTGAGGATCAAGAGCGGGCGGATTTGATGGTTTCCCAGTCTCCCGGTTTCCCAGTCTCCCGGTGCTGGGCGACCGGGTGACCGGGCGACTGGGCAACTACTCCCCCAACTTCGCCTTCAACTCCCGCAGCTCGTTCGCCAGTTGCGCGACGGTGTCTTCCAACCGCTGCACGCGCATCGATAGCGGCTCGCCCCGGGTCTCGACCTCGGGTGCAGGCCCGGCTTCTTCGATGACCGCCCCGCCCGCGAGGTGCGCCCAGCGCTCTTCCTTCTGGCCCGGCCGGCGCGCGAGTTGTTTCACGAGCGGCTCGCTGTGCGCGGCCATTTCGCGGAGCAGGTCCTCGACTTCGTTCACGGTCTCGAACGTGTGCAGGCGATCGCTGCGCCCGCGCAGCTCGCCCGCGGTTTGCGGTCCGCGCAGGAAGAGGAGCGTGAGCAGCGCCTTCTCCCGGCGGTCGAGATGCCACACGCTGTCGAGGTTGTGATCGAAGCGCACGGCGCGGCCGCCCATCACCCGCCACACGAGCTTCTCATCCTGCAGCCGGTCCAGCGCGCGCTGCACCTCGGACTCCGACAGCTCCATCACCGGCTCGCGATTCGACTTCTGATTGCATGCGGCGACGAGCGCGTTGAGCGTCAGCGGGTAGTACTCCGGCGTCGCGAGCTGCTTCTCCATCAGCGAGCCGAGGACGCGGAGCTCGACGGGATCGAGCGCGCGCGGGATGCGCGGGCGGTGTTTGCTATCGGTATCGAGCGTGGGGATGAACGTCATGCGACGGATTCTAACGAAGTCGCGAAGACCGGCTCGCGCGCATCGCGGGTGTGGCCGAAATAGTTGTCGGCGCGCATCGCCACTTTGCGCGCCAGGGCCATGAACGTCGTCATCTTGCCGCCGAAGACGTTGATGAGATTTCCCTCGCGAAGCACGCGGAAATCGCGGTCGATCGCGCTCGGGTTCGACGCCCGTCCGACCAGCGGACGCACGCCCGCGAACGCCGAGGCGATGTCGGCGTGCCGGATGGCGTCGCGGAAGTAGCGGTTGTAGCGGCGGATGAGATAGTCGATCTCCTCGTCGGTCGGATGGACGAGATCCGGCGGCTCGGTCTGCAGCACCTCGGTGGTCCCGACGAGCGTCGTCTCCTTCCATGGCAGCACGAAAAAGACGCGATGATCGGTCGACGACTGCAGGAGCAGGCCGCAGTCGGCGATGCGGTGATCGAGCACGATGTGCGTGCCGCGCACGAGCGAGAGCGTGTACGCCGCCTCGATCCCGTTGCGGCGCAGCAGCTCGTTCATCCACGGGCCGGCGGCGTTGACGACGAGATCGAAGCGCGACTCGTCGCCGTGATTCGTGCGGATGACCCACTCCTCGCCGTCGCGCTCGATGTCGTCGACCTGCGTCTCCTCGCGCACGGTCGCACCGTCGCCGATCGCCGAGGCGACGACGGTGCGCACGAGCGCGTAGTCGTCGACCTGCGCGTCCCAATACGAAAACGCGCCGCGGAGACCGTCGGACACGAGCGGCACACGCTCGAGCGCGGTTTGCTCGTCGAGGAAACTGTGTTTGCCGATGTTTGCGGATCCCGCGAGCGCGTCGTACAGCAGCAGCCCGAGCTTCACCATCGGCCGGCTGCGTGGACTGTCGTCGTACATCGGGATCAGGATCTCGAGCTGCCTAACGAGCTGCGGAATGCGCTCGAGCAGCCAAGCCCGCTCGCGCAGCGACTCGCGCACGAGCCCGAACTGCAGATGCTCGAGATAGCGCAGCCCGCCGTGAATCATCTTCGTCGTCGCCGAAGACGTCTGCGCCCCGCAAATCCCCTTCTCGAACAACGTGACGTCGTAAGCCCGCCGCGCCAGCTCCCACGCCACCCCCGCCCCGTTGATCCCCCCTCCGACGATGGCGATGCGGTTCATGGCTTTCATTATGACCTGTGGAGCGGCGGGCTTTAGCCCGCCGGTTTTCCTCGGCGGGCTAAAGCCCGCCGCTCCACGGTTTTGGCAAACCCTTCGCAATAGCCTCAGCCGTATGACCTTGGCGACTTTTGCGCCGGACGCAAGGAACGAGCTGGCCGTGATGTTGACGGGCGGCGGGGCTCGCGCGGCGTATCAGGTCGGCCTGCTCAAAGGCATCTCCCAGCATTTCCCCGAGCTGCGCATCGACATCATCACCGGCGTCTCCGCCGGCGCGATCAACGCCATCTATCTCGCCGCGGCGCAGGGCTCGCTCGCCGAAAAGACGCAACGCCTCGAGCAGCTCTGGCTCGCCCTCACCTGCGGCACGATCTACAACTTCGACTGGAAGGCGCTCATCCCGTTCCGGCCGCGGCGGTCGAGAAAACAACCGCATGGAATGCTGGATACGAATCCGCTGCGCAAACTGCTGAGCGGCGCGCTCGGCGTGCCGTCGCGGTCTCCGATCCCCGGCATCGAACAGAACATCCGCTCCGGCAATCTCACCTCGCTCGCGCTGATGACGCTCGATTACATGACGGGCCAGACCGTGCGCTGGGTGCAGGGCCGCTATTTCGACATCCACGAAGGTCCGAATCGCCGCACGGAGCCGACACGCTTCACCATCGAGCACGTGATGGCGTCGTCGGCGCTGCCGTTCGTCTTCCCGGCCGCGCGGATCGGCAACGAGTGGCACGGCGACGGCGGCATCCGTCTCGCGGCGCCCCTCTCCTCCGCCGTGCACCTCGGCGCGTCGCGCATCATCGCCATGTCGACCGGCTATCAGCGGACTTCCGCCGAGGCCTCGATGCCGCTGGTGTCGGGATACCCGCCGGCGGCGCAGATTCTCAATCAGCTCGTCAACGCCATCTTCCTCGATCAGATCGACGAAGACGTCGCGCGCATGGAGCGGATGAACGCCATGCTCCGCAAAATGCGGCCCGAAGAGCGCGGCGGGCTCAAGCCGATCGACCTGCTCGTGCTGCGCCCATCGATCGACCTCGGCAAGCTCGCCTCCGAATACGGGAAGCTGCTGCCGCGCAAACTGAAGCTGATGGTGCACGCCCTCGGCGGACGCGAGACCCAGTCGAGCGATCTGGTCTCGATGTTGACCTTCGAAGGACCGTACATGAAGCGGCTCATCGAAGCCGGCGAAGCGGACGTCGAAGCGCGCATCGACGAGATCCGCGCCTTCCTCGGCGAGGAGTCGATACCGATCGAAGCCGCGGGGTAGGCAGGTGAGTCTTCGCACGGCGTGGGCCGCGCGGTTTCCGTCGCTGCCGCTGCGTTCCCTGCGAGGCGCCCGGAATCGCTTCTACGCCGAGCACCCCGAGGCCTTTCCCGATCGCGGCGTGCGCGGCCTGATCGCGTCTCTATCGTGGCCGGCGCGTTTGCAGCCCACGCGGCGTACGCCGGCCGACTATCCGCACGATGCAACGCCGGGATGGACGCACAAACTGAACGGCGTCGCCGCCGATGACACGCACTGGTACATCACCCAGGAGTCCCGCCTCCACAAGGTGCCGCTTTCACACGATCTCAATACCTCGATCGAAGGATTTCCGGTGGAGCCCTTGCCTGATGACTTCGAGCACTTCGGCGATCTCGACGTGCATGCGGGCGTGCTTTACGTACCGCTGGAGCGCAATGAGGGGAAGCCCGGCATCGCGACCTACAACACGAATCTGACCCTTCTCGCAACGAAGGAGCTTCCTGACCGGAAAGAGTGTCCATGGTGCGCGGTCAATCCGAAGAATGGGCTGGTTTACAGCTCGGAGTTCACCGCCGGCGAGCTTCGCGTGTATCGCCCTTTCCTGATGTCGGTCATCCCCGTCGGAACGATCCCACTGTTTGACGAAGAGGGACGACCGCTCGAGATCAGGAGCATTCAGGGCGGCGCCTTCTCGCCGCTCGGCCACCTCTATTTGCTGTCGGACGAACAGGACGGCGGCATCATGGGCTTCGACATGATCACGGGGCGGCGCGTCCTGCACACGCTCGTCGACTACAAAAAATTCTTACCCCCAATAGTGCAAACCGCCGCACGCGGGATCGGCGCGTTCATCGGCGCCGCGGTTGGCTGGAGTCTCAGCCTCGGCGGCCTGGGCGGAGCTGTGCTCGGCGGCCTGGTTGGATTCCTGCTCGCGCGCGAGCTCGCCGGCAGGCCAATCCAGGAGCTCGAAGGGCTCGCGCTATGGAACGCCGACGGCCGCGCACCCGGCATCGGAGGACAGCTTCACGTGCAGATGATCGGACTCATCCCCCCTCGCGAGAATCAACTGTTCTTCAAACACTACGAAGCCGACGACGAAAGGAAGGATCTATGACAGGCGACCTGATTCTCGACGATGAGGTGGTGACGGCCACCGGCAACCAGTTTCGAATCGAGGGGCCCGACCTGGTGATCGACCACGCGCCGAGGCGGACGGCCAAGGGCGGATCGCTGCGGCGCGCTCTGGTGCACGGTTTCAGCGATGAATTGGTCATCAACTTCGGCCAGGATTATCCGGGCGGCGTCACGATTGAAGGAGACGTGCGGATCCCAGCGCGGCTGACCGCCGAGGGCATCACCATGTTCATGAACGAGAGTCACGGTGGAGAAACGCGCCGGACGGCGGTCGATGTGAGCCTGCTCTTCGAGCAATTGCGCGACCGCATCGAGTCGCTCGAGCGTCGCGTCGCGGCGCTGGAGTCGGCTGTGCGCCTATAATCCCGCTGCTCGTAATGTCAGTTCTCAACCTGGAGTTGCTGGGGGACTTCCGGCTGCGATCGGAAGAGGGTGCGCTGCTCGGCATCTCCGCAAAGAAATCGCAAGCCATGCTCGCGTACCTCGGCGTGAAGCCGGCGCAGATGGTGTCGCGCGACAAGATGGCTTCGCTGCTCTGGAGCAGCACCGCGCCCGAGCAGGCGCGCCAGAGCCTGCGGCAGACGCTGTCGACGCTGCGCAAAGAACTCTCGAATATCTCGCCGAAGCGGATCCTCATCGAAGAAGGCGATTTCCTTTCGCTCGATCCGGCCGCGGTGCGCGTCGACGTCGTGGAGTTCGAGTCGCTGATCAGCGCCGGAACCGCGGAGGCGCTCGATCCCGCGACGCGGCTGTACGGCGGCGATTTCCTGGAAGGCTTCCAGCTCGACGAAGAGAAATTCGATCAGTGGGTGATCGCCGAGCGCGATCGCCTGCACCGCCTCGCCCTCCGCGCGCACAGCCAGTTGACCGAGATCCTGGCGCGCAACGAGGCCATCGATGAAGCGGTCAACGTCGCCCAGCAGTCGCTGCGCCTCGATCCGCTGCAGGAGACGATGCATCGCCAGCTGATGCGCCTCTACATCCGCAGCGGCGACCTCGCCAACGCGCTGCAGCAGTTCGACGCCTGCGCGAAAGTGCTGCGGCGCGAGCTGAACGTCGAGCCCGATGCGGAGACGAAGTCGCTGCAGCAGGAAGTGCTCGCGCTGCGCCGCCGCCGCACCACGCCCGAGGAAGAAACCTCGCAGGAGAAACGCAAGACGGTGCTGGTGGTCGAAGACAACGTGCTCAATCGCGAGCTCACCAACGCGCTGCTCAAGAGCGCAGGCTACAGCGTGCTCCTGGCGAAGGACGGCGCCGAGGCCCTGATGCTGATCGGCCGCGAGCACGTCGACCTCATGCTCCTCGACGTCGACCTCCCCTTCATCGACGGCCACAAAGTCTTCGAAGCCCTCAATGAAAAAGGCATCGACGTCCCCACCATCTTCATCTCCGGCCTCCCCGGCGAAGAGATCGAAGTGAAAGCCTTCGAAATCGGCGCCGCGGATTTCATCCGCAAGCCGGTGAAGAACAGCGTGCTGCTGGCGCGGGTGGCTAAGGTGATGCGCTAAAAGCGCATCACCCCGAGCAAAGCGAGGGGTCCGGGCGGGCGGGCGCAGAAGAACACGCAGCCCCCACCCATCCAGATCCCTCGCTCACGCTCGGGATGGCCTACGGCCGCTTCACGGCCTACGGCCACTTCACCTTCCCGTTCTTATCCCGCACCTCAAACGTCCACTTCTCCCCATTCCGCGTCGCGGCGATGAAGCCGAAGTCGTCGTCCTGATAGAACGTGGCGAGGGTGCGGTCGCCGAGGGACTCGCCGGGAGACGCCTTCACCGGGGAATCGAGCGCGGTGCCGCCGTTGCCGACGACGAATTGGGGGATCGTTTGATTCGTGAACGTGAGGATTTCCAGCAGATGAATGTGGCCGGCGAAGATGCCGCCGAGCTGCGGAATCGGCGACTGCGCGAAGGCCGCGGCCATCGTGTCGCTGTCCTCTTCGCTGCCGCTGACGGCCCAATACGGATGATGCTCGGTCAGCCACGTGCCGGGCTTCGTCTTCGACAGCGTCGCGAGCTGGCCGGCGTAGATCGGGACCTGCGATTGATTCAGGCTATCCGACGCGGAAGATGAATCGACGACGGCGACGCTCAGCGGGCCGGCGTTGACGACATACGGCGGCGTATAGGTCAGATTCGACGTGCACGTCTTCGTGTTTTCCCAGACGTAGTTGCGCGGCTCGAGAAAGCGCACCCACCCTTCGGCCGCGCGCGAGCATTCCTCATGATTGCCGCGCACGAAAATCCACGGCGCGTTCGGCAGCAGCTTCGCCGCGGGCGCGAAGAAGTCGGCGTTCCAGCGATTCCAGTTGTACGGCGCTTTCACGCAGTTCAATCCCTTGCACGCCGCCTCGCGGTAGTAGTAATCGCCGACGTGCAGGATCACGTCGGGGTCCCACTTCGCGATCGTGTCGGCCACCTGCTGGAACGGCCACGTCGCCGGCACGCAGCCCTGGTTCTGCGCCGGATACTGGCCGCTCGCGGTGCGCATACGGCAGCCGGTATCGCCGAGGATCGCGACTTTTTCGGCGCGATCCAGCTTCTTCACCGGCAGCTCTTTGCCGTCGATCGACGCCGATCTCACCGTGGCCGCGAGATCGGCCTCGCAGACGGTCACGGGATACTGGACGCTCTTCTGCGAGTGCACGCGCATCTTCACCGGCGCGCCGTCGATGACGATCGACGGGCATTCGTCGGTCTTGACGATCGTGCGGGCGATGGGGCCGGACGGACCGTAGGCGATCCAGGCAACGAGCAGTAATTTCAGCATAAATGGATTTGTATCACGGCTGCGCTTGCCTGGGCGCACGCCTCGACCATAGATTGCCAACATGGGAAGAGAGGACAAGATCCTCGTCGTCGAGGACAACCCCGTCATCTGCCGCGAGATAGAAGCGAAGTTCAACTGCGACTGCGCGACGGACGGCTGGGACGCGATCGAGAAGCTGGAGGCCAGCGACTACGCCGCGATCGTCATCGACGCCGACGTCCCGCGCCACAGCGGCTACGGCGTGCTCACCTACCTGCGCGAGGAGAACGGCGAAGAGCTGGCGAACGTGATCTTCATGACCAGCAACGACCGCGACGGCGTGCAGCGCCGCATCGGCGCGGGGCTGCATGTGATCGACAAGGCGGACGCGGTGGACGAGATTCAGAGGCTCATCGGGTCCTAGCGTCAGAGGCTCAGAGCCCGGCGCTGGCAATCGAGCGATCGGCGCTGGCTCCCGAGCGACCCGCGCTGGCCCCCGAGCGACCGCCGCTGGCTCCCGAGCGACCGTCGCTGGCTCCCGAGCGAC
>DATFHJ010000145.1:0-2700 GCA_035248585.1 Thermoanaerobaculia bacterium
GAAGCGGCCCGCCGCCGCGGCGAAGTGGCGATCGGCTACCGCATTGCCGGCAACGGCTCGGGCGACGGCGTCAAGGTGAACCCGCCGAAGAGCGCGAGCGTCGCGTTCGGCGCGGAGGATCGGGTGATCGTGATCGCGGAGGACTGATGTCTCGCAACCGCGGCATCGGCGTTGTCGTTGCCGCGGTTGTCGTTCCGCTGCTCCTCATTCACTTGTTGCCGTTCGGGCCTGCGGTCATCGCGGTCCGGGAACCGGGCGCGATCGATCCGGCGGACGTGCTCTTCGTCGTGCGCAACCCGTTTCGGAACCGGGCGCCGGAGCGCGCGGCGGCGCGAGCGCTCGCTGCCATCCGGGACGGCCGCTGCGAGCAGACGCTTGCCTTTCTCGATCGCGAGAACCTCGTGCACGTTTGCTCACGCGAGCGCGAGTATCGGCCGATCGATTGGTCGCTCTTAGGACGAAAGGACTTGCCGGATGGGTCCCGAGTCGAGTTCCGCGTCTCGCGTGAAGGCTATGGTCCCGGCACGTGGGGAAGTCTGATCGTCACCGTGGTCCGGCGGCAGGGACAGTACGTCGTGACCGGATACAACGCGGCCTATTGAGGAGCGGACTCGAGCCCCAAGGCTCGAGTCCGTCAGGCGGGATTACAGATTGCGGTCGATGAACTGCTGCAGCGCGCCTTTCGGCGCGGCGCCGATCATGCGGTCGACGAGCTTGCCGTTCTTGAACATCATCAGCGTCGGGATGGAAGTCACGCCGAAGCGCTGGGCGACGTTCGGGTTGTCGTCGACGTTCATCTTCGTGATGACCGCGCGGCCTTCGTACGAAGGAGCGAGCTCTTCGACGATCGGGCCGATGATGCGGCAGGGTCCGCACCACGGCGCCCAGAAGTCGACGAACACGGGCTTGCCGCCGTTGATCACGCTGTCGAAATCGGTGTCGGTGACCTGCTGGATTGAATTCGTTTCGGTTGCCATTTCGGAAAGTCTCCTAACGATGTCTCACAAAGCCGAGCCCGGCGAAACATATTCCTGTCACTAGAACACTTGCTTGTTCGATGCCGTTCGCGCGGCTGCAAGCTCTTTCCACGACGCCAGCGCGCGTTGCGCGGCCTCCTGCAACCGCGCGAACCCGGCTCGCGCATCGGGGCTCGGCGCCGCGTCCGCGCCGTCGACCGCATCCAGCAGATTTTCCAGGGCGCTGTTCAGGAAGCGTAGCGCCGCTGGTGACGGAGGAACGTTCGGACCGGCCGTCGAGCCGAACTGCAGATTGGGGCCGGCCACTTCGCGAATACGCGCGCGCACTGCTTCGTCATTCGTTTTGTCGAGGA
Organism: Thermoanaerobaculia bacterium; assembly: GCA_035248585.1. GTDB lineage: Bacteria > Acidobacteriota > Thermoanaerobaculia > Gp7-AA8 > Gp7-AA8 > QHVT01. Next base: position 1,331 of record DATFHJ010000145.1, read on the forward strand.
GCGCATCGGACTCCGTAACGGCCGCCGCAACGCTCGCCCGCAATGCATCGATCTGAAGCGCCAATGTGTATTGATCTCCATAGATCGACTCCGGCAATTTCACGCGCGGATCGGGAACGATGCGCAACGTCTGCTCGAGGCGTTTTCCGTCGACGGTCAGCAGCACGCGATACTCGCCGGGCGGCGCCCACACACCGTCGCTCCAGCGGCCGCGCCGGCCTTCGTGGCGGATCGGCCAGACGAAGCGGTGCATCCCCGGCGTCGTCTGCAATGACACGGGCAGCGAGAACCACTCGGGACCGGTGCGCAGCGTTGCCGGGTCGAGCGGAGGGGGCGGATCGGCGGTGCTGTAGCGGCGCACCAGCGCGTTCTTCGCGTCGAGAATCTCCAACGTGACGGCGGACGCCGCGGCGTCGAGCACGTAATCGATGTAGGCGCCCTGCGGCGGATTGGCCGCCAGCGGCTCGTCCTTCGGCATCGGCGTGCCGGTGAATCCGGCCGTCCGCTCGCGCACCGCGGCCGCGGGCGTGAAGAGGAACGGCCGCTGCGCGACGCGCTGCCGCAGCGGCGTCACGTCGTCCATGATCCAGAAACCGCGGCCGTGCGTGGCGATGACGAGATCGTTGCCGTGCACGTCGATGTCGCGCACCGACGTCACCGGCAGATTCATCTGCAGCGGCTGCCACGCCTCGCCGTCGTCGAACGAAACGAACACGCCGCGCTCCGTGCCCGCGTACAGTAGTCCTTTCACCGCGGAGTCTTCGCGCACGACGTTCACCGCGTGATTCGCGGGGATGCCATTCACAATCAGCTTCCACGACTTGCCGCCGTCGTGCGTGCGGTAGATGTACGGGTGAAAGTCGTCGAGGCGATGGCGATCGACGGCGGCGTACGCGGTCTCGGAATCGAAATGCGACGCGTCGAGGATGCCGACCTTCGACCACGCGCCGAGTCCCGCGGGCGTGACGTTCTGCCAATGCGCGCCTTCGTCGCGCGTGCGCCAGATCAAGCCGTCATCGGTGCCGGCCCACAGCTCGCGATCGGCCGTGCGCGACGGCGCGATCGTGTAAATCACGCCGCGGCGCGGGCCGGTCTGCTGGTGCAGCGCCGCGGTCGTCGGATCGAGATTCGGCGGCGTGCCCGGATCCTCGCGCGTCAAATCAGGACTGATGATCGTCCAGTGTTCGCCGCCGTCGTCGGTGCGATGGAGGCGCTGGTTCGCGAAATAGAGCACGCGCGGATCGCGCACGGAAAACACGAGAGGGAGCGTCCAGGTGCGGCGCTCGTTGCCGGCGAGATGCGCGAGCGACGGATCGACGGGGCGCGTCTGCTGCGTGCGGAGATCGAGGCGATCGACGCGCCCGCCGTAG
>DATFHJ010000146.1:0-13128 GCA_035248585.1 Thermoanaerobaculia bacterium
GGCTTCATCGCCGTGTTCACCCTCGGCGCGGCGACCGGGTTCGCCGACCGCGCCACGGGACCCGTGGCCGTGCCGATCGCGCGCACGCTCGACACGATCTGCGCGCGCAACGAGAACACGTTCGCCGGCGCATGCAGCGCACTCGCCGCGCTGCCCGACTCCGAGCTCACGCCGACGCTCGAGCGCGTCGCGCCGCAGAATTCCGGCGCGCAATCGAAGGTGGCCACCGAAGTGATCGCCGCCGTCACCGGCGGCATCGCCGCGCGTCTCACCGCCGTTCGCACCGGCGTGCAGCGGTTGTCCTTCGCCGATCTCTCGCTCGACTATCACGGCCGCTCGATTCCGCTCGGCGCCCTTTGGACTGCGGCGGCATCAGCCGCCGCTTTCCGACACGTAGACGAAAGCGGCGACTACGTCGCCGCGGTCCAAACCGACGCCGGCGGCAGCGACGACAACGACTACAACGGCTGGTCGGCGTTCCTCTCCGGCAACCTCGGCGACGGCGAGCGCAAGACCCATCCGGGCGAGCTCGGATTCGATCTCAGCTCGCGCGGCCTCATGGCCGGCATCGATCGCCTCTTCGGCCAGACGATCGTCGGCGCGTCGATCAACTGGATGCAGCTCGAATCGGATCTCACGCAGAACGCCGGCTCGGTCGACGTCGACGGCTACGCGCTGTCGGTTTATGCCAGCCGAGGGGGAATCTTCGCGCGCAACACCGGCGACACCGGCAAAGGAATGCGCTACGACGGCATGCATCTCGACGGCAGCATCACCCTCGGCCGCAACAGCTACGACTCCGAGCACGTCGTCGAGATCACCGGTCTGCCGACGTCGATCGCGACGAGCGAGAACGACGCCGACGTCCTCGCGCTCGCGGGCGTGACCGGCTTCGAAGCGCACCGCGGCCGCACCGATTTCGACTTCGCGCTCTCCGGCACCTGGTCGCGCGCGGAGATCGACGATCTCACCGAAGAAGGGAGCGGCCCGCTGATCCTGTTCGTGCAGGGACAGGAGATCGAGTCACTCACCGGCACGGCCGCGCTGAGCGTGAAGTCGGCGATTCCGGTCTCCTTCGGCACGCTGCTGCCGAATTTCCGCGCGGAGCTGATTCACGAGTTCAAGAGCGGCGCGCGTCTCGTGACCGCGCGTTTCCTGCGCGATCAGCTCGGGACGTCGTTCACGATCCCGCTCGATCAGCCCGACGCCAACTACGGAAAGATCGCCGCCGGCCTGCAGGCGTCGTTCGCGCACGGCGTGTCGGCGTACATCGAGGCGACGCAGGACGTGCTGCGATCCGATTTGAAGTTCCGGACGATTCAGTTCATCGTGACGAAGTCCTTCTGATGATTACGCAACGTTCGCCAGCCCCCCGGAACGCCGGCGTCTCGCCGGCTGGCCGGGCGCCGTCCCGGCGCCCCCGGCGGCGGGACGCCGCCGGATCAGCCGGCGGGGACGCCGGCGTTCCGATTCTCATCGCGCTTTTCTTGTTCGCGTCGGTAACAGCGTACGCGCAGACGCCCGACGATTTGCAGCTCGTCAACTGCCGTCTGCCGAACAAGATCAAACGCGTCGGCGGGCGGACCTACAGCGTCTCCCCGCCGCCCATCCGCACGACCGAAAACGTCTGCCGCATCCGCGGCGGCGAGTACACGGTCTACGACCGCGGCAACTACGCGAATTCTTTGAAGTTCTGGTTGGCGGAGGCGGAAAAGGGGAACGTCGAAGCGCAGTATTACGCCGGGAAGATCTACGAGGGCGCGCTCGGCACGGAGCCCGATTACGCCAGCGCCGCGAGCTGGTATCAGAAGGCGGCGGGAAAGGGACACAGCGCGTCGAGCTTCAGCCTCGCAACCTTGTACGAGAAAGGCCTCGGCGTTCCCGCCGATTCGGCGAAGGCCTTCAACCTCTATCGGCAGGCCACCGGTTTGCCGGGCAACATCGTGTTCGTCGAAAGCGCCAGGTACGAAGAGCTGCAGAAAGCGGCGGAGGAGCTGGCGTTGCGCGAGCAGGAGATCGAGGCGCTGCAGCGGCAGCTCGACGACGCGAAAAAGCAGATCAAGCGCGATGAAACGCGCGAGCGCGCATTACAGCAGCAACTCGAGGAGCAGCGACGCAAGACCGACGCGCAGAAAGCGGAAGTCGCACGCATTCGCAGCGCGGCCATCACGCCCGTCACGCCGGCCGTGCTTCCGAAGCCGAAGAGCGGAACGCTCGGGCGCTACTACGCGCTCGTGATCGGCAACGGCAAATACGACGCGCTGTCGCCGGTGGCGTCGGCCGAATCGAACGCGCGGGCGATGGAAGCGCTGCTGCGCGACAAGTACGGATTCCAGGTCACGCTGCTCCTCAATGCCCCGCGCGCGAAAGTGCTCTCGGCGCTCTACACGCTCAGCCAGAACCTCGCGGAGAACGACAACCTCGTCGTCTACTACGCCGGTCACGGCAAGCGCGATCTCCGCAACCGGCGCGGCTGGTGGCTCCCGTCCGACGCGGCGGCGGACGACAGCGCGAAAACGAACTGGCTGCCGAACCAGGAAGTGAGCGACCGCCTCGCGCTCATCCCCGCGCGGCACATCCTCGTGCTCGCCGATGCGTCGTACGTCGGCGACATCACCCGCGGCACGCCGCAGGTCGAGCCGCAGAAGATGACGCCGGCGCAGTGGAAGACGTACGTCGAGACCACCGCGCGCAAACGCGCCCGCCTCGCCCTCGCCTCGGGAACGGACGGCGCTGGCCAGTCACGCTTCACCGCGACGCTGATCGACGTGCTGGACAAACAGAAAGGCGTCTTCCCCGCCTCGCGCATTCATCGCGAAGTCGTGAACGCGCTGACGTCCGGACCCGTGACCTCGGCGGTGCCGACGTTCGCGCCGCTGCAGTCGGCCTTCCACGACGGCGTCGACTTTTTGTTCGAGCGGCGATGATGATGGTGGGCAGAACCTTCGAGGAGAGCGGGCGTCCCGCCCGCCCCCGGGAGGCGGGCGAGACGCCCGCTCTCCTCCGTCAAACATGAGCGTCCTTCCCGAAATCGAAAGCCGCTTCGACGTCCTGGCCAAGCTCGGCGAGGGCGGGATGGGCTGCGTCTACAAAGTGCGCCACCGCGATCTCGGCGAGGTGCAGATCGTGAAGACGCTGCAGGCGCATCTCAGCTCGAACGAGGGATTGCGCGAGCGCTTCGTCAACGAGGCCCGGCGCGGCATGCATCTGCGCCATCCGCACATCGCCGGCGTGCACGACTTCGCGGTCTGCGCCGACGGCACGGGCTACATCGTGATGGAGTACGTGCACGGTCTGAATCTCAACGAGCTGCTGCAGACGAAGGGACCGCTGAGCGTGCCGCTGGTCGGCGCGATCGCGCTGCAGACGCTCGACGCCCTCGATTACCTGCACTGCGAGCACATCGTCCACCGCGACATCTCGCCCGACAACCTGATCCTCATGACGACCGCCGACGGGCAACCGTTCGTGAAGCTGATCGACCTCGGCATCTCCAAATCGCTCGAGGCCGGGCAGTCGATGACCGCGACCGGCCAGTTCCTCGGCAAGGTGCACTACGCCTCGCCCGAACAATTCGGCGGGGAGCTGGACGGCCGCAGCGATCTCTACTCCCTCGGCATCGTGCTCTACAAACTGCTCACGAACGAAGACCCGATCGTCGGCGAGAACTGGAAGGAGATCATCAGCGGACATCTCTTCCAGCCGCCGCGCCCCTTCGAAGTCACCGCGCCGGGCATTCCGATTCCGGAAGCCGTGAAGCAGGCGATCTTCCGCGCGCTGGAGAAAGATCCCGACAAACGCTACGCCGACGCCGCCGAATTCGCGGCCGCGGTGCAGGACGCGTTCAACGTGCACGACGCACGGCACACGCGGCCCGCGCGCACGGCCGCGGCAACGACGATCGTGCCTGCCGCCGCCGACCAGACGATTGCGGCGACGACCATCGTCGGAATCGAAGCTCCACGCAAGCCGTTCCCGTGGAAACTCGTCGCGCCCATCCTCGCGCTCGTCGTCGCGGTCGCCGTGCTGTTCTCGTTGCGCGAGCGTCTCTTTCCTCCGGCCGTCGACTACGGAAAGTTCTACGCCGTCGTCATCGGCGAAAGCCGGTATCAGAAAATCGGACCTCTTCCGACCGCCGTGAACGACGCGCGATCGGTGAAACAACTCCTCGAGCAGCGGTACGGCTTCATCGTCACGCCGCTGGAGAATGCCACCGGCCAGCAGATCCTCGACGCACTTCGCGCGACGGGAAAGCAGATGACGCCGAACGACAACTTGTTGATCTTCTACGCCGGCCACGGCGAGCTGCTCAACGACAAAGGCTACTGGAAAGGAGTGGACGCGGAGCTCGACAGGTCGAACTGGATCTCTCCGGCGCTGATGAAGGACGCGCTGATCGACGTGCCCTCGAAGCGCACGCTGATCATCGCCGACTCCTGCTACTCCGGCGCCCTCGCCCGCGGGATTCTCAAGCCGGCCGAGGATAGCGAAGCGAAAAAATCGCGCCTCGTCCTCAGCTCCGGCGGCACCGCGCCGGTGATGGACTCCGCCGACGGCGAACACTCCCTCTTCACCCGCGCCCTCCTCGACACCCTCGCCGCCCCCCGCGCGAACGTCACCGACATCCAAACCGCCTTCCCCCACATCCGCGACCGCGTCATCGACTCCGCCCGCCGCGCCGGCAGCGAACAGATCCCCCAGCTCGCGGTGATGGCGGAGGTGGGGGACGAGGGAGGGTCGTTCTTTTTTGTGAAGAAGCGCGATTAGTTGGCCGCCGGATCACCCTTTGCCGCCTCGAGATCGCCGCAACTAGTTGCGCAACTGTTGCGGGATACTGTTGCGGTCATGAGCACGGTTGCCCAGGTTCTGCAGACTCTTCGGGACGAGGCCAGCCGGCTGCGGGCGGAGCTGGCGGGGGTGGAGCGGGCCATTGCCGCGCTGGAGGGTGCTGCGGCGGAGAGAGAGGTGGTGCCGTCCGCCGCTCCGGTGGCCGGACCGTACGCGTCGCTGCCGTTCTTCGAGGCGGTGCAGCTGTATCTCTCGACGGCGGAGGGGCCGAAGCACTCCAAAGAAATCGCGGCGGCGCTTCGCGCGGGAGGTTTTCCGACCAGGGCGAAAGACTTCGACGCGTCGGTGCGGACGATGCTGCGTCGCAGCGGGATTCATAACGGGCTCGAACCGCTGGACGACTACAGGTGGCAGCTTCGCGCGGAAGGTCGTTAGCTTCGCGCGGAAGGTCGTGACCTTCGTGTGGAAGGTCGTGACCTTCGAACGGAAGGTCGTGACCGTCGCATCGAAGATCAGTTGCTTCGCATCGAAGGTCAGTTGCTTCACTTTTGAAGATCAGTTGCTTCCCTTCGAAGATCAGTTGCTTCACTTCGAAGATCAGTTGCTTCACTTCGAAGGTCAGTTGCTTCACTTTGAAGGTCAGTTTCTTCGCGCTGAAGAGAAATCTCTTCGAATGGAAGAGAAATCTCTTCGCGTGTAAGAGAAAACGCTTCGCGTGGAAGCTCGCGCTCTAACGCGCCAGGCTCGTGCGTATCGCGCGCAAGCGTTTCACTGCATTCTCCATGTCCGCATGTACGCAGATCGTGTCGAACGCAATCGCCACACGGGTGCCGTCGCGGGCGATGACGACGCCTTCGCTGGCGAGCAGCGCGGCCTGGGCGGCGGCTTCTTCGACCGTCAGCGTCGAGCGCGGTTCTTTGCGGGGAACGAGGGCGCCGTCGGGGTCGTAGCGGCGGTCGGCGAAGGCTTCGCGGATCACGGGCGTTCCGGCGGCGCGGGCGGCGGCGGCCATTTGGGAGTGGTCGGGGGCGACGAACGCGATGGTGGCGTCGATGGAGCGAAGCGCTTCCACGATGATGTCGGCGAGGGCGCGGTTCTTGTGCGCGTCGTTGTAGAGGGCGCCGTGGGGTTTGATGTGGCGGACGTCGCCGAACGAGCGCAGGGCGGTGATTTGTTCGATCAGCGAGGCGCGTAAATCAGAGGGCGCGATGTCGAGGGAGCGGCGGCCGAAGTGTTCGCGATCGGGATACGACGGATGCGCGCCGAGCTTCACGTGGTGAGCCTGCGCCAGACGCACGGCTTCGCGCATTGACGCGGCGTTGCCCACGTGGCCGCCGCAGGCGACGTTGGCGCTGTCGATGAGGGGCCAGATCTCGTCTTCGCCGGGCGACCCTTCGCCTAAGTCGGCGCTCAGGTTGATCACAGCTCCGTTCCTTTCGTCTCGGGGAGGAGCCAGATCAGGATGCCGCCGAGGGCGAAGAGGAGGGCGACGGCGGTGATCGACTGGCCGAGGCCGTACTTGGTCGTGCCGATGCCGTAGGTCGTGGCGGCGGAGACGAAGCGGCCGCCGTTGTAGCAGAAGCCCTGCGCCGTGGCGCGGATGCGCGTCGGGAAAAGCTCGGCGAGCATCGCGCCGAAAAGTGAAAAGTAGCCGTGCACGAAGTAGCCGACGAGCGGGCCGACGGTGAGGAGGGCGACGGGCGAGCGCGCGTGGAACGCAAAGTACGGCACGACGAGCGTCGCGGCGATCATGAAGAGCGTGAACGCGGGGCGGCGTCCGATGCGGTCGGCGATCCAGCCGAAGCTGATGTAGCCGAGGAATGCGCCGACCTGCAGCACGATCAGCCACGTCGCGGATTTCGTGACCGTGAGTCCCGCGCCGCCCTGCGCGACCGGCGTCGCGAGGAACGCCGGCAGCCAGGACGTCACGCCCCAGTACGCGATCAGCACGCTGCTGGCGACGGCGGTGGCGATGAGCGTACGGCGCAGGAACGGCGCCGCGAAGATCTCGGTCCATCGCACGGATGTGGCTTTTTCGCGCTCGCGCCAGAGCGGCGGCTCTTCGACGTTGCGGCGGATGTAGAACGCGGCCACCGCCGGGAGCGCGCCGATGAGAAAGAGCACGCGCCAGCCGAAGCGCTCGAGGACGAGCGCGGAGAGGCCGGCGGCGACGAGCGCGCCGATGGCCCAGCCCGACTGCATGATGCCCATCGCTTTCGCCCGATGCCGCGCGGGCCACGTTTCGGCGACCAGCACGGAGCCGCACGACCACTCGCCGCCCATGCCGAGGCCGACGATCACGCGCCAGGCGATCACCTGCCACAGGGCGGCCGAGGTCGCGAGTCCGGCGGTGCCGAGGGAGTAGAGCAGGATGCTGATCGTCATCGCCCGGACGCGGCCGATGCGGTCGGCGAGATGGCCGAAGACGACGCCGCCGATCGCGCTGGCGAAGAGCGTGACGGCGAGCGGGATCGCGATCTGCGCCTTCGTCAGTCCGAATTCTTTCTGGATCGGCAGAACGGCGAACGTGAACAGCAGCACGTCCATCGCGTCGAGCATCCATCCGAGCTGCGCGGCGAAGAGCGCGCGCCACGCCTTGCGGTCGACTTCGGGAAACATGCGTCTCGCACAGTTTACGCGGCCGGCAAGCGAATCTCGATTTTTCCGCCGCCCTCCGCGCCGTTCGACGCGGTGATCGTGCCTTCGTGCTCGGAGACGATTTTCTGCGCGATCGCCAATCCGAGGCCGCTGCCGCCGCGGCGGCGCGTGAAGAAGGGCTCGAAGAGATGCGGCAGGTCTTCGGGAGTGAAGCCGGGGCCCCGGTCGGCGACGGAGAGGGACAGGCAGGATTGCCTGTCCTCCACATGCGCGGCGATGGTGACGGCGGTGCCGCTCGGCGAGAACTCGATCGCGTTCTCGACGACGTTTTTGAAGACGAGGAGCATGCGGTCGGCGTTGATCGTCGCCTGCGGAAGCTCGCCGCCGAGCTGCTGCCGGATCTCGATCTGTTTTTCTCTCGCGCGCGGCGTGCAGACGCGCACCGCCTCGTCGAGCACGGGACGGATCGATTGCGCGCGCCGCGCCGCTTCCTGCGGCCGGCCGAAGTCGAGCAGGTCCTGCATCAGGCGATTGAGGCGATTGACGTCGCTGCGCAGCACGCGGACGTATTCGTCGGTGTCCTTCTCGTGTCCGAACTCCGCCTCGAACGCGTCGAGCGCGGCGGCGATCCCGAACAGCGGGTTGCGCACCTCGTGCGCGACGCCGGCGACGAGCGAGCCCATGATCGACATCCGCTCGCTGCGCCGCAGCGCTTCCTCGACTTCCTTGCGCGCGGTGATGTCGCGCATGACCGTGACGACGCGCCGCTCGCCGCCGATGATCGCCGCGCGCACGTCGACCTCCACCCAGAACGGATGCCCGTCCTTGTGGCGCATCTGCCATTCGACGAGCCGGCTCCTGGAGCTTGCGCCGAGGAGGATCGAGCGCGCGTTTTCGGGTGTGTAGGGCGGCATCCCGGAGCTGAGCGAGCCGGCCCGCAGCTGCTTCGCCTCGTCGCGCGTGTATCCGAACATCTCGCACATGCCGGCGTTCACGTCGATCAGTTGCACTCGATCGGCGTCGATGATGAGGATGGCGTCGTGAACGGAATCGTAGATCGAGCGGAAGCGCTCTTCGCGCAGCGCGAGCAGGTGCACCATCATCTCGATCGACGAGCGAAGGCTCTCCAGCTCCGCGGCCGCGCCTTTCACGCCCGGCGCGCTCTCCTCCCGATCCCCCTCGCTGACGGCGACGGCGTAGCGCTCGATGCTCATGAGCGGCCGCACGACGGCGCGGAACAGCACGCGATAGACGAAGAAGATGAGCAGCGCTTCGAAGGCGAGGATGAGCAGGATCGTGCGCAGCAGCACGGAGCGCAACTGCTCTTCGATGAGCTTGGGAGTGGCGTACAACCGCACGGTGCCGATCGTTTCGCCGTTGAAGAGAATCGGCTGCCGCGCGGCGAGCAATCCTTCCCTGGCGAAGACGCCGTTCGACACGGCGAAGCGGCGTTGCGCATCGCGATGGCGCGCGTGAATTTTTCCGGCCGCGTCGACGACGATGCCTTCGATCGCGCGTACCTGCGACTGGCTGTCGAGGATCTTTTCGATCTGCGCGCGATCGATGTTCCACACCGGCACCGCCAGCGCGACCGCGAGCTCGTTCGTCTGCGATTGCGTGACCTGGCGGAGGCGATTCCACTCCGTCGTGGAGATGGTGGAGTATTCGATGGCGCCGTAGATGCCGAGGACGAGCGTCGTGACCGTCACCAGCGTGGCGGCGACGACGTTGGCGACGGAGAAGTTGCGGCGCGGCCCTCTCATCATCGGTACGTCCGCGGATCAAACCACAGCCGCTTGTCCCCGAACGGCGTCTCCGGTCCGACGAAGGGGTTGTCGATGCGGAACATCCTTCGCGTCCGCAGATGCAGGCGCTCGATTTTGTGGCGCTGGTAGCGGTCGAAGATGCGGTCGTAGGTGCCGTCGGCGATCATCATCCGCATCCCTTCCTCCGCGCGCGCGGCGAGGCGGCGTCCCTCCTCGTTCTTCGCGAACCAGAAATACATCGGCAGCGGGTAATAGAAGACGATGTTCTCTTCGATGCGCAGGTCCGGCAACAGGGCTTTGCGCCGCTCGACCTCGTCCAGCACTTCGACGGACGCGCGGAGAAAGACGTCGAAGCGTTTGTGTACGAGCATTTCGAAGAGGCCGTCGTAGCTCGAGCCGGTGACGACGCGGAAGCGATTCGCCTTCAGGATGTCGACGTCGATCCAGCCGAGGCCGACGCCGTACGTGAATTTGCGAAGATCGTCGAGCGACTTCACGGCGTCGAAGCGCGCCTGCTCGCCGTTGCGGATGAGAAAGACGCTATAGCCGCCGAGGTTGCGATCGACGGGGATGCGCACGGGAACGAGATTGCGCTCGAAGTCGGGGATGGTGCTGAGATACATCACGGTCAGTTTTCCGCTGGCGCTCTTGAGCTCGAATGCCTGGCGCCGCTCGGTCATCGACTCCGAGGGCACCATGCGATACGGGCCCCACTTCGGCGTCGTTTTGTCGAGCGCGGTGCGGAGGATTTCCCAGTGATAGAGGTAGCGGACGTCGAGCGAGGACTCGGGCGGGTGATAGATGTAGGTCATGGGGGGCGCGCCGGAGGCGCGCACTACACCGAGGGCGCATAACAATGCCGCCACGACAGCCCGACTTTGCACGATGGCCGTTACTATAAGCCTAACGTCCGATGCTTCGCGATCGCGTGCTGTTGGTGGATGACGAGCCGGGTCCGCGGTTCGGGGTGCGGCGCTTTCTCAAGTCGCACGGATTCGACGTGGAGGAAGCGGATGACTGCGCGTCGGCGCGGGTGAAGTTCCGCGCGTTCCGGCCCGACGTGACGATTCTCGATTTCCGCCTGCCGGATGGGACCGCGCTCGATCTGATTCCCGATCTTCACGACTCCGCGGTCATCGTGCTGACGGCGTATGCGTCGATCGACACCGCGGTCGAGGCGGTGAAGCTCGGGGCGGAGCAGTTCTTCACGAAGCCGGTCGAGCTCGAGGCGCTGCTGGTCGTCATCAAGCGGACGGTCGAGAATCAGCGCAACCGCCGGCAGATGGCGGCGGACGCGCAATCGTCCGCGGGACGCCGCAGCATCGATCCGTTCCTCGGCACGAGCGACGCGATTCGCGAGCTTCGCGAGAAAGCGGACGCGGTCCTGCGCACCGACAGCCCGATTCTCATTCACGGCGAGACCGGCAGCGGCAAGACGCTGCTGGCGCGATGGATTCACGACCGCGGGCGGCGCGCCGGCGAAGCGTTCGTCGATCTCAACTGCGCCGGCATCTCGCGCGGCTTTCTGGAGACGGAGCTGTTCGGACACGAGAAGGGGTCGTTCACCGGCGCGACGTCGGCGAAGCAGGGGCTGCTCGAAGTCGCGCACCGCGGCACGGTCTTTCTCGACGAGATCGGCGACATGGACTCGCAGGTGCAGGCGAGCCTGCTGAAAGTCCTCGAGGAAAAACGCTTCCGTCGCCTCGGCGACGTGAAAGACCGCACGGTCGACGTGCGTCTGATCGCGGCGACGCATCGCGATTTCCGCGCGCTCGTCGAGGAGAACAAGTTTCGGCAGGATCTCTACTATCGCATCAGCACGCTCGAGCTCTTCGTGCCGCCGCTGCGCGAGCGGCGCGACGACATTCCGCTGCTGGCCGAGAACATTCTTCTCAGCCTCGCCCGCGACCTCGGCCAGCAGCGCGTCACGTTGACCGAGGAAGCGCAGCGCGTGTTGTGCCGCTACGACTGGCCGGGCAACATCCGCGAGCTGCGCAACGTCCTCGAGCGGGGCCTCCTGCGCAGTCCCGGCGGCGTGCTCGATGCGTCGATGCTGGCGATGCCGGCCGACGTCGCGGCGCAACCCACGGTACCGATCGCGAAGCGCAGCGGCACGCTGGACGAAGTGGAGCGCGATTACATCGAGCAGGTGCTGCGCGAGGAAAACGGTCTCATCGACCGCGTGGCGGAGCGCCTCGGGGTGTCGCGCAGCGCCGTCTATTACAAGGCGCGAAAGCACCACATCACGATTTCTAAAACCAGGAATTAGCTCGTGTAGTGCGCGCCTCCGGCGCGCCCCCGCCCAAGGGCGCGCCGGAGGCGCGCACTACACGTTCTAAAATTAGAAATTAGCGTTTTAAAAGTAGCACGGGCGTCCTTCCTTCTAAAATCTTCATCGCTCTAACCAGCCTGTTTTCAGCGCGTTAGTGATTGGGCACTCGTGGCAGCCCGGTTGCTCTAAGAGCGGCCCGTGAACAAACGGCTGCTCATCCTCGAGAACGAAGAAACGGTTCTATTCGCGCTGCAGCGCTACTTCTCGCGCGTCGGCTTCATCGTCGACTGCGCGAGCGAGCTGGAAGAAGCGGAAGCGCTCGCGACGCACACGCCCTACGACCTGGCGATCCTCGACCTCGCGCTGACCACGAGCGACGGCACCGAGGGACTCGAATTCCTGCGATACCTGCGCGCGGTGCGCTCGCGGGCGCGCGTGATCATGCTGACGGCGTATGCGACGGCGGCGGTGCAGCGCGAAGCGCATCGCCGCGGCGTCGACGCATTCCTGTGCAAGCCTCGCCCGCTCGCGGAGATCGCGCGCGTCGCGGAGTCGCTCATCGGAGGGTTCGCGTGATCTCCGTGCTGCAGCGTCTCCGCCAGCCGGGCGCAATCCGGGTCGAGTTCCAGCCGGTCGTGCGCGTGCAACGCGACTCGCTCGAGGTCTACGCGTACGAGGCGCTGGCGCGCGGACCGCGCGGCACGAGCATGGAGCGGCCGGCGGTGATGTTCGAGTTCGCGCGGCGCAAAGGCGTGGAGACGGAGATCGATCTCGTCTGCATCGCCGAGGCGCTCAACGCGGCGACGGCGCTGCCGGGCCGCGCGCTGATCTCGCTGAACGTGCACGGCGCGACGCTGGCCAGCACGAGCGACTTCGCCGACCGACTCCTGTCGCGGGCGCTGTCGTTCGGCATCCTGCCGGACCGGCTGATGCTCGAGATCATCGAGCATCGTGCGCCATGGATCGCCGACGACTTCCGGGCGACGCTCGATGAGCTCCGCGCCGCGGGCGTGCGCATCGCCGTCGACGACCTCGGCGTCGCGGCCTCCAACTTCCAGCTGATCATCGACTGCCAGCCGGACCACGTGAAAGTCGATCGCTACCTGATCGACGGCTGCAGCGCGGATCCGTGGCGGCGCGCGTCGCTGGCGTCGATCGTCACGCTCGCGCGCGCGGTCAACGCGACCGTCGTCGCCGAGGGCGTGGAAACGGTCGCCGATCTCGAAACGCTCCTCGAGCTCGGCATCGACATCGTCCAGGGCTGGCTCTACTCGCCCTCGAAGCCGGCCATCGAGCTCGCGCATCTCTCCCTCGCGCCCAATCAACGCCTGAAAGGAAGCTGCTCATGAGAAAGAAAGTCCTGCTGGTCGACGACTCGGCCACGGTGCTCCTGATGGAGAAGATGATCCTCTCCAAGGGACCGTACGACATCATCACCGCCGCCAACGGCGAGGAAGCGATCCTCAAGGCGCACCGCGAGCAGCCGGACGTGATCCTGCTCGACGTGGTGATGCCGAAGCTGGACGGCCTCTCCGCGTGCGCGGCGATTCACGCGCACGCCGAGACCGCGCACATCCCGATCGTGATGGTCACGACGCGCTCGGAGGTGGACAACGTCGAGAAGGCGTTCCGGAACGGCTGCGTCGACTACGTCACCAAGCCGATCAACGGCCTCGAGCTGCTGACGAAGCTGCAGAGCATTCT
>DATFHJ010000147.1:0-16370 GCA_035248585.1 Thermoanaerobaculia bacterium
CGGCCTGCTCGACGCCTGGCTGATGGAGCTGTTCGGCCGCTCGCTCGACGTGGCCATCCTGCGCACGGTGATCATCGGCGCGCTCCTCGGCGTGTCGATCTGGTTCCTCGGCATCGTCGTTTTCGACTCCATCCCGCTCGCGCTCTTCTGCGTGGCGATGGGCTCATGGACCACCGCCGAGAACAACCGCACGTTCTTCCAGATCGCCGCCGTCGCGCTGTTCTGGAACGCGGTGAAGCGCAAGAGCCGCGTGTCCGCGATCCTCGGCGGCGTCTTCGCCGGCGTGGCGATTTTCTTCAGCTACGACATCGGGCTGTACACGATTGCGGGAGCGATCGGCGCGGCGATTCTGCTTTGGCTCGCAAACCGTGGAGCGGCGGGCTTTAGCCCGCCGGAACGTTTCGGCGGGCTGAAGCCCGCCGCTCCACTGTTTCTCCTTGGCGTCGTCCTGGGTGCCGCGCCGTTTGTGATCTATCTCGCCATGCATGGCGCGCTCGACGACTTTGCGGCTACGTCGTTCGTCATCATTCCGCGCATCATCGACGCCACGTGGGCGCTGCCGTTCCCCGACCTCGTCTCCACGTTCCGCCGCGATCTGAATCTCCACACGCTCGCCGACTTCGTGCTGATGGAGAAGTTCCATCTCATCCTCAGCCCGCTCACGATCGCCGTGGCGCTCGTCTATTTCATCCAGCGCTGGCTGCGGAAGCGAGTCGACCAGCTCGACTACGCGCTGCTCGTGCTGGCCGTCTTCGCCGCCATCACGCAGCGCACGGCCCTCGGCCGCGCGGAGTTCCGCCATCAATACTTCGCCGCGTTCCTGATCGGCCCGATCCTGATCCTGCTGGCGGTGCTGATGATCCGCCGGCTACGCGAGCTTTGGCGCGGCGGCGGCGAAGGGACGCGCGCGTTTCTCGTCGCGCTGATGGCGATCGCGGTGCCGCTGGTCGGCGTCGTGTTCTGGATTCCCGACCTGATCAACGCGCGGCTCAACGATCTGATCTCGTACACGACGCGCATGCAGCAGCTCAGCCGCGATGCGCGCGCCGAGGAAGTGAAGTGGCGGATCACCGACGTCACGAATGAAGTGAAGGCGCTGACGCCGCGCGGCGAGGCGATCTTCGATTTCTCGAATCAGCCGGCGTTCTATTTCTTCGCCGAACGCCCCAACCCGACGCGCTTTTACCAGGTGCCGATCCTCTCGCCGCCGGAGTTCCAGCGCGAGGCGTTGCGCGACCTCGAGCGCGCGAAGCCGAAGGTCGTCATCCGCCGCTCGCCGGAGCTCTACGATCAATTCGACGGCGTGCCGAACGATTTGCGCGCGCAGGCGGTGGCGGCGTACATCCGCGACACGTATCAATTCCACCGCTCGATTCGCGGCGTCGAGCTGTGGACGCGCCGCGCCGGCGCGAAGCCGCGCCCGATCGCGCAGTACATGCGCCTGATTCACCTGCCGAACAAAAAAGAGCTCGTCAGCAGCGGCGCGCATCGTCTGCTCTTCCCGGTCATCGGCAGCGTGGGCGGCGTCGGCGGGTCGTACTGGCAGTCCGATCTGACGTTGCACAATCCGTATCGCGAGCCGCTGCCGGTGACGCTGCGCTTCGTCGCGAACGACGTCGGCAGCGAGCGCCAGTTCACGCTCGCGCCGCGGCAGACGCTGCGCTGGCCCGACATCGTGAAGTCGCTGTTCGAGCCGAAGGGCGGCGTCGGCACGCTCTGGATCGAGCATCGCGAAGGCCGCACGCCGGTGGCGATCGTGAAGACGGCCGACGTCGCGCACGGCGGACGGGCGTCGATCGAGCCGGCGCTGTCGATGCGCGATGCGGCCGCGGCGGGAACGGAGAGCGCGGAGCTGGCCATCGTCGGCATTCCGTCGTTCGCGCAGGCCGGGCGGCGCGTGAACGCCGGCGTCGTAAACATCGGCACGTTCCCGGCGACGTTCCGCTTCACCGCGCGCACGCGCACCGGCGCCGAGGTCGGCAAACCGATCGAGTCGGGCGTCTCCGAGGATCAGGCCTGGATCATCAACGACCTCGAGAATGCCCTCGGCGTGCAGCTCGATGAGTCGATGACGGTGCGCGTGACCGTGATCGCCGGCACGGGCGTCGCGTTCGCGACCGTCGTCGAGCCGAACGGCGACTCCGAGTTCATCGCCGCGATTCCGGCGCAGCAGCAATGAAGATCGTCGAACTGCCGCGGGAGTGGCGCGCGCGGGCGATGGTGATCCGCGACGTCGAGCTGTCGCGCGACCGGTTCAGCACGGAAGAACTGTCGATCGTCGACGAATTCAAACTGCAGAAGCGTCGCGAGGAATGGATGCGCGCGCGGATCGCGGCGAAGGAGCTGGCGAAGATCGCGCGCGGCGAGCACGTCTCGTTCTCGCATTCGGGACCGTACGGCGGCGCGGCGATCGATGTCGGACCGATCGGGATCGACGTCGAAGTCGTGCGGCCAATCGCCGATGCCGCCGCGCATCTCTTTTTATCCGAGGAAGAACACGAGGCCGCGCGAGGCTGCGCGATCGACGACGCGCTGCTGCACTTCTGGTGCGCAAAGGAGGCGGCGTGGAAGCAGCGTCAGGGCGCGGTTCCGACGCTCAAGCAGCTGTCGCTGCCGGTGTTGGGGGACAGGGGATTTGGGGTGCTGTTCGAAGGAGTGGAGACTGTACGCGTCGATGATGTGATCATCGCGCTAACTGTGGAGCGGCGGGCTTCAGCCCGCCGAGACGAGCCGGCGGGCTAAAGCCCGCCGCTCCACTTCTTGAGCAGCGCCTTCGCGTCCTCCGTGGCCGCGGTCCATTCAACGATGTACGCCGGGTCGTTCGGCGCGGCGATGGCGTCGCGCAACATCCTGATCGCCTGCGGCTTCGTTTTGCTGTCGTTTGCGACCATGGCCTCGGCGAGGAAGACGATGGTGAGCTTGTTTCCCGGATCGAGGCGCAGCGACTCGTTCAGAAACTTCAGCGCTTCTTTCCCCGACGCCCAGCCGGTGAGGAAGGGGATGCGCGGGGTCTGATCGTGAAGGCGGCCGAGGACGCGGGAGGGGGAGCCGCCTTCGGTTTTGGGGTCGATGAGCTCGGCGATCGTGGCCTCGCGGCGGATGCGGTCGGCCGCGCCTTCCCGCACCGCGGCGAGCTTGCCGTACGCGAGCGCCCACTCGCCCCAGTTCGCCGCGTTCCACAGGAACAGCTCCGCCGCACCCGGCACCGCGCGCGCCTTCGCCGCGACGTCTTTCTCGGACGCGTTCGGCTTCACGCCGAGCGTGCGGTACAGCGACGCCAGCGCCTTCTCGCCGGCGACCTTCGCCGCGCCGTAGACCTTCTTCTTCTCCTCGCTCGTCTTCGCGACGTACGCGCCCTTGAAGCGGTACGCGCGCAGCAACTTCCACTGCGACTCGAGCTCGTTGCCGCGGCTGTACGCCGCGATCGCCGCGTCGATGTGCCCCGCTTCCGCGCGCATCGCGTAATGCCGATCCCCTTCAGCAACTTGCGCGATGAGCGGCAAACAGGCACAGGCGTTGAACAGCAGTAGAACAATGAAGCGCTTCATCATCATCGTGATCATTCTCGCACTCGCCGCGTGCCGCGGCGAGCCGGTGCCGCGCGACTATCAGAACGCGCCGCCGGACATGACTCATCCACCACAGACCGCGACGCAGTCGCCGGGGCAGCACGGCCAGGGCACGCCGGTGCCGGAGCCGTCGACGGGTGCCGAGGGAAAAGCCGCACCCGACAAAGCGGTAGAGCCGCCGCCGCAGCCGCAGACGACGACGATGCCGGACACGCCGCCAGTGACGACGACAACATGATCAGTTTATGCCGCGCGTAGACGCGGCATCTCCGGTGGCACTACGAGGAATATGCGACGCGGTGCCACCGGAGATCCCGCGTCTTCGCGCGGGATAAACTGCACCGCGCGTGCGCATCGTTTTCTTCGGCACTCCCGAGTTCGCGGTTCCTTCGTTGGATGCGGTCGCGCGCGAGCACGAGGTCGCGCTCGTCGTCGCGCAGCCGGACAAGCCCTCGGGGCGCGGGATGAAGCTGCAATCGCCCGCCGTCGCGGTTCGCGCACGCGAGCTCAATCTGCCTGTCGCACAGCCGCCGAAGGTGCGCGAGGTGATCGAGCAAGTCGCTTCGCTGCAACCGGACGCCGGCATCGTCGTCGCGTACGGAAAGATTCTCCCGCCCGCGCTGCTGGCGCTCGCGCCGTTCTACAACGTTCACGGCTCGATCCTGCCGAAGTATCGAGGCGCGGCACCGATCCAGCGCGCGATCGAAGCGGGAGAGAGCGAGACCGGCGTGACGATCATGCGCGTCGACGCGGAGCTCGATCACGGGCCGATGCTGCTGATCGAGAAAACGCCGATCGGCCCCGACGAACGCACGCCGCAACTCGCACAGCGCCTCTCGCGCATCGGCGCCGACGCCCTCGCCCGCGTACTGCGCGACCTGCCGCCGGAAACGCCGCAGGACCACGCGCAAGCGACACTCGCGCCGAAGATCGAGAAAGCCGAAGGCGAAGTGACGTTCCGGGAAACGGCGCGCGCGATTTACGACAGATTTCGCGCGTTCACTCCCTGGCCCGGCATCTTCTACAAGGACGTGAAACTCACCGAGATCCATGGAGCGGCGGGCTTCAGCCCGCCGGGAACCATCCTCTCGATCGACGAGCACGTCCTCGTGGCCTGCGCCGAAGGCGCGATTCTCATCCTGGAAATGCAACGCCCCGGCAAGCCGCGCACGCCGGCCGGCGCGGTGGCGCGCGGGCTGGGGTGGCGGGTGGGCGATGTCCTCTGAACGCGCGCGAGCGCTGGCGCTCTTGCGGCGCATCGAAGCCGAGTCGCTCTACGCCTCGCTGGTGTTGCTGCACGAAACCGGCTTCGTCCGCACGCTCGTCCTCGGCGTCCTGCGCTGGCGCTCGCGCCTCGATTTCGTCATCGAGCACTTTGCCCAGCGCCCGCTCAGGAAACTGGATGCGCAGGTCGTAGACGTCCTGCGCCTCGGCACCTACCAATTGCTTTACATGGAGACCGCAAAATACGCCGCCGTCTCCGAGACCGTCGACCTCACGCCGAAACGCGCGCGCGGTTTCGTGAACGCAATCCTTCGCCGCGTTTCCGAAGGCAACGTCCCGGAGCCGCGCGACGTGGCCACGCGCACCGCCCATCCGCGGTGGCTCATCGACCGCTGGACGCGCCTCTTCGGGGCCGAGCGCGCGGCGAAGATCGCGGAGGCGAACCAGGAGCTGTCGTATCCCGACGTCCTCTCGCTGAGCGGCGAAGCGCCGCCGGACGCGGAGCCGTCGCAACTCGTGGACGGCCTTTGGAAGCTGCGCGGCTCCTCCGCCGACCTGGACCGCGAGCGCTTCTATCCGATGGATGAAGGAAGCGCCGTCATCGCCGCGCTCGCACGCGCGCAGGGCGACGAAGTGCTCGATCTCGCCGCGGCACCCGGCGGGAAGACGATCTACATGACCCACCGCGGCGCGCGCGTCGTCGCGAACGACATTTCCATCGCCCGCATCCGTCCGCTGAAAGCGCGCGGCGCGCGCGGCGTGGTTTCGGATGGACGTCAGCCGCCGTTCGCGAAGAAATTCGAAGTCGTGCTCCTCGACGCCCCGTGCAGCGCGACCGGCACGATCCGCAAGAATCCGGAGATCAAGTGGCGCCTGCACGAATCGGATCTTCCCAACTTCGCGAAGCTGCAGCGCGAGCTGTTGGCGAGCGCGATGACGCTGGCAGCCAAGTACGTCGTCTATTCGACGTGCTCGCTGGAGCCGGAAGAGAACGATGACATCGTCGCGGGGTACGAGCGCGTGGGTGAGGTGTTGCGCCTGACTCCCGAGTCGGGCGCGGACGGGTTCACCGCGTTTACACTTCGCGTTCATGCCTCGTGACATCCCCGTCGGCAACGGCTCGCTGCTCGTCGCCTTCGACGCGCACTACCGCCTGGCCGACTTCTACTTCCCGCACGTCGGGATGGAGAACCAGGCCGCGGCGAAGTTCCGCTTCGGCGTGTTCGCCGACGGCACGCTCAGCTCCACCGACGACGTGCCGTGGCAACGCACGCTCGACTACCTGCGCGACACGCTCGTCACCGACGTGCAGCTGCAGAACGACGCCCAGCAGCTGCGCCTCCGCTGCTACGACGCCGTCGATCCCGATCACCGGGTCTACCTCCGCAAAATCGTCGTCCGCAACCTCGAAAGCCGCGCCCGCGAGATCAAGCTCTTCTTTCATCACGACTTCGCGCTCTACGGCAGCGGCATCGGCGACACCGCGTTCTTCGACCCGACGACGCACGCGATCCTGCACTTCAAATCGAAGCGCTTCCTCCTCGTGAGCTGCGACGGCGGCGTGCGCGAATACGCCTGCGCCCGCAGCGCGCTGACCGGTACGCCGGGAACGTGGCACGACGCGGAGGACGGCGAGCTGGCCATGACGGCGATCGCGCAGGGCGCGGTGGAGTCGGCGATCGCCGTGCCGCTGCAGCTCGAGGCGTCGGGATCGGCGACGCTGTTCTATTGGATCTGCGCCGGCCGCACCTATGACGAGGTCCGCGCGCTGCATGAAGAGGTGCGCGCGAAGACGCCGGCGCGCCTCCTGGCGCAGACGGGCTCGCATTGGTACACGTGGGTCAACAAGCCCGACCGCGAGCTGCGCGATCTCCCGGACGAGATCACCGAGCTCTATCGCCGCGCGCTGCTCGTCATCGCCACGCAATGCGACGCCGGCGGAGCCGTGCTCGCCGCGAACGACTCCGACATTCAATGGGGCCACAACGATCACTATTCGTATCTCTGGACGCGCGACGCCTCGCTCGTCTGC
The DNA here is from genome assembly GCA_035248585.1 of Thermoanaerobaculia bacterium. Lineage (GTDB taxonomy): Bacteria > Acidobacteriota > Thermoanaerobaculia > Gp7-AA8 > Gp7-AA8 > QHVT01. Next base: position 6,826 of record DATFHJ010000147.1, read on the forward strand.
GACGCGATGGGCCGGGCCGGCTTCCCGGAGATCGCGCGCCGGTTTCTCCTCCTCGCAAAGGATTTGATCCGGGAGGAGGGTTTTTTCCTCCATAAATACAATCCCGACGGCTCGCCCGCGCCGCTGTGGCATCCGTGGGTGCGTGACGGAAAGTTTCAGCTGCCGATTCAGCTGGACGAGACCGCGCTCGTGATCTGGCTCGTGGCCCGCCATTACGAGCGGACGCGCGATCTCGAGCTGCTGCGCACGATTTATCCGCGCCTCGTCGTCAATGCCGCCGATTTTCTCGTCCGCCATCGCGACGAGGAAACCGGGCTGCCGCTGCCGACGTACGACATCTGGGAGGAACGGCAGGGCACGTTTACATTCACCTGCGCCACGGTGGTCGCGGCATTACAGGCCGCGGCCGAGCTCGCGAACCTGTTCAATGAACAGGAGCGCCGCGCGACGTACACAAAGGCCGCGTCGGAAGTGCGCGACGCGATGAAGAAACATTTCTGGATCGAAGAGGAGTCGCGTTTCGCGCGCGGCTTCGACGCCGAGGGCGCGCTCGACCCGACCGTCGACGCCTCGGCGGGATTCGGTCCGTTCTACTTCGGCGCATTTCCCGCCGCCAGCGGCATGGTCGAGGGCACGATGCGCGCGATTCGCGAGCGGCTTGCGGTTCATACCGAGGCCGGCGGCATTGCGCGCTATGAAAACGATTCGTATCACCGCATTTCCAGCGAGACTGCCCGCGTGCCGGGGAACCCGTGGATTCTCTGTACCTTATGGCTGGCCGAGCATCGGATTGCAACTGCCGGAAGTATTGCGGAATTACAGCCGGCGCTCGATCTGGTGCGCTGGGCGCGCGCGAAAGCGACGTCTTCGCTCATATTGCCGGAACAAATTGACCCTTATGATGGTCAGCCATTGTCGGTCGCGCCGCTGACGTGGAGTCACGCGCAGGTGGTGTCGGTCGTGCACGCGTACCTCGACGCATTACACCGTTTACGCGATGTTTCGAATCGCGTTGACTTTCTCGAATCCATTACCTAGATTGTCGAGCGATCCATAAAGAGGAGGATTTCTTATGGCGGGTAAGGTCGACGTCATCAACGCGATCGCCGATCAGGCAGGCATTTCGAAAAAAGAGGCCGCGGCCGCGTTCGATGCCTTCGTCAAGTACATCACCGATGTTTGCCAGAGCGGCGACCGCTGCGCAATTCCCGGCCTCGGCAGTTTCAGCGTGACGCAGCGCAAGGCGCGCGAAGGCCGTAATCCGCGCACGAAGGAAAAAATCGCCATCCCCGCCTCGAAGAACGTCCGCTTCAAGGCCGGCAAAGACCTCCGCGACCTGCTCAATACGCCGAAAAAGGCGAAAAAGCGTTAGGCGGGCCCTAATCCGCCCACGGGCGCGGCATAAACAGTTTCGCGTAAAGACTCAACGCATACCGGTCGGTCATGCCGGCGATGAAATCGATCGCCAGGCGCTCGACCGGTTCGTCCTGCTGCGCGAAAAATTCATTGGGGTGCGCGACGACGTATTCAAAGAGCGCCGCCAGGATTTTCTGCGCTTTTTCGAATTCACCCCGTACGGTCGGCGTCAGGTACATGTTCTCGAACATGTACGCGCGCAGTGCCTCCAGCGCTTCCATGACCTCGGTGGACATCATGATTGCGTCGTAATCGCAGGCCAGCGTCGCGTCGATGACGTCGCGGACCATGCGGTCGATGCGCATACTGCCGGTGCGGCCGAGGGTCGAGCGGATCTCTTTCGGAATGTCGTTCTCGCTGATGATGCCGGCGCGGATGCCGTCGTCGATGTCGTGATTGACGTAGGCGATGATGTCGGAGATGCGGACGATGTCGCCTTCGAGCGTCAGCGCGCGCGCCTTCGGACGCCTGCGCAGCAACTCCCCTTTTTCACCCTTGGAGTGCTTGAGAATCCCATCGCGCACTTCGATCGTGAGATTGAGGTTTTCCAGTTTCTCGACGACGCGCACCGACTGGCGATAGTGATCGAATCCGCCGCGCACGAGCTTGTTCAACGCGGCTTCACCCGCGTGACCGAACGCCGAATGGCCGAGGTCATGGCCTAACCCGATCGCCTCGGTGAGCACTTCGTTGAGGCGCAGCGACTTCGCGATCGTCCGCGCGATCTGCGTCACCTCCAGCACGTGCGTGAGCCGCGTGCGGTAGTGATCGCCCTCGGGTGCGAGGAACACCTGCGTCTTGTGCTTGAGCCGCCGGAACGCCTTGCAATGAATGATGCGGTCGCGGTCGCGCTGGTACGACGGCCGGATGTCGTCTTCCGGCTCCTCGCGATCGCGCCCGCGCGTCTCCGCGCTCTTCGCCGCGCGCGGGACGAGCGTCTCCTGCTCGATGCGCTCGAGCATCTCGCGGATGGTGGTCAAAGTGCCAGCTCCAAAAATCGCGTTCCTTCGATCGGATTGTAGCGATACGGCTCGATGTCGACGAAGCCTAGGGATTCGTAGAGGCGCATCGCGCTCTGCATCATCGGCAGGGTGTCGAGGCGCATGGCGCGGTAGCCGCGGGCGCGCGCTTCGTCGATGAGGCGGAGCGCGAGGGCGCGGCCGATGTGATGCTTGCGGAAGCCGGGACGCACGAACAGGCGCTTCATCTCGCAGACGCCGTCGCCGTACGGATGCATCGCCACGCAGCCGGCGAGCGCGCCGTTCCAGCGCGCGATGAGGATCGGGTCGTAGTCGCCGGGCAGCGACGCGAGCTCGGCGTCGAAGTTCTGGAAGGAGAGATCGACGCCGAGGGAGTTTGCGTAATCGAGGAAGAGCGTGCGCACGTCGTTGAGATCGACGGCACGTTCGATCGTCAACATTCGAGCGTGCCGCGCAGCACGGTCACGGCGCGTCCGCCGAGCTTCACGCGATCGCCGGCGAGGCGCACGCGCACGACGCCGCCGCGTTTCGAGGCCTGGAACGCCGTCATCTCTTCCTTGCCGAGGCGCGACGCCCAGTACGGCGCGAGACAGCAGTGCGCGGAGCCGGTGAGCGAATCTTCGTCGATGCCGGCGGCGGGCGCGAAGAAGCGGGAGACGAAGTCGTATTGCGACGAGCGGCTCGTCACGATCACGCCGCGGACGGGAATCGTGCGCAGGCGCGAGTGATCGGGGTCGAGACCGCGCAACGTTTCCTCGGAATCGACTTCGACGAGGTAATCGAACGGGTTGCGTCCGATGTATACGGGATTCGCGATGCCGAGCGATTCGAGCAGCACCGGCGGAGGATCGACGCGCTCTTCGGGCGTCGCGGGAAAATCGAGCTCGATCCATTCACCGGCGCGCGTCGCGGTGAGGACGCCGCTCTTCGTGTGAAAGCGCAGCGTTCCATCCGTGGCAACGTCCTCGGACCACAACGTATGCGCGCTTGCGAGCGTCGCGTGGCCGCACAGCGCGATCTCAATGGCCGGCGTGAACCAGCGAAGCGAGAACCCGTCGTCGCGCGGCAGGAGGAACGCGGTCGCCGCGAGATTCATCTCCGCGGCGACGTTCTGCATCCACGCGTCCTCCCGCTCGCGGTCCAGGAGGCAGACCGCGGCGGGATTCCCTTTGAACGCTTCGCTCGTGAATGCGTCGACTTGGACGAGACGCATTACATGCCCGGGACTTTTGCAGCCTTCTTGTACAGCAGCCACGTGATGAAGAAGCCGAGGGCGATCACGGCCGCGAGGCAGAGATCGCGGTACTCGCCGCCGTACATCGTCGGGTAGTGATTGCTGATCATCGTGAAGATCAGCGGCACCGACATGTAGGTGTTATGCCGCGAGCGCAGCCCGGCGATCTTCACCTCGGGTGAATCGGGCGCGAGCGGCGTGCCGGCCTTCGTCGCGGCGATGATCTTCTGCTGGTTCGGCCAGATGATCATCCAGACATTCAGCGCCATCATCGTGCCGAAGATCAGGCCCGCGTGAATGTAGAGCGCGCGCCCGCTGAAGTGTCCGCACCAGTCGAGCAGCTCGTACACCCCGGCGAAGAGCACGAGACAGATCGCCGCGCCGACGACCTTGTTCGGGATCGCCTTCATGATGAAGTTGTAGACGACGAAGCCGACGGCGAGGATCACGAGCAGGATCGCCAGCCACAGCCAAGGATTGCCGGCGTTCGGGTCCTCGAAGACGATGCGGCCGTGGTAGTAGATCAGCCCGCCGAGGAGAATGCCGGTGATCCAGGTCCACGCCGCGCCCCAGCGAAACCAATACAGCGCGCGCGGCATGAGCTCGGGATTGACTGCGCGTTTCGTGGGGCCGTCGATCTTGCCCTGGAACGGCCCATTCACCCAGTTGAAAAACCAAAGGTGGCCGATCCAAGCCACGGCGGCAACCACGTGAGCCCAGCGGAGGATGAGCTGAATGACATTGTTCAACTCCTGGTTCATGGCGTGCTTCTCCTCACTCGCAACGTTGGGGTAGCCTGCGTTGGATTATATGCCTTGGTGATATGAGTGAATTCGAAGGAAGGGTAGCCATCGTCACGGGCGCGTCGTCGGGCATCGGACGGAGCGTCGCGGAAAAGCTCGTCGAGTGCGGCGCGCGCGTCGCGGTCTTCGCGCGCTCCGCGGAGAAGCTCGCGCAGCTCGCGGCCCAGCATGGCGAGCGGATGCTTGCGGTCACCGGCGACGTCGGCGATCTTTCTTCGATCGAGCGCCTCTTCGCGGCCACCGAATCGCGCTTCGGCCACTGCGACCTCCTCATCAACAACGCCGGCATGATCGATCCCGCGCCGCTCGTCGAGACGACGCTCGAGCAGTGGGAGCGGATGTTTGCCGTGAACGTGCGCGGCGTGTTCCTCGCCTGCCGCCGCGCGCTGCCGTCGATGCTCGAGCGGCGCCGCGGCGCGATCGTGAATGTGTCGTCGATCTCCGGCGTCGTCGGACCGGAAAAGTTTCCCGGATGGGTGTCGTACTGCGCGAGCAAGGGCGCCGTGATCTCGCTGACGGAAGCGCTGGCGGTGGAGCTGAAGGGCACGAGCGTGCGCGTGAACTGCGTGAGCCCCGGATCGGTGGACACGGGCATGTGGGCGGAGGCGAGCGGCGGAGCGCCGGCCGACATGACCGCCGATGAGGTCGCGGAAACCATCCTTTTCCTGGCATCCGAACGCTCGCGGCCGATGAATGGACAAAACTTGCATGTCTACAGTTGAGATGCGCCCTGACGGGCGACTTGACATGCGACCGACCTGGGCAGACATCGACCTCCGCGCCTTCGACCGCAACATCGACGCGATCAACGCGCGCCTTCCGGAAGGATCGCGTTTGATCGCGGTGCTGAAAGCGAACGCGTACGGACACGGCGCGGTCGAGCTCGCGCGCCGCTGCACGGCCGATCGCGTGGCGATGATCGCGACGGCGCTCCTCGAAGAATCGCTCGCGCTGCGCCGCGCGGGGATCGCGCTGCCGTTGCTGGTGCTCGGGCCCCTGCAGGAGGAGCAGATTCGCGAAGCCGTTGAGAACGACATCGCGATCGGCGTGGTTGGCCCCGAGGAGCTGGCGCTGGCCGCGCGCGCCGGCGAAGTGCACGTCCATCTCAAGCTCGACTCCGGCATGGGACGGATGGGGGTGGTCGAAAGCGAGCTGCCGCACGTCGCGGAGATTCTTCGTTCGTCGCCCGGGCTGAAGCTCGACGCGATCTACACGCATCTCGCGAATGCCGACGATCGAAAAGATCCGTTCACGAGCGAACAGATCGCGCGCTTCCGCACGCTCGTGGCCACGCTGCGCGAGGCCGGGATTACGGCGCCGCTGCAGCACATCGCCAACAGCGCGGCCACGCTGCGCGGACTGGTGTCGCCGGGCGAGCATGCGCGCGTCGGGATCGCGCTGTACGACAACGTCCTGCGCTGGCGCACGGAGATCATGCGGTTGAAAGATTTGCCGCCCGGCCACGCCATCGGATACGGCACCACGTTTCACACCGGGCGCGCGAGCCGCATCGCGACACTCCCCGTGGGCTACGCCGACGGCTACAACCGCCGCCTTTCGAATCGCGGCGAGGTGCTGGTGCGCGGTCAGCGCGCGCCGGTGGTCGGGCGCGTGTCGATGGATCTCGTGACCATCGACGTCACCGACATCGCCGGCGCCGCGCTCGGCGACGAAGTCGTGCTCCTCGGCGACGCGATCACCGTCGAAGAGCTGGCGGAGAAACTTGATACGATCACCTACGAAGTCTTCTGCAGCATCAGCGCGCGCGTGCCGCGCGTCTATCACTCCGCATGACCGCCATCTTCGAGCGCATCGGCCTCACGTTCATCCGCGTCTTCGAGCAGACGGGACTCTGGTTCGGCGCGCTGGGGGCCACGTTCCGCTGGATGTTTCGCCGTCCGTTCGACGGCAAGGAATGGCTCCGCCAGATGGTCCGCCTCGGCGTCGACTCGATCCCGGTCGTGGTGCTGACGGCGATGTTCACGGGGATGGTGCTCGCGCTGCAGACGTTCATCGGATTTCAGCGCGTGCACGCGGAGCAGTTCGTCGCCAGCGTCGTCTCACTGGCAATGCTTCGCGAGCTCTCGCCGGTCCTCGTCGGACTCATGGTCACGGGCCGTATTGGGTCGTCGATGGCGGCCGAGATCGGCACGATGCGCGTGACCGAACAGATCGACGCGCTGAAGGCGCTCGCCACCGAGCCGGTGCAGTATCTCTTCGTCCCGCGGGTCGTCGCCGGCGTGATCATGTTGCCGTTCCTCGTGATCCTCGGCGATTTCCTCGGCATCTACGGCGGCTATCTCGTGGCCGTGAAGCTGATGAAGACAAACCCGGTCGTCTATCAACAGAACACGTATCAGTTCCTCACGCTCAATGACGTCGGGAGCGGGTTGATCAAGGCGGCGGTGTTCGGCTTGATCCTCACGCTCACCGGCTGCGTGCGCGGCTTCTATACGAGCGGCGGCGCGGAAGGCGTGGGCCGCGCGACGACGAATGCGGTGGTGAGCGCGTCGCTCATCATCCTGCTGTCCGACTTCTTCCTGACGAAGGTCCTTTTCTGATGGCCTTCATCGAGCTGCGCGGCCTTTACAAAAACTTCGGCGACAAGCAGGTGTTGCGCGACATGTCGATCGATGTCGAGCGTGGCGAGACCGTCGTCATCGTCGGCGGGTCGGGCACGGGCAAGAGCGTCACGCTGAAGCACATCATCGGCTTGCTCAAGCCGGATCGCGGGCAGGTGATCGTCGACGACCAGGACGTGACGGCGATGCCCGAGCTGAAGCTGAACCAGTTCCGCCGCCGCTTCGGCATGGCGTTCCAGGAAGGGGCGCTGTTCGACTCGATGAACGTCTACGAGAACATCGCCTTCCCGCTGCGCCGGCACACGAAGATGAAGGAGCCGGAGATCCGCGCGCGCGTCGAGGAATGCCTCGAGGACGTGCATCTGCACGGCGTGGAGAAAAAACGTCCATCGGAGCTCTCGGGCGGCATGCGCCGCCGCGTCGGATTCGCGCGCGCGATCTCGCTCAAGCCGGAGATTCTGCTGTTCGACGAGCCGACCACCGGCCTCGACCCCGTGATCAGCGACATCATCGCCGAGCTGATCTGCGAGATGGACATGAAGCTCGGCACGACGACGGTGACGATCACGCACGACATGAAGGTCGCGTTCAAAGTCGCGGACCGCGTGGCCATGCTCTACGACGGAAAAATCATCGAGCAGGGAACGCCGGAGAAGTTTCAGGAGTCGACGAACCCGATCGTGCGGCAGTTCATCGAGGGCCGGGCGGAAGGGCCGCTGACGGATATCGACTGAAGTGGAGGACAGGCACTCCTGCCTGTCCAGATCGACAACAGGACAGGCAGGAGTGCCTGTCCTCCACCCCCAAAAAGGCAAAAAGGGCGCGCTACACGCGCGCCCTTCTGATACACGACACGAACGGGTGACTTAGTCCTTGCGCATGCGGGTGCGCGTCGGGGTGGTCTCCTCGGTCGTCGTAGAGGTCGTGCTTTCCTGCGTCGAAGAGGTCATCGGCACCGTGGTGGTCTCGGTGCGCGTGGTGGTCTCGGTGGTGGAGACCGACGGAGTGGTGTACACCGGGGTCGTCTCGATCACGGTCGGAGCCGGAGTCGTTTCGACGATCGTCGTCTCGGTGCTCATGGTCGGCGCCGGGGTCGTTTCGACGATCGTGGTTTCGGTCGTCTGAACCGGGGCCAGCGTTTCGGTGCTGGTCACGCTCACGGAGCTCTTCTCGGGAACGATGTTGACGTTGGTGTTGGTGCCGGTGGCGCTGGGATTACCCATGCCCGGTGCGGCGCTGGACGAGTAGATGTTGCCGTCGCTGTCGACCTTGACCGGTCCCGGCGCAGGGGCGACCGACGCCTGCTGGCCCGTCGCTTCCGGCCGCAGCTCAGTCACATCATTGGCTTCGGCCATCGTGTCGTTGTGCGCGCACGCGCCGAGGAGGAGGAGCGCCGCGATACCAGCCGCGGCCACGGTGTTGTGCATCAGTTTTTTCATATGTTTTCTCCCGTATAAATCTTTGGGGCCACCCGCGTGGCCGTCGCTTACGGATGAGGGCAAAAGGAATGCCTAGTTATTGGCAGCTTGGCGGCCTCAACGGCTTATCATGCGCGCCATGACCGACCCGCGCGTCTACTCCGTCAGTGACCTGATTCGCCAGATCAACCTCGATCTCTATCGGTACAACGACATTTCCGTCGAAGGCGAAGTGACGAACTACACGCGCTCGTCGGCCGGCCACCATTACTTCTCGCTCAAAGACGCGCGCGCGCAGATCCGCGTCGTTTTCTTCGCCACGAACGCGCGTTTCCTCCGCTTCCGCATCGAGAACGGATTGCAGCTGATCGTGCGCGGCCGCCTAACAGTGTACGAACAGAAAGGCGAGTTTCAGCTGAACGCGGTGATGGCGGAGCCGGCCGGCCTCGGCGCCTTGCAGCTGGCGTTCGAGCAGCTGAAAAAACGTCTCGCCGACGAAGGACTCTTCGACGCCGCGCGAAAGAAGCCGCTGCCGATGCTGCCGCAGCGGATCGCCGTCGTCACCAGTCCGACCGGCGCCGCGATTCGCGACGTGCTGCACGTGCTCGGCCGACGCTTCGAATCGCTCTCGTTGCAGGTTTATCCGGTGCGCGTGCAGGGCGCGACCGCGGCGCGCGAGATTGCGGCCGCGGTGCGGCATCTGTCGCGCTGGAAGCTGCACGACGTCGTGCTGATCTGCCGCGGCGGAGGCTCGCTCGAGGATCTGTGGGCGTTCAACGAAGAGATCGTGGCCCGTGCGGTGGCGGAGTGCGAGATCCCGACGATCTCCGCGGTCGGACACGAGACCGACTTCACGATCTGCGACTTCGTCGCCGACCTCCGCGCGCCGACGCCGTCGGCCGCGGCGGAGATCGTGATCCGCGCGAAGAGCGAGATCTGCACGCACATCGATTCGATGACCCGGCGCGTGCATCACGTCATCGACAGCCGCGTGCGCAACTACCGCCACGAGCTGCGCCATCTCACCTCGTCCGACCGCCTCGGCATCGTGCCGCGCCGCATCGCGCAGACGCGAGAGCGGCTCGAGCGCCGGCGGGTGATGCTCTTCCGCC
>DATFHJ010000148.1:0-5896 GCA_035248585.1 Thermoanaerobaculia bacterium
AGCTGCGCGGTGCGCGCCTTCGCCTTCGCGCCATTGATCGCGGAGAAGGCCGCCTCCGCGGCCAGCGCGCGCGCGGCGCGATACGGCTCGCCGGTGTTCAGCGCGACGCGCAGATGGATCGGCTGAAAGTACGCGGAGCGGATGTTGTCGATGCGCGCCAATCCGGTGACGACGGCCCACAGCACGTCGATGCGCGTGAGATCGGCGAGCGGGATCAGCTCCTCGGCACGCTCGCGGAAATTCAGTCCGCGCAGTTTCAACAGCAGCCGTCCGCCGAGGATGCCGAGGATCGCGGCGCGCGGCGTTGCCGGAATGCGCAGGCCGATCGACGCCAGCACGTTCTTGATGACGCCGAGGCCTTCGTCCATGTGCCCGCCGCGCAGCAGACCTTCCGCGGCGCGGCGCATGAGCTCGAGGTTCGTCGCGGGATCGGCGTGTTTCGCCGCGTGGAAGTAGTACGGCGCGGCATCCGCGCCGCGGCCCGCATTCGCGAGCGCGTCGCCGAGCTTCGTCAGCAGCTCCGGCCGCGGCTCCCCGCCTTCGAGTCCGAGTGCCATGCCGAAGAAGTGCGCGGCGTTCTCGAACGCGAGGGCCGCGGACGCGCGCTCCGCCGCCTCGAGCGCGTGAACAGCCGCCTTCGCCGGCTCCCCGCCGCCGAGGTAATGCACGGCGAGGACTTCGGGATCGCCGGCGCCGTGCTCCTCGAGCGTGCGCGCGATCGTGAGATGCATCAGCCGCCGCCGCTGCGCGGGCAGCGCGGAGACCACGGCCTCACGGATGCGGTCGTGATAGACGTCGACTTCGTCGCGTCCGCCGCGCACGCGCGTGCGGAGGAGATGATCGGCGCGCAGTCGCGCCAGCATCGCCTCGTCGTCCGCGCGCAGATTCGCGGCGACGTTCGCGGCCGTCGCGAGGATCGGCCGTCCCGCGACCGAGACGATGTCGAGCAGGTCGCGCCCGACCTCGGGTAACAGCGCGACGCGCGCGCGAATCAGTCGATCGAGCACGGCGCCGTTGCCTTCGACGTCCGCGGCAACGACTCCCGTGGCGTCGGAGAATCGCGCCAGCTCGACGATGAAGAACGGGCTGCCCGCTCCTTCTTTGGCGATCGATTCGACGCGATCGAGCGGGCCGGTCTCCCCGTGAGGAGTATGGTCCAGCAGCGAGCGCGCGAGATTGCGCGCCTCCTCGGCGGACAACTGCTGGAGCACGACGTCGCGCACCTCGCCGAGGGCGCCCTCGGTCTCGCGCAACTTCTTCAGCTCCGCGAGCATCGGACTCGACTCCGCCTCCTCGACGCGATGGCAGGCGATGACGAGCAACGGCGGCGCGTCGGGCGGGCGCAGCACCTCGGCGAGCAGCGCCGCGCTGTCGCGATCGCCCCATTGCACATCGTCGAGGAAAAGGATCACGCGATGCTCGTCGGCCATGCGCGCCATCAGTTCGCGCAGCGCGGCAAAGGCGCGGCGGCGCAGCTCGACCGAGTCGGGAATGTCGAGCGCCTTGCGCCGCGCCTTCTGTACCGGCGCCACTTCCTGGAGCACCGGGAAGAGGCGCGCGAGCGTGGCGACGTCGGTCGGCAGCAGCGCCTTTGCTTCGAGCGTCGAGACGTTGCGCAGGTAGCGCGCGAGATCGTCGATCAGACTGTCGACGGCCTTGTACGGCACGGACTCCTGTTCGTACGAGCGGCCGCTGAAGACGACGATCGACGGATCGTTCTGCTGGGCGTCGTGGAGAAACGCGCGCACGAGCGCGGTCTTGCCCATGCCCGACGTGCCGCGCACGAGCACCGTGACGGGCGTGCCGTTCTCGGTGGCCTCGAGCGCGTCCTGCAGCTGCGCGAGCTCGGGCGTGCGGCCGATGAACGGCGTTTCGCGCGGGCGCGAAAGCGTCATCGCCGCCGCGCGCTGCCGGTCCTGCTGGTCGACGACGCGCGAGACGATGTCGCGCGCGGTCGGACGGTCTTCCGGCGAGCGGCGCAGGAGGTCGATCGACAGCGACGAGAGGTCCTCGGGGATCGAGCGCGCGAGTGCGATCGGGAACTGCGGATCGGTCGTGCGCTTCTGCATCAGCATCGAATAGAAGTTGCCGGTGAACGGCAGCCCGCCGGTGAGCGCCTCGTAGAGCATCACGCCGATGGCGTAGCAGTCGCTGGACTCGCTCGCCGGCTGATCGGCGATCTGCTCCGGCGCCATGTACGCGGGCGTGCCGCCGAACGTGACTTTCTTGTCGAAGCCGGAGGCGTCGGTGGCCAGGCCGAAGTCGAGGACGACGACGCGGCCCGACGGCGTGACGAGGACGTTCGACGGCTTGAGGTCGCGATGCAGCTTGCCCGCGGCGTGCAGCGCGGCCACGCCTTCGCCGAGCTGGCGCAACGTGCGCCGCACCGTTTTGTAATCGAGGTGGACGACTTCCGTCGGCGGCTCTTGCAGCTCTTCCAGCTCTTTCAGGCGCTCCGCTTTTTCGCGGTCCCGTTTCTGCTGCAACGCGCTGAGCGAGAGGCCGCTGTCGCTGATGAGCGTGGAGCGCTCGGTCGTGACGTCCTCGCGCGGATGCTCCGCGGCGCTGCGGCCGCGAATCGTCTGGAGGAAGTCGACGCCGTCGACGAGCTCCATCGTGAAGAACCACTCGTCGCCTTCGCCGATCAGCTCGTAGAGGCGGACGAGGTTCGGATGGGCGATGTCGGCCAGCGCGCGGAACTCGCTCTTGAGGCGATAGATCGCCGTGGCGTCCGTGCCGAGGAGTTTCTTCAGCGCGACCACGTGCCCGCGCTCGCGGTCGAAGGCCTCGTAGACAATGCCCATGCCCCCGGCGCCGATCCGCCGCTGGATGGTAAAACGGCCGCTCGCGAGAACTGCGGGCTCGGTCATGGGCAGTGGCCGGGATTATCTCATGCAGAAAATCGTGGAGAATTGGCGGAATGACGGTGGCGCGCGTGGTGCTCTCCTCGCCGATCCTGGACGAAGCGTTGCTGTCGACGCTCGATGCGCATTTTGCCGCGCTCGAAAACCGCCGCGATCTGCACGCAATCGTTCTCGAAGCCGAGGGCCCGCACTTCAGCTACGGCGCGAGCATCGAAGAACATCTGCCGGAATCGATCGAGTCGTCGCTCGCACATCTCCACGCCTTGCTCCGCCGCGTGGCCGCCGCCCCCGCCCCCACGATCGCCGCCGTGCGCGGCTACTGCCTCGGCGGCGGTCTCGAGCTCGCCCTCGCCTGCGATCTCATCGTGGCCGCGGAGGACGCGCAGTTCGGATTGCCCGAGATCAAGCTCGGGGTCTTCCCTCCCGCCGCCTCTGCGTTGCTCCCCGTGCGCCTCGGCGTGGCCGGCGCATCGACGCTCATCCTCACCGGCACGAGCTGGAGCGCCGCGGAGGCTTTCCATCACGGCCTCGTCGCACGGATCAGCGCCGTCGATGATTTTCTGAACGAGCATTTCCTGCCGCGCACGGCGACGGCGTTGCGATACGCGGCGCGCGCGGTGCGGCGCAACGTCGTCCGCGCGCTGAATGAGGATCTGCCGCAACTCGAACGTTTGTATCTCGAGGAGCTCATGCGGGAAGACGACGCGGTGGATGGGATTCGCGCGTTTCTGCAGAGACGCTGAAGGCACGGGGCCGCTCGGAACGCCGGCGTCCTCGCCGGCTGGCCCGGCGCGTTCCACAACTCAGTTCCACCAGGTGTCGCGCGGAAGCGCCGCGTCTGAGTGGAGGACAGGCACTCCTGCCTGTCCTGCTTTGATCGCTTCGCTCGGGACAGGCAGGGGTGCCTGTCCTCCACTCGCGGGCTCGAAGAACTCGCCCGGGCGCGGGGTCGCGATCGTTACGCCGGACTTCGACGCCGCCGCGAGCGCGTGCTCGATCGGATCGCTCCAGGCGTGGAACCCGAGATTGAACGTCGCCCAGTGTACCGGCAGCATCACGCGGGCGCGCATGTCGAGCGCGGTTTGCACGGCCTGCTCGGGACTCATGTGAATCTCCACCCAGCTCGGATCGGACGCGCCGATCTTGATGAGCGCGAGATCGAACGGACCGTGCGCCGCGCCGGTGGTGCGGAAGCTTTGCGAGTAGCCGCTGTCGCCGCTGAAGAAGAAACGGTGCTGCGGTCCTTTGACGACCCACGACGCCCAGAGCGTTTCGCGCTGGTGGCGCGGATCGCGTCCGCTGTAGTGGCGCGCGGGCGTGGCGGTGAACGTGAGTCCGCCGAGCGCGAACGTTTCGTTCCAATCGAGCTCGTGGATCTGCGCGGCGGCGATGCCCCAGCGCTCGAGATGCGCGCCGATGCCGAGCGGCACGGCGAAGTGCGTGCCGCGCTTTGCGAGAAATTCGACCGTCGGCATATCGAGATGATCGTAGTGATCGTGCGAGATCACGACCGCGTCGATGGACGGCAGTTGTTCGAGCGCAATCGGCGGTGCATGAAAGCGCTTCGGGCCGACGAGCGTCGACGGCGAGCAGCGCTCGCTCCAGATCGGATCGGTGAGCACGCGTTTCCCGTCGATTTCCACGAGCACGGACGACCAGCCGATCCACGTCGCGCGCAAGCCGCTCGCCGGAGGATTCGCGTAATCGCCGGCGCTGCGCGCGACGACCGGCACAGGCTTGACCGGATGGCGCACTTCGTCGCCGAAGAACTGCCGGCGAAACATCTCGCGATACGAGCCGCTCATCATGCGCGACGGCTCCGTGTTGCGGAACTTCCCGTCCGCGAATTCGGGAGAGCGCCGCGCGCGCTCGAGGCGGGCGCCTTCGAGGTGGCCGCCGAGGGAGCGGAGCCAGTCGGTGGAATGGAGTAGGACGAGCAGGACTGCGAGGAGTAGGACGGATAGGACGAGCAGGACGCGTTTCCAGCGGACACGGCGCTTCACGATTCGCCGATTGTCTCACCTCCTCTTGACGAACACTTGACGAACGACGTTGAGACCATTACCGTCAAAGTTCGCAACTGAGACTCAGTCTCAATTGCGCACGCTCACATGATCCGAAAAACGTTCTTCTGGTTTCATCTCTGCCTCGGCGTGACGTCCGGGCTGGTCATTCTGCTGATGTCCGCGACCGGCGTGCTGCTCGCGTTCGAGCGGCAGCTCGTCGCCTTCGCGGAGCGCGATCTCCGCGCCAGTGCGGCTGATGCGTCGCGCGCTCCTCTCCCACTGTCGCAAATCGTGGCCGCGGCCACAGGCGTCGGCAAGCCTTCGAATCTCATCATCCGCTCCGATCGCTTCGCTCCCGTCGCCGTGGCTCTCGGCCGCGAGCACACGGTCTTCGTCAATCCCTACACCGGCGCGATTCTCGGCGAAGGCGCGACGCGCCTGCGCGGCTTCTTCGACGCGAACCGGAGCCTGCACCGCTGGCTCTTGCTCAAAGGCGACGCGCGCGATCGCGGCAGGGCTATCACCGGCGCGGCGAACCTCCTCTTCCTCTTCATCGTGCTTTCCGGCCTCATCCTCTGGTTTCCGCGCCGCCTCACGCGCACCGCGTTCCGCAACGTCCTCTGGTTCCGCGGCCTTCGCGGCCGCGCGCGCGATCTCAACTGGCATCACGTCCTCGGCATCTGGGCGTTCCTGCCGCTCGTGGCCATCGTCTTTTCCGCGGTCGTGATTTCGTATCCGTGGGCCTCACGCCTCGTCTATCGCGCGTTCGGCAGCACGCCGCTGAAGCAGCAGCAGCCGGCGAACGAGCGCGGCGGCGACAAGACGGATCTCGCGTTGCTCGATCGTCTTTTTAATTCGGCGAAGGCAGAGTTGCCGCCGCGGTGGCAGTCGCTGTCGGTTCGTTTGCCGCTTTCGTCCAAGGGTCCGGTCACGTTCGCAGTCGACGAAGGCAACGGCGCGCGGCCCGACAAGCGCTCGCAACTCCTCCTCGATCCGAAGACCGCGCGGCTCGTCGAGCACAAGACC
>DATFHJ010000149.1:0-14223 GCA_035248585.1 Thermoanaerobaculia bacterium
GATCCGCACCAGCGGCGCCGGGTCGGTGTCGTCGTGCACGCTCGCCGTCACGGTGACGGAGATCATCTGCTTGTTCGGCGGCGAAAGAGAATTCGGCGACGCGCTGATGGAGAGGAAGTCGGGCGCGGTGGTGTCGGATCCGCCGCCGCCGTTGCCGGTGATCTCGACGGTGAAGCTGCCGCTGGAGCTGTTGGAGTGCGCGTCGCTGGCCGCGCATTGCACGTTGGTCGTGCCGGTCGCGAACGTCGAGCCGGACGCGGGCGAGCATGTCACCGCGACGCTGCCGTCGACGAGGTCGTTCGCCGTGGCGTTGAACATGACTTCCGCGCCGTTCGGTCCCGTGGCCGCCTGCGTGATGTTGCCGGGCAGCGACAGCGCGGGTGCCGTGGTGTCGACGACGTTGATGATCAGGGTGAAGTCGGAGCAGACGACGGTGGTCCGGCCGAGCGGGAACGTCGAGCCGGAGGCGGCGTTGCACGCGCCGGCGGGACGGCCGTTGAAATCATCGACACCGTTCGACGACGAGCTGAAGGTCACGACGGCGCCGTTCGGTCCGGTCGCTTCGACGGTGATCGTCTGTTCGGGGTTGGGTGGAGGAGGCGGCGGTGTCGACTGCAAAATCACGGTGATGTCGAACGAGCCGTGCGCGGAGTTGCCTTTCGAGTCCGACGCCGAGCAGTTGACGCGCGTGGTGCCGACGGCGAACTTCGATCCCGAGGCGGGAGCGCAGCTGACCGGAACCGCTCCGTCGACGGTGTCTTCCGCGCTGGCGCTGAATGTGGCGAATGCGCCGCTGCTGTCCGTCGTCTGCAGGGCAAAGTCGCGCGGCAAAGTCAGCCTCGGCGCGCCGCTGTCGACGACGCGGACGCGGAACGAGCCATGCGAGCCGTCGCTGCCCGTGCATTGCACGGTCGTGTCGCCGAGAGGGAAGAGCGAGCCGGAGCCGGGCGAGCACGACGCGGAGACGAGCGGCCGTCCGTTTTCATCGTCCGCCGAGCCGTCGACTTTCGCGTCGTACGTGACGACGGCGCCGCCGGCCTGCGTCGCTTCCGCGGTGATGTCGGCGGGGAGCTTCAATCCGGCGAAGGCCGGTACTGCAAGAAGAAACAGCAGTCCGAAACATACTGCCGGGCGCAGCGACATGGCTTATCCCCTCCTCGATGCCCGTCAGTTTATCCCTCTCTCCATCGAGAGATATAGACTTTGTGCCCATTTGGCAGCCGATAGGAGCCGTACGAACGGCGGGTGCGGACGGCGAATCCGGCTTCCCGAAGGAGCGTTTTCACCTCATTCGCGTCGTACAGTTCGAGCTCGTGTACCTCCTCGGCGCGCCGAATCTCGCCGCCGATCTTGCGAAACGTGAGCACGTGCCGCGTAAGGCGTACACCATCGCTGTCTTTGATCGCGATGACCGACCAATCGTCGCCGCCCGCGCGATGCTCGGAATGCGCGGGATAGGAACCCCGCTCGGCGATGTCGAAGATCAGCAGGTTTGTTCTGACGCGTTTTACGAATGAACGGAGATCGCCGTAATTGAGGACCTCGCCGGTGGCGACGATCGCGGCGCACGGCGGGATGGACGCGGTGGTGAGCGAGCCGACTTCGAATCGAGCGCGCGGCGCGGTGTCGCGCGCGAGCGCGATCATCGAAGGAGACGCATCGATGCCGAGGACTTCGAAGCCGGCATTCGTGAGCTCACGCGCGAGGACGCCGCTGCCGCAGCCGATGTCGACGATGAGACCGCGCGGGAGGACGCTGATCAGCCACGGTGCGATGGATTCGGCGAAGTCGCTGTGGCCGGCGTGATGGATCCACGCGAGATCCTCACCGTACCAACTACTCAAACCAGAGCTCGATCTCGTAGCCGTCCGGGTCTTCGACGTACGCGTACGGAAATCCCGGCGCGAACTCGCCGCGGCGCAGGAGCTTGCCGCCGGCGGAAACGACGGTGTTGACGGCGTGATCTATGTCGTCGGGATCGACGAGGCGGAAGCCGAAGTGATCGACGCCGCCGCGCTGGCCGGCGCGTTTCGGCGCGCGCTCGAAGACGAAGATGTCCATCGTGCCGTTGCCCTTCGCCTGAATGCTCGCGTCGTCGCGGTAATACTCCTCGAGTCCAAAGCAGTTGCCGTAGAAGCGCATCGAGCGCTCGGGATCGGCGACGCGAAGGCTGATGTGCGTGAGGCCGTGCGTGCGAATCATGCGGCGTTTACGTGTCGTGCGCGCGGAGGAACGTGTCGGGCTTTGTGAACGTGCGGGCCATGCCCAGGCCGCGGTTGAGTTCCTTGAGCGAGACCTTGCCGGTGATCACGGCCGCGCCGAGCTGCACGTACGTCCGCACTTTGCCGCGGTGGCGATAGCGGACGTCGAGCGAGTGCTGCCAGAGCGCGGAGTATTCGCGATAGAACTCTTCGAGCGGCAGCTTCGTCGGCAGCACGGAGTGGACGATGTCGTACATCTCCCACTGCTGCGTGGTGACGCGCTTCTTGTCGTGGTCCCACAGATCGGTGCCGGGAAGCGGCGTGAGGATGGAGAAGCCGGCGTTGTAGGCGCCCATCGTTTCGATCCACTCGCGGAGGCGCGCGAAGTCCTCGCGGTCCCAGGCCGGATCGACGATGAAGTTTGGCGTGAATCCGACGCCGAGGTCTTTGAGGATGTTGATGGCGCGGACGTTGTTGTCGGCGGTGTTCTTCTTGTTGACCGCCTTGAGCCCCTCGTCGGTCACGGACTCGAGGCCGAGGAAGATCGCCAGGTTGCCGCAGTCCTTCCACATCTCGATGAGGTGCGGGAACTTGCAGATGATGTCCGTGCGGGTCTGCACGGTGAAGTACTTTTTGATTCCGGCCGCTTTGATCTGCTTCGCCATCTCCTCGCCGCGCTTGACGTTCATCCAGAAGATGTCGTCGGTGATGAAGATGTTCGGCGCGGTGATGTCGCGCAGCTCTTCGACGACGCGGGCCGGCGATTTCTCGCGGAACGTCGACTCGTGAAACTTCCAGACCGAGCAGAAGTTGCACTTGAACGGGCAGCCGCGCGCCGTTTCCATCAGCGCGAGCGGCTTGCGGAAGTTGATGTAGTAGTGGTCGGCGTAGTGGGCGATGAGGTGGCGCGCGGGCTTCGGATAGGTGTCGAGATGCGGGCGCGCGGGGGCATGGCCGGTGAAGAGCCAGCCGCTTCCGTCGCGCATTTCGAGGCCGGGGATCTTGCGGATGTCGCCGCCGTCCGCGAGCGCGTTGATGAGCGGCGGCATGACTTCCTCGCCGTCGCCGGTGGCGATGAAGTCGATGGCATCGTGGCGGAACCAGTCGGGATCGCGCGAGGCGTCGTGCCCGCCGATGACGACGAGCGCCTTCGGCATGTCGCGCTTGATCCGCTGCGCGAGCCGGATGGTGCGATTGCGCTCGGTGGTGAAGTTGCACTGCAGCCCGACGACGTCGGGATCGAAGGCGATGCAGTCGGCAATGCCCTTTTCCTCGCCGTCGATGCGCAGGTCGATGACCTTGCAGACATGCCCGTCCTGCTCGAGACACGCCGCCACGCAGATCGGCCCGAGCGGCTCCACGAACGTGAGCATCTCCAGGCCGAGAATTCCTCCGACAGGCGGCTTGAGAAATGCGACTTTCATGCGGTCATCGCGAACAGTAGCAGAAGTTTCCGGATCATCAGAACAACCGCAGGTCGAATCGGTAGGTTCGGGGCGGGCCGATCTCGATCCGATGAAAGTCTTCATGCGTCGGATTCAGCACGTAGTTGAACTCGATCTGCGTCACGGCTGCCGGAATTTTGAGCGCCGCGGACCGGCGGCTTCGAGCCCATTCATCTCCGATTTTCTGCAGTTCGAGCGGCGCGGGACTCTCGTACCAGTTCGCAGGCAGCCGCGAGAGATCAACCGCTTCGACGACCGCCTCTGGAATCGAGCATCGAATGATGGCGTAGGTTGGCAGGATCCGGCGCTTGCGCATGTGAACGAAGATTTCCAGCGTCGCCAGCGCTGCGGATTCGGCGACGTACACGACCCGAGTACCAGCGGAATGCCAGCGCCCCGCGTTCTCCACCGCACCGTCGCCGCTGAACGCGTCCGCGGCATACTCCGGCTTCACGATGCGCCAGGCGGTGATCACTACAGAATGACGCCGTGCTCGAGCGCGCCGATGATTCTCTCGACCTCGCGCGCTCCGACATCGGTCTGCACGAGATCCATCGGAGCGGCATTCAGCGCGATCTCTTCGGTCGTCAACCACTCCGTCGCGGCTTCGCGGTCGCCGTCGAACAGTTTCAACGTTCTGGCGAACACTCGCGCCGCGCGAAGCAGGCGGTCCGATTCATCCGGCTGAAATCGCTTCTCCACTTTCCGCCGCGCCAGCGTGCGTTTCGGAATGCCGATCATGACGCCGACTTGTTCGGCCGGAAGTCCGATGTTCTCCACGAAGCGCTCGAACGCTTTCCAGGGAAAACCCTGCTCGATTGCCTTCAGGACACTCGGCATGTCGAAAGACTTCAGGCCCAGCAATACCGTGTATGCATGCGGTCCGGGCGATCCCTTCGTGAGGAAGTCGCGAAATCGCTCTACGTCGCCGGTAAGCTCAGTGCTTTCCATCTGGCATTCAATGTAATGCCATTTGGCAGTAACGTCAAGGTTACCGCACCACAGCCGTGCACTCGATCTCCACGCGCGCGCCGCGCGCAAGCGCGGTCACGAAGAACGTCGTGCGAGCGGGTTTGTTTTGCGGGAAGTACTCGCGCCAGACGGTGTTCATGGGCTCGAAGTCGTCGAGGTAGACGAGGATGACGGTGCAGCGGGTGACGCGGTCGATTGAGGAGCCGTGCGTTTCGAGATTGCGCTTGATGTTCTCGAGTGTCTGGCGCGTTTCCGGGACGATGCCGCCCGGGACCACGTCGCGCGATCCCGGCGGCGCGCCGATGGTGCCGGCGAGGAAGAGAAGATTGCCGGCGCGCACGGCGTCGGAGTACGGCAGGTTGAGAGACGCGCGGTCAGGGAGCGTGCGATAGGACGGCGCCGTGGCACACGCGGCGGTTAGAAGGAGCGCGGCGGCGATGCGTTTCATGGCCCCGCCACGCTCCACCACAGCGCGTTGAACACCAGCGGAAACGTCGCGTGCGTCTGTCCGCGATGTTGCGGGCGGAAGCCAAACAAAACGATCTTTCCCTTACCGTACGTCACCGCGACGGCGGCGGCTTTGCGGGTGAGGCGCTCGGCGCCGTTGATCCAGCCGGAGAGGAGGACGTCGCGCTCGTCCGCGGGGTAGGTGGCGAGGACCCAGCGCTGCGTGTCGGTGGCGGGGGCGGTGGTTTCGAACGCGATCGCTTCGTCGGTGAACGCGGCAATCTCCTCGGGCATGCCGGCCGTCACCGGATGGTCGCGGCGGAGCTTGAGGCGGACGAGCGAGCCGGGGTTCGTGTAGTCGTCCGGCCGCACGCCGGAGAGTGCGTTGCGAACCGGGATGTTGAACTCGTCGATCACGTATTCGGTCGCGGAGCCGAAGGCGATCAACGTGCCGCCTTCGTCGACGAACTTCCGGAGCGAATCGGCCCCCGCTTTCTCGAGACCGCCGCGATATTCGGGCGGCATCTCTTCTTCGTAGCGCATGCGCCCTTCGCCGCCGCGCGGACGGCCGGTCGCGATCACATCCTTCGGCTGATCCGCCAGGATCAATGCGTCGACGCCGCTGATTCCCTTCTGAATCTCCTGCGCCGTCATCGCCTTCGGCTGGATGCCGTACGTCTCCAACACCCAGCGCGTCCAGCCTTCATCCATCAGCCCCTGCCACGACTTGTACGTCGCCACGCGCGGCTTGCGCGCGAGCTTCTCTCCGCGCGCGATCACTTCCTTCGTTGCCGGCTTGATCTCCGTCACGCGCGTCGTGCCCGCGGGCATCGGCGCGCGCTCCACGCGCACGCCCATCTGCAGCGGCAGCGTCCACGTCGCCACGTCGTACGGGCGCAGGATTTCTTTTCCAGGCTGCAAGCGAATCTCGGGATAGCGCTGCGGCTCCATCATCTCTTCGACGAACTTCGAGTACGGCTGCGCGAGCGGAATCCAGTAGTCGCCGTTCTCCGCCTGTCGGACCTCGACGTTGTGCTCGTTCATGAGCCAGGCGAGATGCTGCGCGGTCGGCCAGTCGAACTGCTGTTTTGGAATGCGATACGCGTCGCTGCCGCCGTGGGCGATCGCGGCGCGCGCGCGTGTCAGCACGTTGCGCAATAGATCCTCGCGGCGGTCGGCGGCGGTTTCGAGCAGGGCATCCGAGGCGATGCGCTCGTAGTCCATGATGTCGCGGAGACGCCACCAGCCGCCCTTCCACGGATTCGGATGATTGATGGTCGGCTTGTACTCGACGAGACCCTTCGCGCCGCCGCGCAGCTCGCTCGGTTCGACATACAGCGGCGACGCGATGCGCGCCGACGCGATCTCGAGCAGGAGCCCGGTGATGTTCTTCCACCAGCCGGTATTGCGCGTGCCGCCGATCCAGTAGGCGTCGAACGAATAGCCGTAGATCAACCCGCTCTTGTTCTGCTGTTCGAGGCGGAAGGCCATGTTCGAGCCGACGAGATTCGCCTCGCGCCAGATCAGCGGATGCACGTCGGGATCGACCGGATCGGCGAACGGCGGGATGAACATGCGCGGCCCTTCGGAGCCCATCTGATGCTCGTCGACGAACAACTGCGGATTCCACTCGCGGTAAATCGCGCGGTTCATCGCCCGCGTCTCGGTCTGCGTGAGCATGTACCAGTCGCGGTTGTTGTCGTGACCGACGAAGTGGTGATAGAGCCACGGCATCCGCCCGCCCTCGTACTTTGTACCGACGTACTTGCGGTACCACTCCGTGACCATGATCTGCCCGTCGGGATTGAGCGACGGCACGAGGAGCAGGACGACGTTCTTTAGCCGCCGCTTCGTCTCCTCGTCATTTGCCGTCGCCAGCGCGTGGGCCCATTCCATCGCCATCTGGCTCGAGGCGATCTCGGTCGCGTGGATGTTGCACGTGACGAGGACGAACGACTTTCCCTCATCGATCAGCTTCGCGGCCTCGGCGTCGGAGAGTCCGCGCGGATCGGCGAGCCGCTTCGCGATCTCCTGCAGCCGCGTCTTGTTGCGCAGATTCGCCTCGTCGGAGATCACGGCCATGAAGAACTCTTCGCCGAGCGTCGACTTGCCGAGGACCTCGTAATCGACGCGCGGGGACGCCTTGTCGAGGGCGCGGAAGTAGTCGCGGACCTGGCGGTAGTCGGCGAGCACGCGATCCTTGCCGATGTCGAGTTTCAAATACGAGCTCGGCGACGGAATCTGTGCGGCGAGCGGAAGCGCGAGTGCAAGGGCGACCAGCAGCCGTTTCATGGGCGGTGAGACTAACCGCGAGGCGCGACCGGCGTCCAGTAAGTATGCGTCTCGCGATCGCATTGCTGCTGCTCTCCTCGTCCGCATCCGCGGCGTCACGCTTCGCGCGCTTCGAAAAGGAAGCGGACGCGTTCCGGCGCCAGCTGGGCATTCCGGGGATGTCCGCCGTCATCATCGAGAAACAGAAGATCGTCTGGATGAAGGGCTTCGGCTTCGCCGACCTCGAGAACAAAGTTCCGGCGACGCCCGACACGCTCTATCACGTCGCATCGCTGACGAAGACGTTCGCGGCGGTGCTGGTGCTGCAGCTCGTCGAGCAGGGCAAGCTCGATCTCGACGAGCCGGTCTCGCGGTATTCGAAGGAGATCACCGACGAACGGGTGAAGATCAGGCACATCATCAGCCACACGTCGGAAGGAACCATGCCGGGCGATGCGTACGCGTACAGCGGCAATCGTTTCGACGCGCTGACGGCCTTGATCGAAGCGAAATACGGCAAGCCGTTCCGCCAGGTGATGATCGAGACGTTCCTCGTTCCGTTGAAGATGACGGCGAGCGTGCCGGGGCATGATGTCGAAAACGATCCCGCGCTCGCACCGCGCTACGCGAAGCAGCTCGAGCGCTTTGCGAAGCCGTACGTGCTTTACGGCGCGGGGGAGATCGTGCGCGACAGCTATCCGCCGCGCGACATGAACGCGGCGGCCGGTTTGCTTTCGACCGTACGCGACCTGGCGAAGTACGACGTCGCCATCGATCGCCATGTCCTCCTGAAGCCTGAAACGCTGGCGCGCGCGTGGACGCCGTTCCTCTCCAACGCCGGCAAACCGCTCCCGCACGGTCTCGGCTGGTTCGTCCAGGACCATCGCGGCGTGAAGCTGGTCTGGCATTTCGGCAACTGGGGCCACGGATTCTCGGCGACGTACCTGAAGGTGCCGGAGAAGCAGCTGACCCTGATTCTCCTGGCGAACAGCGAAGGCCTGAGCAACGGCTTCTATAACGACGGCCGCATCGAATCGAACCCCATCGCGTGCGCGTTTCTGCGAACGCTCGTCGTTCACGGCGAGGACGCATGCACGGCCGTCGCGGCGGAAGCCGTGCGGACGCGGCTGGCGAGGCTTGCGGCGAACGCGCGGAAGGCCGTCACCGTCGACGCGAAGGTGCTGGAGGATTACGTCGGCTCGTACGAGCGGACCGACATCACGCATACGCACGTCGTGACGCGTGAAGGCAACCATCTCTTCATCGACATCGGCGGACGCTCGGAGATGTTCGCGGAGAGCGACTCGCAGTTCTTCTTCAAGAACCGGACGTACCTGGCGCGATTCATCCGCGATGCCGCCGGCAAGGTGATCACGCTGGAGTTCGAGGAGGACGGCCAGAAGGTGACGGCGAAACGGACACGGTGAACGCAGAACGCAGAGCGCAGAACGTAGAATGAAGAAATGAGCTCGCCGCGCCTTCTTGGTTCTACGTTCTGCGCTCTGCGTTCTGCGTTCATCCTGCTTCTCGCCGCCTGCGCCACCACCGTCCCCACACCTTCCGCCCGTTTCAAGATCCTGCAGGTCAACGACGTCTACAAGATCGAGGGTCTCGAGGGCGGGCAGAGCGGCGGGCTGGCGCGCGTGCGCACGTTGCGCACGTTGCTCGGGTCGGACGGCACGCCCGTGCTGCTGCTGCACGCCGGCGATGCGCTCTATCCGTCGGTGATGAGCAAGTACCTCGACGCCAAGCCGATGGTCGACGTGCTCAATCGTCTCGACGGGAACCCGGCGCAGTTCGATCAGAGCTTCATCATCACGTTCGGCAATCACGAATTCGACAAGAGCGATCCCACGATCCTGCTCGAGCGGCTGAAGGACTCGCAGTTCGGCTGGGTGTCGACGAATTCCGACTACTGCAACCCCGAGTGCACCTCCGGCAGCAACTTTCCCGGCGTCCCGGACGTGATGGTCCGCGACGTCGGCGGCGTGAAGATTGGCTTCATCGGCCTCATGTATCCGTTCCAGAACAAGTACCAGCGCACGACCGACGTCGTTGCCGCCGCGCGCGACGCGGTGACGGCGCTGCGCGAAAAGGAAGGCGTCCGCGTCGTCATCGCCATCACCCATGAAGACATGCCCGACGACGTGAAGCTGCTGCAGGCCGTGCCGGGGATCAATCTCATCGTCGGCGGGCACGATCACCTGTACCAGCAGCAGCGCGTCGGGTCGGCCTGGGTGGCGAAGGCGGACGCCGATGCGAAGAGCGTGATCGTGTGGGACGTCTACGTGCCGCCGAGCGGTCCCGTGCAAACGACGCCGCTGCGCATGGTGCTCGACTCGACCGTGCCGAAGGATCCGGACGTCGACGCCACGGTGCAGAAGTGGATGGCCGCGCTCTCCGAAAAACTCGGCGGCAACGACACCCTCGGGCAAACGGAAAATCTCCTCGAAGGCGTCGAGCCCGCGGTGCGCGGCCGCGAGACCGCGCTCGGCAACCTGCTCGCCGACGTCCTGCGCGAGCAGATGCAGACCGACGTCGCGGTGCTCAACGGCGGCTCGATCCGCATCAACGACAACATCCCTCCCGGTCCGATCACGAAATATGACATGGAGGGCGTCTTCTATTACACGAGCAAGATGGTGGCGACGACGGTGACGGGCCAGCAGCTGCTGGACATGCTCAACAACTCCGTGTCGCGCGTCGACGCCGGGGACGGCCGCTTCCTGCAGGTCTCGGGATTCAAGTTCCAGTATCACCCGCAGAACGGCGGCTACGTCGTGAACGCGGCAGACGTCCAGATCGGCGGGAGGCCGCTCGACGTGAACGCGCGCTACACGATCGGTCTGATCGACTTCATGTACACGCGCGGCACGGAAGACGGCTACACGCTCTTCGCCGACTCCACGCGCCCGCCGAAGGTGAACACCGATCGCGAGGCGGACCTGCGAACGATGGTCGAGTCGTACATCAAGCGGGTCGGCACCGTGACGACGGACATCGAGGGAAGGATCGTGCGCGCGAAATGAACCTGGCCCGCCACATCGCGTGGCGCTATCTCCGCCGTCCCACGGACGCCCTCGTCTCCGCGGTCGGCCTGGTCTCGATCTTCGGTCTCGTCATCGGCGTCATGGCGCTCGTGATCTCGATGGCGCTGATGACCGGTTATCGCGATGACCTCCAGCGCAAGCTCCTCGGCGGGAACGCCGAGGTGTTCGTCTACTCCGTCGGCGAGCCGATGCGCGAGCCCGCGCGCGTCGTGCAGCTCGTGAAGCGCGTGCCCGGCGTCGGCGAAGCCTCGCCCGTGCTCTTTCAGCATGCCGTCGTCACGACCGAATCGAACACGACCGGCTCGGAAGTGATGATGAAAGGCATCGAGCCGACGCGCTGGCAGAATTCGCCGATGCTGGCGAAGATCATCGGCGCCTCGCACAAGTTCGAGACAGGCGAGGGGGAGCAGGGAGTCGCGGTCGGAAAGTACCTCGCGACGAAGCTCGGCGTGAAAGCGGGCGACGCGCTGAGCGTGACCGTTCCGTCCGTGGAAGAGGGAAGTCTGATGCCGCGCACGGCGACCTTCGTCGTGACGAACGTCTTCGCCACCGGGTTCTACGAATTCGACGCGCGGTGGATGTTCGTCGACCTCGCCGAGGCGCAGCAGCTGATGGGGATGGCCAACGCGGCGAACCTGCTCGAGGTAAAGCTGCAGCCGCGCGCCGATCTCGAGCGCGTCATCAAAGACATCGAGCAGGTCACGGACCGGCGGTACGCGGTCAGCGACTGGCGCGAGATGAACCGGCAGCTCTTCTCCATGCTGCAGTTCCAGCAGCTCGTGCTCTTCATCGTCATCGGCCTGATCGTATTCGTCTCGACCTTCAACATCGTCTCCACGCTGATCATGACGGTGCAGGAGAAACGCCGCGAGATCGGCATCCTTTCGTCGATGGGCGCGGAGGCGTCGACGGTGCGGCGCGTGTTCATCTGGTACGGCACGATGGTCGGCACCGCGGGCACGGCGATCGGCATCGCCCTGGCCTCGCTGATCTGCTGGATCATCACCCGCTACGAGCTCGTGTCGTTCCCGCCCGAGATCGCCGAGGTCTACTTCGTCTCCTCGATCCCGTTCATCCTCGACTGGCGCTGGCTCTCGAGCATCGCCGCGTTCTCGATCGTCATCTCGTTTCTCGCCACGATCATCCCCAGCATGCGCGCGTCGCGGATGAATCCGGTGGAAGCGTTGCGATACGAGTGAGCGCGCGGTAGGATCGCGCCCGGTTCATGACGGCGGCTCGGCTGGTTCTCGAAGACGGTACGGTATACGCGGGCGACGCCTTCGGCTCGACCGCGGATGCGATCGGCGAGGTGGTTTTCAACACCTCGCTCACCGGGTATCAGGAGATCGCCACCGATCCGTCGTATCGCTTCCAGATCGTGGTGATGACGTACCCGCACATCGGGAACTACGGCGTCGAGGCGATCGTGGCGCAGAGCGAGGAGCCGCAGGTGGCGGGATTCGTGGTGCGTGACGCGGTGGCCGAGCCGTCGAGCGCGCACGCGCAGATGTCCCTCGGCGAGTACTTCGAGCGCAACCGCATCTCCGCGATCTCCGGCGTCGACACGCGCGCGCTCACGCGGAAGATCCGCACCGAGGGCGCCATGCGCGGGATGATCACCAGCGATGAAGCGCGGCCGGTCGACTCGATCGTGGGCGAATTGCGCAACGCTCCGTCGATGGCCGGACTCGATCTCGTGCAGCGCGTGACCGCGCTGCGTCCGTATCCATTTGAAGAGCATCCGCCGGATCGGCGGCGCCGCGTCGCGGTGTACGACTTCGGCGTGAAGCGCGACATCCTCCGCCAGCTGACGAAGCAGGGCTGCGACGTGACGGTCTATCCCGCGACGACGCACGCCGACGAGATCCTGAATCGCCAGTACGACGGCGTGCTGCTCTCGAACGGGCCGGGCGATCCGGAGCCGGTGACGTACGCGCAGGAGAACATCCGCCAGCTTGTCGGGAAGGTTCCGATCTTCGGAATCTGCCTCGGCCATCAGCTGCTCGGGCTCGCTCTCGGCGGGCGCACGTACAAATTGAAATTCGGCCACCGCGGCGGCAATCATCCGGTCAAGGACCTGCGCAGCGGACGCGTGGAGATCACGGCGCAGAACCACGGCTTCTCCGTCGATCCCGACTCGCTCGGCGAGAACGACGTCGAGTACACGCACATCAATCTCAATGACCAGACGCTCGAGGGATTCCGCCATCGCCGCGAGCCGGCGATCGCCGTGCAGTACCACCCCGAGGCCGCGCCGGGGCCGCACGATTCGTTCTATCTCTTCAACGACTTCATGCAGTTGATGGACGACTGGAAGAAACGTTGAGCCACTGGTACGACTACGTCTTCTGGGCGTTTTTCGGCGGCGGGATTCTCTTCATCGTCACCATCATCATCCGCCTGCTCGTCGACGCGCTTCGCAAGCCGAAGCCGTTCGTCTCCACGTACGACCCCACCGCGAATCGCAGCACCTCGTCCGATGAGGACCGGGAGTGGGGCGTCGGCGGCACCGACAGCAGCACGGGAATGGACTCCGGCGGCGGCT
Source organism: Thermoanaerobaculia bacterium (assembly GCA_035248585.1). Taxonomy (GTDB): domain Bacteria; phylum Acidobacteriota; class Thermoanaerobaculia; order Gp7-AA8; family Gp7-AA8; genus QHVT01. Next base: position 12,932 of record DATFHJ010000149.1, read on the forward strand.
GGAACGACTAGAACGCCTGCTCCGTGTGCTCCCCGAACGTCTTCTTCAGCGTCGACACGATCTCGCCGATCGTGCACTCGTTGCGCACCGCGTCGACGATGAACGTCATGAGATTCGCGCCGCCGCGCGCGGCGTCATCCAACGCTGCGAGCGCGCTTTGCCAATCGCGCGTGCGCGAGGAACGGAACGCAACCAGCCGCGCGACCTGATCGCGCTCCACGCTCTCGTCGATCACGAGAATCGGCAGCGTGGCGTCGTTCGCTTCGAGGAAATCATTCACTCCGATGACGATGGCCTGCTTGCTTTCCAGCGCGCGTTGCGCGGCGTAGGCGGAGTCGCCGATCTCGTGCTGCATGAACCCCGATTCGATCGACGCCATCGCCCCGCCCATCGCGTCGATCTTTTCGATCAGCGCGCGCGCTTCCCGCTCGATGTCGAGCGTCATCGACTCGATCGCGTACGCGCCGGCGAGCGGGTCGGCGGTCGACGGGATGCCGGTCTCGTGCGCGAGGATCTGCTGCGTCCGCAGCGCGATCTTCACCGACTCCTCGGTGGGCAGCGCCAGTGCTTCGTCGCGGCTGTTCGTGTGCAGCGACTGCGCCCCGCCGAGGACCGCGGCCATGGCCTGGTAGGCCACGCGGATCACGTTGTTCTCCGGCTGCTGCGCGGTCAGCGTCGAGCCGGCGGTCTGGGCGTGGAATCGCAGCGCGAGCGACCGCGCGTCCTTCGGCGCGTAGCGCTCCTGCATCAGCGTCGCCCACAGCTTGCGCGCGGCGCGGAACTTCGCCACCTCTTCGAGAAAATCGTTGTGGGCGTTGAAGAAAAACGAGATGCGCGGCGCGAAGCTGTCGACGTCGAGCCCGCGCGCCACCGCCGCCTGCACGTACTGCAGCCCGTTCGCGAGCGTGAACGCGACCTCCTGCACCGCCGTCGAGCCCGCCTCGCGGATGTGATAGCCGGACACCGAGATCGTGTTCCAGCGCGGCACGTGCTTCGCGCAGAACTCGAAGATGTCGGTGACGATGCGAAGCGACGGCGCGGGCGGGAAGATGTACGTCCCGCGCGCGGCGTACTCCTTGAGAATGTCGTTCTGAATGGTGCCGCTGAGCTTCGACCAATCCGTGCCGCGGCGCTCGGCCACGACGAGCAGCAGCGCGAGGAGGATCGACGCCGGCGCGTTGATCGTCATCGAGATCGAGACTTTGTCGAGCGGAATCGCGTCGAGGAGCGTTTCCATGTCCGCGATCGAGTCGATGGCCACGCCGACCTTGCCGACCTCGCCGCGCGCGCGG
>DATFHJ010000150.1:0-2148 GCA_035248585.1 Thermoanaerobaculia bacterium
ACTGGCGCGGCCCGGTCTGGTTTCCGACGACGTTCCTGATGATCGAGACGCTGCGCAAGCTGGAGAAAGCGTTCGGCGAAGAAGTGCGCGTGCAGGTGGATGACGACGTGGCGCGCGACGCCGCGCCGGGCGACGACACGCGCGCCGCCGAAGGCATCGGCGCCGGCGCGACGCACGTGCACACCCGCGGCATGCACCTCGCGCCGCTCGCCGCGCCCGCCGCGCAGACGATGAGCCTCACCGGCCTCGCCCGCACGCTCGCCGACCGCCTGATCGACATCTTCCTCCCCGACGCCGACGGCTACCGCCCCGTCTACGGCCCGCGCGGCACGCGCAAGTCCGAGCTCTTCGCGAAAGACCCGCACTGGCGCGATCTCGTCCTCTTTCACGAATACTTCCACGGCGACACCGGCGAAGGCCTCGGCGCCTCGCACCAGACGGGATGGACCGGTCTGGTGGCGAATGTCATTGATGAATGGCGGAAGTAGCATTACATTCCACTGATGGACGAAATTACGTATGTCTCGTCTGCCGCCAACGCGGCGGCGGATCCTCCCGTCGTTGCCACGCTTCGCGAACGTCACGCAAAACTGAGCCGTGAGCGCGACCTTGCGGCATTCCAGGTACGCCTGCTGGACGGCGCGACGTATTCGATCGGCGACGGCAACGCGGCGTTCAGCATCGGCGTGGCGACGCCGAAAGGGCTTGCGGCGCTGGAGCGGTTCGACGAGCTCGCGATCGCCGAGGGGTACATGGACGGCGATCTCGACCTCGAGGGATCGCTGCTCGCCGCGCTGAAGCTGCGGCCGGTCCTCGGCGATCCGCATCCGTTCCGCTACCTCGCCGCGACGTACCTCTCGCCGCTGCTCTTCGGGCAGGTCGGCCGCGACAAGAAATGGATCGCCAGCCACTACGACGTCGATCCCGAGTTCTTCCTGCTCTGGCTCGACTCGAAGCTGCGCGCCTACTCGCACGGCTTCTTCGAGGGCGACGACGAGTCGCTCGAGGCGGGGATGGAGCGCAAGTTCCGCTACGCCTTCGACGCCTGCGGCATTCGTCCCGGCGATCGCGTGCTCGACATCGGCGGCGGCTGGGGCTCGTTCCTGCAGTTCGCCGGCGAGCAGGGCGTGCGCGTCACGTCGATCACGATCTCCGACGCCTCCGAGCGCACGATGAAGGCGCTGATCCAGCGCCGCGGCTTTCAAGGATGCGAAGTCGTGAAGGAGCACTTCCTCGAGTTCGATCCGAAGGAGCCGTTCGACGCCATCGTGAACCTCGGCGTGACGGAGCATCTGCCCGACTACCGCCGCACGCTCGCGCAGTATGCGCGGCTCTTGAAGCCCGGCCGCCGCGTCTATCTCGACGCGTACTCCGGCCGCAAGCACGGCATGCCGTCGTTCATCTCGAAGTGGGTGTTTCAGGGGAACACGTCGCCGCTGTGTCTCGATGAGTATCTGACCGAGGTGGCGAAGACGCCGTTCGAAGTCGTGGTGGTCAAGAACGACCGCCATAACTACTTCCTGAGCTGCAAGAAATGGGCGGAGAACCTCGAGGCCCATCGCGACGAAGTCATCGCGCGCTGGGGCCGCCATCTCTATCGCCGCTTCGTGCTCTACCTCTGGTCGGCCGCGAACTCGTTCGAGACCGGCACGCTCTCCGCGCATCACATGATCCTGCAGCTCCCGTCGGCGGGCAGTGCTCCGCGCGCGGGGATGGAATCATGGGCGTAGACGCCTCGGCGTTTTTCGTCGAGCCCTACACGCGCAAAGAACTGCGCTTTCACATCATCGGCGCGGTGCTGAACGTATTGGTCCTCATTGCCGGCTTGATTTGGTTTCTCGCGCACGCTCCACGCTGGCCATGGATCGTCCTATCCGTCCTATGTGGCATCTACGCCGCCGATCTCGTTTCCGGCCTGCTGCACTGGGCATTCGATACGTGGTTCCACGAGGACCTGACGTTCGTGCGGCGAATGGTGCTGCAGGTGCGCGAGCATCACGTCTATCCGAACCGCATCTTCCTGATCCACTTCCTCCACGACGCCGGCACGCTGTCGTGGATTGCGTTCCTCGTCATCACTCCCACGATCGCGCTCGCAATCGCGTTCAAAGTCAGCGCCGTGGTTCTCGGATGCGCGGTATTCAGCAT
>DATFHJ010000151.1:0-6988 GCA_035248585.1 Thermoanaerobaculia bacterium
CCGATGGTGATCCGCCCGCGCGACTCGCGCACGATCTTGCGAATGGGCTGGCTTCCTCGGAAGGCGACGCCGTGCAGCTCGATGAGAATGCGCGTGGCGTCGAGCCGCCATAGCAGCGCGAACACGAGCGGCGCGGCGGCCGCCGCGACATAGATGGTGAAGATCGTGCGCAGCGACGCGGCGCGATGCTCATTGCGTCCGCGGCGGAACCCGATCACGAGCAGAATGATCGGACCGATCAGCAGCAGCGCGCTGGTCCACCGCAGCATCAGCTTTCCTCACTCCTGCCGCGGAGATGTTCGAGCTCGACGTTGTAGAGCGAGACGCGCAGCAGCCACCACTCGCGCAGGTGGACGAGAATCCACAGCAGCACGAGCCAGACGAGCGCCGCCAGCAGCAGCGCGACGAATCCCCAGAACACTTTCGACGCGAGCACGCGCAGCATCAAGCGATCGGAGAACGATCGCTGCTGTTCGAGCGCGGTCAGCTCGGGCGGCGCGGACGCGGTGCCGAGGATCTGGCGAATGGCGATCAGGGCGCGGCGCTGCTCTGCAGCAGGACGCGTTGCGGCCCATTTCGAGGCAGCCGCCGCGACGTCGGTCCGCGCGGCGGAAGACCAACGCTCGCCTCGCGCGCCGAGCTTCGCTGCCGGCGGCTCCTGATCGGCGTCGGGCGAGAAGAGATACGGCGCCATCGCCGTCCGCGCCGCATCCGCGGTGAGGAGATCATCGAGCGTGCGCCGATCCTTCGGCGGCAGCCACTCGCGCATCGCGGTCGCCGCGTCGCGCACGCGCGCGCGGTCGAGCGTCGACGACGCGAGCAACCCGACCATCGAGCGCGCGAAGGACGTGCGCTGTTCCGGAGTCACGTTGCGCCGCTTGAAGGCCAGTTCGATGAGCTCATCACGGATGGCGGTCAGATCGGGACAGACGTCGGCGGGACAGCGCTCCTTCTGCGTCCACCAATCGATCACCTGCACGCACGCGAGCGCGAGCCGCGCGTCGTCGGGCATGCGGAAGTCGATCACCTGCTCGACGTTCGAGAGCGCCCACAGCTGGGCTTCGTTCTGCCATCCGTTCTGTTTCGCGCGCGCGACCTGCGCGAGCAGCAGCGCGTGCAGTTTGCTCGGGTACGTTTTCCTCGGCCGGCCGAACTCGCGAGCGCGCACCGCGTCGTCGCCCGTGAACTTGCCGCGCATGTAGCCGACGATGAGGTTGTCGTACAGGTCGTACGTCGAGAGCGCCGGCTTCGCGCCGCCGCGCTCCGGACAGCCCGGCGCGGCGATGAGGAGGCGGCTCCAGACCGGTTGATCGCGCGTCGTGCCCATGAGCCGGCGGCGCACGAGCGGCTTCACGGAGCCGATGACGTTCTTCAGCGAGATCCAGGGCGGCTCGGACGACGACTGCGAGAGCCGCGCGACGCCCAAGGCGTGGTGGAGATGGATGATGTTCGACACGCCGACGTCGTCGAGGTCGAGCGTGGAGCTCACGCGCGCCGCGGCGATGATCGTCTCGTCCGCGTTCGTCGAGTCGAGGGCCTGCGTGATCACGCGCTCGGCCTCGGGGTAGCGCCCGGCTTCGATCAACTCCGTCGCCAGCATCTGCGCGACGAGCAGGTTCCCGCGCGCGGTGTCGTTGACGTTCGCGAGCTGCGCGATGCGCACGTCGGGATCGGGCTCGCGCAAGGCCGCGAGCCCTTCGCGCACCGCGGGACGCTCTAGCGGCGGCACGAGCTCCGCGCACTGCTCGCATGGCTGCGGCCCGGCAGGCGCGGTCAGCAGCTCGCTCGTGAATCCGTCGTCGGCGACCCACTTCTGTTCGATCGCCGCGGTGGCACGCGCGGGAATCGCGAGCGACGCCAGCTCTTCGCGCGCGGTGTCGCCGAGCGATGCGATGCCGGTTGCGCGCACGCGGTTGAAATAGAACGCGACACCGAGCAGCGCGGCGAGGAGCAGCGCGGCGACAACGGCCGCGCCGAACCAAATGCGTTCGGGCGACCTCACTTCCCTCCCCCGAGAAGGCGCGACGGCAGTTGCATCGGCAGCCAGCGGAACGGCCGGCGCAGGATCCACTCGATCGGCAGCAGCACGCCGCACGGATGATCGACGGCGCGATCCTGGCCGCCGCTGCGGATCATGGTGTGGCAGAAGTCGTAGCGGAAGCGGCGCGCGTGCGTCATCACCGACCCGTGCAGCACGGGCAGGCGCCGCTTCGCGAACTGCAGCGGACTTTCGTTCGTGATCCGCGTCAGCTGATCGCCTTTCGAGAAGAGCACGAGCACCGGCACGTCGAGCATCGGCAGCGCCTTCACGCGCTGGGCGATGTTGACGGAGAGGCCGAGGTGCGGCGGGAGGGCGAGCTTGTCCCAGCGCAGCCAGCGCATGGCGGCGAGGATGAAGTTGAGATCGTCCTCCTGCCGCCGCCACGGCGCGGAGGAGCGCATGTCGACGGCCTTCGTGAGATCGACGACGCAGATCACGCCGGCAAGCTGTCTCGCGGCACGCTGCACGAATTGAAAATCGTTTTCGGTGACGTCGGGCAGGCCGAACTTCTGTCTCTCCTCGAGCGACAGCCGGCGGAAGAACTCGCCGGAAGGATCGAGGAACGTGGTCTTGTCGTCGATGACCTGATACCAGACGTGATCGGGCGTCGTGCCGCCGAGGGCGTAGTCGGTGCGGAGCGGCGCGCGGAGCGTGAGGAACTGCGCGTCGCCGCGATAGACGTTGCGCGCGCGGACGAAGCCGGCGGCGATCTCGGACTTGCCGGTCTGCGGGCCGCCGGCCATGACGACGGCTTTCACGCCGCGATCGAGGAGGGCGTGGAATTCGTCGAGGCCGTGGATTTCGGACACTGGAGCGCCTGCGTCCTCGCCGGCTGAGCTGGCGGCGTCCTCGCCGCCAGGGGTCCGGCGCCGGGACGGCGCCGGATCAGCCGGCGGGACGCCGGCGTTCCGAGGGGACGGAGGCGGCACGACGCGCGTGACAGCGAGACCGGCGGCGGCTTCTTCGAGCGAGAGGTCGCGCGTGTCCGCGCCGCATTTGATGCAGACGGGAGCGTCGCGGTCTTCGTTGCACGAGTCACATCGATAGCGAGCCATAAGTGTCTTTGAATGCCTGGAGCGTTTTCCTATCCGCCGTCGCGCGGATCGCGGAGGCGATCGTGAGGCGCGGCACGCCGCGTTTCAGAAGGTCGCCCATCGCCGGCATCGCGCTTTTCCAATCCGATGCCCGAAGGCGCGCGACGGCTTTCGGCAGCACGTGTACTTCGATCACGCGCTTGACGGTTTGCTGGACGCGATCGGCGGCGAGCAGCGCGCCGAGGCGTTGCAGGCGGCGCGACGGCGAGCCGCCGGCGATGTAGCGCTCGATGGCATCGGCGAGATCATGCGCGTAGCCATCGCCATGTTTTGCGTAGAGCGCGGCATCGAGTTGATTGAGCGTCTGCTCGTCGGCGATGCCCTGATCGATCTCGCGCAGCGCGCGCTGGATGCGCGGCCCGGCCGCGCGCTCACCGTAGAGCAGGTCGTACAGCAGATCGAAGGCCTCCCCGGCGGGGATGTAGCGGACGAGCGTTTCCCACGCCGCGGCGACGCGGTCGCGGTCTTTGTCGGTGAGCTGGCGCAGCGCGTCGAGGATCGCGCGATCGAGCCGCGGCACGAGCGACGGCTCCGTCACTTTGAGCCAGTACATCGCCACGAGCGCGGAGATCCCGGTCTTCTGCGACTTTGCGAAATCCTCGGCGAGCGCGGCGACCACCGTTTCCCATCCTGCAACCGATGGCGCTTCCTTCAATAGCTCGTACACGAGCTTCGGCAGGTCGCGGCCGCGAGTCTTCCACTCGGGGCGCAGCAGCAGGATGAGCGCACGCGTGCAGTCGCCGGCGCGGCCGGTCGTCTCCAATGTTCGGAGCAGCGGATCGACGGCGCCCTGCAACTGGATCGGACGGCTGCCGAGGCGCTGGATAGCCTGGTGGAAAAAGCTCGCGGCGCTCGCGTCCTTCGCGGCGTCGATCGCGCTCGCGCGCTCGAGCAATGCGCCGAACCAGGTGGACGCGGGCTCGCCTGCACTGGCCAGCGCGATCGCCAGCGGCGCGGCGTTCGGATGGCGATGCATGATCGCGCGGCCGAGCGGCAGTGTGCGCTCCGGCTCCGCGAACAGCCACTGGGTGACGCGCTCGATCCACTGTTCGCGAGCGTCGCGTGGGAGACCGGAGACGAGGTCCGCGAAGCGCTCGACCGGAATCTCGTCGAGCGCGTTCTCCGCGACCCACGCCGCGAGCGCGGTGCGCGCGGGTGCGGTGACGGGATCGTCGCCCGCCGCGAGAAGCAGGTTCGATACGAGCGTATCTGCGCCGGTGTCGGCGGCGGCGCGATCGAGCCAGCGCCGTTCCGGCGCGGCGCGGAGGACGACGCGATGCAAACCGCTGCTCGCGACCTCGCCAGGTTTTTTCCAGACCAGGTCGAGGATCTCTTCACGATCGATCCATGGCGCGTCTTCATTGCCCTTCGCCGTCGCGGCCAGCGCGCGCATGGCGTCGGTCGACGGCAGCGCGTCGACGCCTTTCCGCCACTCCAGCCAGCGCGCGATCACGGCCGGATTGCGCACCGTCATGTTTTTCGAGCGGGCCTGGAAGTCGAGCCACGTTTCTTCCGCGGCGCACTTGTGCACGATGTCGAGCGCGAACGAGGCCGCGGCGTCGAGCTCGGCGGCGCCGCGCGGCACGTTCGCGAGATCGAACGTCACGCCCGACAAGTTCATCGTGTCGTGCTGCGTCCAGGCGATCTCCTCGCGGTCGAGCCACGGCAGCATCGACCAGGCCAGCATCGCCAGCAGTTCATGATTGCGTCCCTGCGGCAGCTGCACGCGCTTTCGTTTCGAGAGCGTCGTGATCACGGCCGCGAGGTTCTCTTCGCCGGCGAGCGTGAGCCGCTTGCGCAGCGCGTCGGTGACCTGATCGGCCGCGCCGTCGCCGTCGTCCCATTCGAGGTGCGGGATCCAGCCGTCGTGCTCCGTACCATGCTCGGCCAAGGCGATCTCGTCGCGAAGGCGCTCCCACGCGCGTGCACCTTCGAGCCGCACCGAGGCGTTGATGAGCAGCCAGGGCAGGCCGTGCAGACGCTCGTACAGCGCGTCGTCGATGAACAGCGTGTGCACGAAGAGGCGGTTCTGAGTCTGGTTGCGGCGCATCCCTTTCGCGAAGCGGCGCACGAACGCGCGGCGGCCTCCGGGGATGCGGAAGAAGCTGTAGAAGACGCGCTGCTCGTCCGCGCTCTGACGCTGCGGATCGTGCAGGTAGTCGCTGATGCCGAAGTTCTGCGCGACGAACGCGCGCTCTTCCGGACGCACACCGTGCGAGACGCCGACGAGCGCGTAGCCGCCGCGCCCCGGGATGTCGTCGGTGTCCATGACGACCGCGTGCTCGATGCGGTGCAGGGTCACGGAGTGAGGGTCTCCATCCACCGCAGGATGACCTCGGACTGAAACTCCTGCGACTGCGCGTTCGCCGTGCCGACCGCGCGATAGCGATCCTTGATGTCTTCGAGCAGCGCCGGCGTGACGTCGGCGATGTTGCCGTCGACTTTCGGCGCCTGCGCGCCTTTCTCCGCGGCGACCGACGCGGCGATGACGTCCATCAGCCACTTGCGCAGCATGGAACGTCCCTCGACGCCGAGGTCCTGTTTCGCTTCGATCGCCCGCGCCGTCTTCTCCAGTGTGGCCGCGGCGGCGTCGGAGACGCTGCCGTTCGCGGCGAGGCGGATCGGCTGCGCGACGAGCGCCGCGTGGCCGGTCATCATCGCCTTCAGCTCTTCAGCCCACTTCCCGCTCGACATGCCGCGCGCGATGGCATCGCGAACGAGCTGGCGATTCGCCGAGATCGTGGGACGCGTCTCGACCGTTTCCGTCGGGACGACGAAGTCCTGCGAGGTGTCCTGCGACGGTGGATTTTCAGGACGCGGCGCGAGAAATCGTTCGCCCGCGAGCCAGAGGATGACGAGCAGCACCGCACCCGCGGTGCTCCACGGCAGCCAGCGCGGAACGCCGTTCGCGGGTGCGCGCGACGCGGCGGATTGCGCGGGCTGCCGCGACTCGACCATGTCGAGGCGTCGCTTGACGTAATCCTCCAGCGAGGCTTCCATCGCGTCGTACTGGCGCTGCAGCTCGGCCGCGATCTCCGGGTCGAGCGTGCCCGCGTCGTGGCGTTCGCTGTGCTGTTTCTTCGGGTGCTTCACCGATGCCTTCCTCACCGCCTCTTCGAGCTGGGCCACGGTCGTGATCTTGCCGGGGACCGAGCCCAACGCGAGAAAGCGGTCGACACAGTCTCTCAGAGCCGTGCCCACCTCGTCAGCGGATCTTCCCGCTGTCCTCGAAAAAATTACGTCGACGGGACAGCCGTCGGCGACGTTCAGGGCGAAGGAGCTGTTTTTCTGGAGGCCGGTGGGGAGCAGCGCCCAGGCTTCTGCAAGCTCGCCGATTTCGTTCGTTGGCGAAAGGAAGCGTGTCGCCTTGCGGCGGCTGATGGTATCGAGGAGCGCGGCGAGGATTTTTCCCGAGTGGAGGACAGGCAAGAGTGCCTGTCCGGACAGGCAAGAGTGCCTGTCCTCCACCATTGCAAGGTATGTGGCGATGCGTTGGTGGGGATCGGCACGGTACACGTCATCGAGAGGCACCTCTTCGAGGAGCGCAGCGACGTTCTCGCCGAGGCGCGCGTGATTGAGCACGCCGCTTCGTCCGGCGGCGTCGGTGATGAGATCGGGATAGGACGTGATCACGCAGACCGTGTCGCCGAAGCGGCGAACCACCCACGCCGTTTCGTGTCCTTCGGGCGTCGTCTTGCGCAGCAGCTCGTCCAGCTGCGGGTCGAACTCCTCGCCGTACACCATCTTCCCGCCGGTGGTGTCGGAGGCGCTCGTCGCGGCGTGGGTGTAGATCCGGTGAAGGACGTCGGCCATGGTCTCAGCGGCCTAACAGCGCCATCAGCGGCTCTTCGAC
>DATFHJ010000152.1:0-4532 GCA_035248585.1 Thermoanaerobaculia bacterium
AAGGACAGGTGGTGTGGACGGCGATCAAAGCGATCAGCGGCGGCGTCTCTCTCAGCTATCGCGCGGGCCTGCTCATCAACGAAAAGCCCGAGCTGATGCGCATGGCCATCGGCCGCCTCTGCGAGATCAACCGCGCCGCCCTCGACACGCAGTCGCTGCGCCTGAAACTGAAAATCATGCGCGCGCGCGCCCGCCAGCTCGCCCCCCAGTTCCGCTCCGTGGAGACGTCGGGCGTTCCGGCCGAGCAATACCTCCTGATCCAGGGCGTCCGCGAAGAGCTGCGCCTCAACCCGGAAGAGGCCATGCACTGGTACCGCCGCGCCCGCATCATCATCAACGATCCCACCACCCGCACCCTCGCCCCCGTCATCGCCGCCCACCCCGACGCCCTCGCGGTGTGGGAGTACCTCGACCGCTCGGTGGATGCGTCGATCGTGGGACGGGCGTTCGAGCTGGTGATTTAAGCGCCGAGGACTTCGAAGTTCATCGAGCGGGCGGCTTTCGCGAGAGCGTCATCATGTGTGGCCATGATGATGGGCTGTTCATCTTTGGGCTGCTTCTCGCGGTAGATCATCGCCGACGCGAGGTGAAGCGCGTCGAGCGTGCCGATGACAGTGGGGAAGGGCTGTTCGGCGATCTTCAGCACGCGTTCATCGAGCGGAATGATCCCAATATGTCGGAGAATCTCTTCGACCTCAGAATGCTTGTTGACGAGATCATCGTCATTGATCTCGCCGGTCTGCCACATCCGGTCGAGAGTACGAAAACACTCGATTCGGAACAGGGTATTTGAAATGCCGTGATTCAGGTCGGCCCACTCTCGTAACGGATTGGGCTGATCCAGGACGATCCGCAACACGACGGATGAGTCTATATAAGCAATCACTTCTTGAATTTGATGCCTGAGCGATCACGCTCGCGGTCTTCGATCAATAGCTGCACTGGATCGACTGTCAGCGGTTTCGAAAGCGGAGTGATTGTCAAATTGCGGAACGGGTAAGGAACGCCGCGATCGAAATTTGCCGGCGTGATCGTCCCGATTTCATAGCCGCCTTGTGTGAGGACCAGCGTGTGCCTGTTCTTCAACTCGCCGATCCATCGATCCACATCCGCCGCCAGCTCCTCCACCGTCACCGTCTTCTTCATGATTTCAGCATCCCTCGGTCCCCCGCCCCTGTCAACGCTTCTACGTTGCGTAGCATGCCGGCGAGTTTGGCGCGTTTGATCGCGCTCTTGCGGAAGAGCGTGGAGAAGTCGGATTGGGTGAAGCGGAGGAGGTCGGTGATGGGGGTGGCGCGGTATTCGTCGCGGGGAGCGAAGGCCGGGTGGGTGGGAGCGGGGGCGTGGTTCCAGGGGCAGACTTCCTGGCAGATGTCGCAGCCGAAGGCGTTCGAGGCGACGTCGAGGTCCAACGGCCCGCGGTGCTCGATGGTCGCGTAGCTGATGCAGCGCGCGGAATCGAGCGTGCGGTCGGGGAGGATGGCGTTGGTGGGGCAGGCGTCGAGGCAGCGCGTGCAGGCGCCGCAGCGGTCGGCCACGGTCGCGGCGGAGATGTCGTTTTCCAGCGAAGTGAGGAGCGTGCCGATGAAAAAGTACGAGCCGTGTTCTTCGTGGATCAGCATGCCGTTCTTGCCGATCCATCCGAGGCCGGATTGGGCGGCGTAGGAGCGATCGGAGAGCGGGCCGGTGTCGACGTAGCGCCAGGTCTTCGCGCCGGCGAAGAGCGACTCGAATTTGCGGAGGATGCGATCGAGGACGTCGTGATAGTCGTCGCCCAGCGCGTAGCGCGCGAGGTGATGGCTGAGCGCGTGCTCGGGAGCGTGCGGGCGCTCGGCGGAGTAGGGGACGAGGATGACGAGGACGGAGCGCGCCCACGGATAACGTTCGCGCGGATTCGAGCGTACCGCGGCGTTTTTAGAAAGGTAGGACATCGATGCGTGGTGTCCGCGCTCGATCCATTGCGCGAAGACGTCCGCGTGCGCGTCTTCGAGATCGCTTGCGCCGACGTGCAGCACTCCCTCCTCGCGTGCGACGCGCTCAATCTCGGGCCAGACTTCCGACAGTTTTGCGGGCATGAAGAACGAACGTCGCCACCTCCGGTTTGCAGAGGATGCGAATCGGGGGGATGGCTCCGATTCCGCGGCTGACGTACAGCAACACGTTCGCGACGCGGTGAAATCCGCTCGCGTAGCGCGCCTCGTGTTTCGACGGCACGACGATCGCGCCGAAGAAGGGGAAGCGGATCTGTCCGCCATGCGTGTGGCCGCACAGGAGGAGGTCGATCCGGCGATCGCCGAGGATGTCGACGACGTCGGGATGATGGCTGACGGCGATGCGCGGCATTTGCGGATCGAGGCGCGCGAGCGCCGCGTCGACGTCCGGCTCGCCGCGATAGATCTCGTCGATCCCGGCGAGCGCGATGGTGTCGTCGCCGCGGCGGATGTCGATCGAGCGATTGATGAGAAAGCGCACGCCGCGCGCGGTCATGGCCGCGATGACGCTGTCGGCGTCCGACCAGTAGTCGTGATTGCCGAGGACCGCGTAGACGCCGTCGCGCGCGGCGAGATCGGGGAGGAGCAGTTCCGCCATCAGCGGGATGTGGCGCTCCCAGGTGACGAAGTCGCCGCCGAGGAGGATGAGGTCGGGCTCGAAGCGCAGCGTCTGTGCGACAACGTCGCGATAGTACGCGGGCCGCAGGAACGGCGCGACGTGAGTGTCGGTGAGGAAGGCGATGCGGTAGCCGTCGAACGACGGCGGCAAGTTTGCGATCTCGACTTCATGGCGCGTGACTTCGAGGTCGTACACGTTGTTGCGAAACGGGTTCCCTCCCGCGGCGCTCTCCGCGCCGACGCGCAACGCGTGCGCGCGCTGTGCGATCCAATAGAGGCCGATGATCGCGGTGACGAAGTGCACCGGCCGGAAGAAAAGCATCAGCGCGCCGAGCAGCGGCGGCGTCGCATAGAAGACCCATTTCTTCCACGGCGAGTGCTCCTTGCGGTGGTTGCCGAGGACGACGCGGTTGAAGATGAAGAGAAACACGCGCGCGCCGCCGAGGAGCGAGAACGCCAGGAGAACGAAGAGCACGGCCTACAGCCGTTCAAGGATCGGACCGATCATCGACTCCGGCACTTTGATCGTGCCGAGGGTCTCGCTCGTCTTCACGCTGCCGTGATCGTCGGACCCGCCGGTGGTCATCTTTCCTTTGAACCGCGCGAGGTTCGTGTAGCGCTCGCGATTGAGCGCGTCGACGTCGGGATGCATCACCTCGACGCCGTCGATGCCGCTGTCGAGCAGCTGCGGCACCAGGCGCTCGTGGTCGGGATAGAGCGTCGGATGGGCGATCGACGTGAGTCCGCCCGCGCCGCGGATCAGCGACACGGCTTCACTGATGCGAAACCGTTCCTTCTCCACATTTCCCGGTTTTCCGGTGCCGAGCAGTTTGTCGAAGGCCTCGGAGACCGTGGCGACGTAGCCCGCTTCGACGAGTGCGCGCGCGACGTGCGGGCGTCCCATCGCGCCGCCGGCGGCAAGCTGGTCGACGCGCTCGGCGCGGATGTCGTAGCCGAGGGAGCGGAGGCGCTCGACGATCGCATAGCCGCGGCGCTGGCGCGTTTCGCGAAAGCCGCGCAGGCGCGCGTCGATCCGCTCGTCATGCGCGTCGAACGCGTAGGCGAGGACGTGCACGTCGACGCCTTCGTATGCACACGACAGCTCGATGGCGGGAATCAGCGTCAAGCCGCGATCGGCCGCGTACGAGTGGATCTCGTAAAACGCGGCCAGGTTGTCGTGATCGCTGATGGCGATGATGTCGAGGCCGTGCGATTGCGCGACGTCGACGACTTCTTTCGGGGATCGGGTTCCGTCCGAATGGTAGGTATGGAGATGCAGGTCGGCGTAGCGCAATCAGAGTTTCTTCGCGGCCTTCTTCAGTCCCTTGGCCGCGCCTTTGAGCGCGCCCTTCGCCGTTTCGCGCACCGTGTTCTTCGCCGCCTTCACTGCAGGCTCCACGGCTTTCTTGATCGCTTTGATCTTCGGCTTCGCGGCCTTCTTGATCTGTTTCACGACCGGCTTCGCGTACGCCACCGCGGCATCCGCGGCATCGCTCGCGGCGTCCGCAACCTGCCCGGCTGCTTTCTTGACGACCTTCTTCACCTTCTTCGCTTTCAGGGCCACATCAACCTCCTTCGATTGTGGAGCGGCGGGCTTCAGCCCGCCGTCTGCTTTCGGCGGGCTAAAGCCCGCCGCTCCATTTGTAGTGTAGCAGCGTCACGCCGTTGGAACTTCGGGCGGCGCGAGCGTGTCGACGACGTTCTGGCACCTTGCACACAGCCCGCCGTCGTCCGCGACTTCTTCGCGGTACTGCCAGCAGCGGCCGCACTTTTTTCCGCGCGCGGGCGACCAGGAGATCGCCTCATCGGTGTCAGAAGGTGCGACGTCGACGTGCGAGACGATGAACAGCTTCGCCAGATCGACGCCCAGCGCGTCGACGCTGCGACGCAGGGTGATGTCGGCTTCGAGCGACTGGCCGATCT
>DATFHJ010000153.1:0-7445 GCA_035248585.1 Thermoanaerobaculia bacterium
CGGCTACGGCGACGGCAAGGTGTTCCTGAGCCGGGACCGCGGCGCGACGTGGGAGAACATCAGCGGCGATCTGCCGGACGTGCCGGTGAGCGCGATCGCGCTCGATCCCGCCGATCCGAATCGTTTATGGATCGCCACCGACACGGCGGTGTTCTCGACGCGCGACCGCGGCAAGACGTGGCAGTCGGAGCGCCGCAACATGCCGGTCGTGGCAGTGACGGATCTCGATTACAACCCGAAGACGGGCTATCTCGTCGCGGCGACGTACGGGCGGGGTGTGTGGCGGATGAAGATCGGACTGTCCGCCACTCACCAGCGATAAAAACCCTCGCCCGTCTTCTTGCCGAGCTTCCCCTGCGCGACCATGTCGCGCAGGAGTTGCGGCGGCTCGAAGCGCGGGCCGAGCGTGGAGGCGAGGTACTCCGCGATGCCGAGGCGGACGTCGAGGCCGACGAGGTCGGTGAGGCGCAGCGGCCCCATGGGATGGTTGTAGCCGAGCTCCATGGCCCGGTCGATGTCTTCCGCGGCGGCGACGCCTTCCTCGAGCATGCGAATCGCCTCGAGCCCGATCGCCACGCCGAGGCGCGAGGTCGCGAAGCCGGGTGAGTCGCGGACGACGATCGGCGTCTTGCCCATCGCCTCCGCCACTTCCCGCGTCTGCTCCACCGTTTCGTCGGACGTCCGCTCGCCGCGCACGATCTCGATCAGCTTCATCACGTGCGGCGGATTGAAGAAGTGCATGCCGATGAAGCGGTCGCGCCGCTCGACGGTCGACGCGAGCTGGGAGATCGCGATCGACGAGGTGTTGGAGGCGAGGATCGTCTCCGGGCCGCAGAAGAGATCCGCCTGGGCGAAGAGATCTTTCTTCAGGTCGAAGTCTTCCGGCACCGCTTCGATGATGAGATCCGCGCCGCTGCAGGCCGGCTCGAGGTCGGGCACGAGGTGTACGCGGGCGATGGCTTCCTGCGCCTGCGCGTCCGTGACTTTGCCTTTCTCGACTCCTTTGCGCAGCGTCGCTTCGATCGATTCCTTCGCCGCGTCGAGCACCTCGGCCTCGACGTCGAAGATTACGGTGTCGTAGCCGGAGAGCGCGGCGAGATAGGCGATTCCGCGGCCCATCGTCCCGCTGCCCAGGATGGAAAGATTCCGAATCATGGGGAAGGAGTGTATCGAAAGCAGAAAGCAAAAAGCAGAAAGCCGCATGCGGTAGCGCCAGCTACCGCTTTCACTTCGGCCGGAGGTGGCGGCTCGCGCCGCCGCCGTGGGAAAGCGGCGGCTAAGCCGCCGCAGTCCAAAAGAATCACGGATACTGCGGCTTCCCTCCCTTCCACGCGATCGGGTAGCGCGCGCAGGTGCCGCCGGCCGCGCCGGTGGTGGCGCTCGGGTAGCAGCTCGGGATGCTGTAGATGCCGTAGGGATCGATGAAGTAGAACTGGTTGTCGGTGGCGTCTTTCGCGGCGACGAAGAGGTGCAGGTGCGTGTTCGCCGTGGCGTTGTTGCCGCCGTTGCCGCCCGGACCGGTGTCGCCCGCCCAGCCGATCACCTGACCTGCCGTGACCTGCTGATTCACGGAGACTTTGATCGTCTGCGAGCTCGTGCCCCAGTTCGCGGACGTCGGATTGCGATTGGCCGCGCTCTGCGCGCAACCGGTCGACGTGAGATGTCCCTTGAACTTCGTCAGCGAGTCGCCGCTGATATTCGGCACGGTGTTGCTCCACGACTTCGCGCAATCATTCGACGGGCCGTTGCGCAGGTGCATGTAGATCGTGCGGAAGGCGTCCTGCTTGCCGGCGACGTTGTGGCTGACGACGACGGTATTGCCCGACCAGTTGTCCCAGCCGACGAAGATGACTTTCCCCGCCGCCGCGGCTTTGATCTCGAACGTCTGGGCCAGGCCGACGATCGCGTAGTCGACCGCGTGATGCCACGAGCCGACGCCGTACAGCCAGCCGTTCCAGCGAATCACGCTCGTGTCCGAGAACGGCAGCACGAACGGCTGGGCGTTGATCTGCACGGCCGACAACCGCACGTACTTGTTGGCTCCGTCCTGATCGACGGGCCAGTGATACGTCGTGGTGTCTCCGCTGATGGTGTAGTTGTACGCACCGCTCGACACGAGCTTGTTCGGGCAGTCGCCGTTGCAGCCGGGGTAGGTCTGGATGCTGACGAGACGCAGTCCCTTCTTGTTCAGCTCGTGCCACTTCGAGGTGAAGTTTTCCCAGTCGACGCCGACCCAGAGGTAATGCGCGTCGCTGCCGGCGCGCCAGACACCCGCGTACTTGCGCTGCCCGCCTTCCTCGTACGTGCGGATGAGAATGAGGCGCAGGTTCTTCGGCGCGAGCTCTTCCCACTTCGCCTTGAAGCTGGCCCAGTCGACGCCGACCCAGAGGAAGTGCCCGTCGTTGCCGGCGCGCCACACGCCGATGTACTTGCGCGTGCCGCCTTCCACGTACGTGTCGAAGTCGACGAGGCGCAGGCCCTTGCCGCTCAGCTCTTCCCACTTCGCCTTGAAGTTGTTCCAGTCGACGCCCGCCCAGAGGAAATGCCCGTCATTGCCGGCGCGCCAGACGCCGGCCCACTTGCGCTGGCCGCCGTCGACGTAGGTGCGGCAGATCGTGAGCCGCAGTCCCTTGCCGCTCAACTCGTCCCACTTCGCCTTGAAGTTGTTCCAGTCCACGCCGACCCAGAGGAAGTGGCCGTCGCTGCCGCCGCGCCAGACGCCCGTGTACTTGCGCTGGCCGCCCTGCATGTAGGTCTGAAAATCGACGAGCCGCAGGTTCTTGCCGCTCAGCTCCTCCCACTTGCTCTTGAAGCTGTTCCAATCGACTCCGGCCCAGAGGTAGTAGGGATCGGTACCGCTACGCCAAACGCCCGCGTACGCATCCTGCGCCTGCGCACGCACCGAACAGAGAACCAGCATGAGGACGAGGATCGACCATCGACGCATCATTTTTTTCTCTCCTTCGACGGGATAGTGACGTTGGAGGTGAAAGCGTTTCAGCGCTTCTTCATCGCGGCCTCGATGGCCGCCGCGTTATCGCTGCACTGCGAGTACCCAGCGAGATCCAGCGCCGTCGCGCCGCCACGCGATTTGACGTCGAGCTTCGCGCCCGCTTTCAGCAGCGCTTCCACGGCCTCGACGGCCTCGCACTTTTCGGCCATGCGCATGAGCGCCGTCGTGTTGACGTCGTCGACGGCGTTGACGTCGGCACCCGCTTCGATGAGATACATCACGATGTGGGGATGGTCGAACATCGCCGCGCTGACGATCGCCGGCGAGCCGCTCGACTTCGAATCGACCGAGTAGCCGGCCTGCACGAACAGCTTCAGCGTCTCCAGGTCGCCGCCGGCGGCGGTCATGACCAGGAACTCGGCGCTCGGCGCGGGATAGCCCTTCTCGCGCAACTTGCGGATCGCCGCGCGCTGCTCGTCATTCTTCGGCTTCGGGATGTCGTCCTCTTTCACCGGCGACGCGTCGGGGTCGCCGCCGATGTCCCACAGCTCGCTGAGGATCCGCCACGTCCCCTCTTCCCGCGCGAACTGGATGCGGCCGACGGACTCGTTCTCGGCGACGAGGGCGAGCACGATCAGAGTCGCGTCTTCACCGTCGACGATCTCCTTGTACGAGCGGAGCTTTTCCTTCGGCGAGAGGACGTCGAGCGAGGCCAGCGCCTCCCGCTCTTCCATCAATTCGAGCTGTTCGCGCTTGCCGGAGGAGACGAGCTTCTTCGCCGCCGCGAGATCGTCCTTCGCGATCGCGTGCTGGTACTGCTTGTAGATCTTGAAGAGCGGGCCGTCTTCCGCGGAGGCGGCGATCGCGAACGCGCCGAGGAAAAGGGCGGCCGCGAATCTGCTGCGATTCATGGCCGCCGAGTGTATCAGTGACAGCTGCCGCTGAGGCGGAAGCCGTGATCCTTCGGTCCCGTCGCCGGCACGACCCACGTGCTGCCGTTCAGCTGATACGCCGAGCCGTTCGGGTACGTGCTCGCGCCGGAGTTGCCGCGCCAGTACATCACGCCGTTCGACGGCGCGCCGGGAATGAGCACGAGCGCGTAGCGCGTGCCGGCGTTCAGCCAGACGGGGTTGGTCCACGGAATCTGGACGACGGCGTTCACGATCCCGTTCGTCGCCCAGTCGGACGTATTGGCGCCGTACGTCGCCGAATAGAGAACGGTACCGGAGACGGCGGTCGAGCCGCCGGTCCAGGATGGCAGGCCGTTGGTGGTCGTGGTGATCAGCAGCTGGTAGCTGTTCACGGACGACGACAGATGCTGCAGGCCGTGGGTGATTTTCTCGAGCGAGCCGCTGTTCGGCGGCGTGAACGTCTGGGCGAGCGTCGCGCGGCGGGCGAAGGTGTTGCTCGCGTTGACCATTCCGGGGTCGAGGACGCACGCCGTCAGCACCGGCTTCAGACAGACGTTGTCGATGTGTCCCCACGACACTTTCGTGCCGTCGTTCACGGCGAACTGGTTTTCGGGATTGATGGTGATGGTATTGAGCCCTCCCACCGGCGCCGTCCAATCGGGAAGGTTGATGTTGGCCCAGTTCTGCGACGAAATGTTGCCGGTCACGCCGATGACCTGACCCGGCGCGGTGTAGGTCGGAAGCGGCCCCGCTGACGCGCGAATCTTGAAGCGCACCGGTCCGGCCGGGGAGGGATTCGCATAGCGCACGCACGCGCTGAAGCGATATTTCTTCCCCGCTGTGAGCGGCACGGCGAGCGTCTGGCGCAGCGCCTCGCCGACCACCTGATTGCCCCACATGGCGATGAAGTCGGGAGCGGGACAGCCGCCCGCGGCGACGATCTGCGGATTGCCGAACGCCGTCGTCCAGTTGGCGACGCTGCTCGGCGGAATCGAGCCGGCGCTGTTCGGAACGATATTGACCCCGTTGTCGAACGAGGCGTTCTTCAGGACGTTAAAGAAACAGGGCTGCGGCGGCGACGGCGGCTGCGGAAACACCGCGGACGCACACGCAACGAGCAACAGGAACGCGATGGCGAATCTCATCTCCTACCTCCATGAGGTAAGTGACCGCCACGTGCCCGCGGTTTCCCGCCTTACACCCCTACACGGCCTTCATCGCCAGCGAGAGGATCTCGCGGTGGGTGAAGTAGTTCACCGCCGGATCGTCGAGATGGAACGTGTACGTGAACCGCTCGTCGTTGTCGGCGATGAACGTGAACTTGTGGTAGCGGCTCTCCGTCCCCTCGCCGAACTCCTTGATGTTCGACGGCGTGCCGGTTTCTACCTCCACTTTCAGCACGCGGTAGAGACGGTGCGCGCTGATCGGCAGATCGTCCGGCGGATAGTGGATGAACTGGATGGCGTAGATCGTCTTCGGATCGATGTCGCGCTGCGGATAGTCCTGCATCGCGTCGGCCGCGACGCCGGTGAACCACGACTCTTCTTCCTTGAAGAGGACGAGGTTCGCGGAGTTGTCGGTCATCGGCAGCGAGCCGCGGTCGAGGTGGATGTGCTGCTCGGGATCGGTAGCGTCGCGGAGCTGCGTGAGGAGGTCGATCAGGTACTGGATGCCCTCCCGCGTTCCCGTGAGCGCGACTTCGTCGTCCTCGTCGGAGATCCAGAGATCGAGCCACGCTTCCTTCGGAAGCCTGATGCGGCCCTCGAGGGACTCGCGCGTGATCGCGGCGAAGCCGAGGCGCTTCGCGGCGGCGAGCAGGAACTCGTTGCAGTGCGGATCTTCGATCAGATGCTGCCGCGCATACTCGATGGTCGCCTCATACGCGCGCTTCCGCCCGAAATCATGGCTGAGATCAAACGGGCTGATGAGCTCATCGAGCAGCCGCGTATACCGTTCGGCAGGTTTGGACATAGCGATGTGAGAACCGAGGGGAATCTACCATATGTTCCCGGAGGGGGACGAGCGCGGGCGGCGCGGCTGCGCAAGTGCGGATGATGGCGTGGTTTGGGTGCGCCAACCACGCCACATGCCGCGCACGCCGCGAGCCGCTACCCGCGGCTCGTCCCTCACCCCGCCGTCCGGTCCCGCCCCCGCCAATCCTTCTCGATATCCGCCAGAAAGCTCGACAGGTCGTCCGCGTGCTCTTCTTCCACCGCCAGGATTCCTTCGAGAATGCGCCTCGTGGTGATGTCATCGTCGCCGATGTAGCGGATCATTTCCGTGTACGAGTCGATGGCGATGCGCTCGGCGATGAGGTCTTCTTTGATCATATCGGTCAGCGTCTGGCCTTCGACGTACTCGGAGTGCGATCGCATGAGCAGCCCGTCGGGGCTGAAGTTCGGGGAGCCGCCGAGCTGGACGATGCGGCCGGCGAGCTGGTCGGCGTGGCCCTGCTCCTCGTTCGCGTGCTGCAGGAACTCGGCGGCAATCGGGTCGGCGTGGATGCCCTGGGCCATGAAGTAATGGCGCTTGTAGCGCAGGACGCAGACGATCTCCGTCGCCAGCGCTTCGTTGAGCAACTTGGTCACCGTCTCGCGATTCGCGCGGTATCCGTCCGTGACGGCACCCTCTTCAATGTGCTGTCGCGCCCGGCGGCGCAATTCCTGGACGTCGGTGAGGAACGGCTTGTCAGTCATGTACTTCTCCTTTTGCTGGCGGACTGTTGCAAACCTCAATCCGTGCGGTTCGCATCGTAACGCCGTCCGCGCCATTCGATCTGCCGCCGGATGCCGGTCAGCCACATGGAGCGCAGCAGAATCCAGATCCAGACCGCAATCATCAATGGATGCGCGAAGAGCGCACTGTCGACGCGGTAGCGGAGATAGAGAAAGAGAATCAGGCGGCTGAGCGTGATCAGCCCGACGGAAACGAGTCCGACCGGATCGCCGAACAGCGCCAGCACGTACGGCACGAGGTGAACGGCGACGGCGATGGCGAGGATCAGCAGCGCCGCGGCGTAACTGCGGCCGACGATGGCGAAGCCGTTCTTCGTGAAGCCGTGCACGATCTCGCGAAGGCCGTGATACATGCGCACGGAAACCAGATCGTCGGCCATCACGACCTCGGTGCGCCGGCCGTTGCGGCGGAAGAGGCGCGCCAGGCCGACGTCGTCGACGACCGCGCCGCGCAACGCTGTATGGCCGCCGCACGCGTCGTAGTCGTCGCGGCGCACGAGATTGCCGGTGCCCCCGCCGATGGCGAGGATCGAGAAGCGCGTGCGGTTCGCCAGCCAGAGCGGCATGAGCGTGAACGTGAAGACGGCCAGGTTCGGCATCGCCACGTGCTCCCAGAAGCCGTGCATCTCGAAGAACGGCAGGAGCGCGATCATCGAGACGCCGCGCTCTTCCAGCTCCGCGACCGCGGCGGCAATGGCCTCGGGCGCGTAGAGGATGTCGGCGTCGATGAAGAGCAGCAGCTCGCCGGTCGCACGCAGGCTCCCCTGATGCAGCGCCCACGGCTTGCCGAGCCAGCCCGGCGGCGGCTCGGTGTCGTTGTGGATGACCTTCAGACGCTCGTCGTCG
>DATFHJ010000154.1:0-2847 GCA_035248585.1 Thermoanaerobaculia bacterium
TGTCAACGCCGGTCGAAAATCTGACAGTTCCGCCGATTGAAAATCTGACAGATCGACGAGGGGACGAGCCTCAGTTTGTCGGGGCCTCCTGACGGCTGCGGCGACGTCGATTCGCCGGTTCGGGGTCTTGCGGGGCATGCAGCGTCTGCCACAGCTCGCTGTGCTGCCGCATGCGATAGCTATTGCCGCGGATCGTCACGAGATGACAGTGATGGACGAGGCGATCGATGAGCGCGGCGGCCATGACGTCGTCGCCGAAGATGTCGCCCCACTCTTCGAAACCTTTGTTGGACGTCAGGACAGTCGACGCGTGCTCGTAGCGGCGCGTCATCAGCTGAAAGAAGAGCATCGCACCGGTGCGGGTGATCGGGAGATAGCCGATTTCGTCGACGACGAGCACGGCGGGATGCGTGAGCACTTTCAGACGCGCCTGCAGACGACCGGCGGCCTGGGCCTCTTCGAGCGAGGTGATCAAGTCGGCGAGGGTGCCGTAGTAGACGCGGCGACCGCTCTGCGCCGCCGCGATGGCGAGACTGATGGCGAGGTGCGTCTTGCCGACACCCGGTGGTCCGAGGAAGATCACATTCTCGCGTCGCTCGACGAAGCCCAGTTCGTGCAGACTTTCGATTTGCTCGCGACGCAGCGATGGCTGAAAGGTGAAGTCGAAGTCGCCGAGCTGTTTGACGACCGGCAATCGACTGGAGCGCATCGCCGCTTGCAGGCGCCGGTTATTGCGCAGCTGAATCTGCGCGGCCAGGAGCTGCTCGATGGCTTCAGGCGCGGTGAGCGTGCCGCCATCGACGCCGTGAAGGATCGCATCGAGCGCTTCGAGCGCGCCCGGCATGCGCAAGTCCGCGAGAATCTGTCGCAGGCGGTCACGTCGGGACAGTGGCGCGCTCTTCATGCGGCACCGCCCGCGAGGTGCGCATATGCCGCCAGGGGACGCTTCTCGACGGTCACCATCGCGCGAGGCCGCGCATGACCATGGCGGCTCGGTGACACGCGCGGCCGCTCGATGACCAACGACGTGTAGCTGCGTGCGGCGAGGGGCTGCAAGAGGAATCGCTCCTCTCGATCGAAGCGGATGCGCGGCTGCTCGCGCGTCGTGCCGTGCACGCGCAGATTCGCGACGCGATCCAGCCACCACTGCCGCTGCTGATCCAGATCGGCATCGTGGAGGAATGTGCGGCCGTAGACGAAATTGCCGCGCAGATAGCGGACCGGTCGCTCGACTTTGCCTTTGGTCTGCGCGCGGTACGGGCGACACGCGCGGGGCGTGAAGTGCCAGTGGCCGGCGAAGCGGAGAAACTCCGCATTGCGGACGAGCGCGCCGCCCTCGAGCCGCAGATCGCGCGTGATCACGGAGCGCATTTGATCGAACAGCAGCTCCTGCGGCACACCGCCGAAGTAGCGGAAGGCCTCTTCGAGCCCGTCCATCAACGTCGCCATGTCCTGGCGGCCATAAAAGCGACACCACAGCAACCGCGAATAGCCGAGCACCACCAGCAGGGCGTAGCGCACGCCCCACGGAAATCGAAACTGCGCGAAGTCGACTTGCGCCTGGTGGCCGGCTGGTGTCTCGAACCGAATGATGGGCTCCGGCACCGGCAGCGGTCGCACGCGTCGCACGAACGCCTTCAGCTGCGAGTACCCGCCGTCGTACCCAGCCGCGCGGATCTCGTCGAGCAGGCGGACCGCCGAGAGCTCGGGATACGTCGCCAGTCTCGCTTCGATGATCGACTTGTAGCGATCGAGCTTCGTCACCACCGGTGGCCGCGGTCCATAGCGCACCTCGTCGACCGCCAAATCGCGATCGAGCTCACCATCGCGAATCCATCGATGAATCGTGTCGCGGCTCACGCCGAACTGGCGCGCCAGCTCGCTCTTGCTCGTACCTTGCTCGAGGTAGTGCCTCAGAAGCATCCGTGTCTCCCGTCCGAACATCACGCCTCCGCTCGTGTCGGAGACGCTTGGTGAGATGAATCACCGGCCGGGAGCACTGCTCTCAGCCGGCAGCCAGACCGTGCTGCCGACTGTCAGATTTTCGACCGCCACAACTGTCGTATTTACCACCGCCGCTAACAGTAGCCGTCGATAGCCGAAGCGTGGTCGCTAGCGGCGTACGCTTGAAGCCGCGCCAGCAGCGCACGGTCGTCAACGCCAGGATTGTGATCCAGTTTGCACGCCATACACGGTTTGGGTTCCTGAAGGCAAAACAACGACCAAAATTGTGCCGGGTTTAGGAACCGCCGTCTCGTGGAAGGAACTCGAAGATTATCTGAGGCGTCAGATGAGCGTGTGACGTCAGCGCCACGCCGAAGCGATCGAATTTGCCACGCTGCGATGGGTGGAATCGTCCAATGGCCGCGACACGCTCGGATCGATCATCACTTCTACCCAGCCGCAGGTTGACTCCCGACTCGCCTGCGATTCAATACCGACCATTTGCCAGTTGCCACACAGCTGCGGCGAGAACCGTTACCGAGGCGTTAAGGTCGTTTGTCGAAATACGTTCAGGCGTGTCAATGTCCGTGTGCCATGTATGCGTACGGAATCGAAGGGGATCATGCTCAAATCTCACGGCGGGTATGCCGGCAGCGGCAAATGGAAAATGGTCCGAGTCAGATGGTCCTGGGCCGGACGCGGCGAGGACACCAACGACGTCCAAATCGGACATGCTGTCGAACGTATCTCGTAACCGATCGGCCACCGCCCTGCCGTCCGCGTAAACCGATGCACCTCTTATGCGACCTGTGCCGCCGTCTACATTGACATACGTCACAGGAGGCTCTTTCTTGCTTTGGATCAACTCATTTACATACGCCGTCGATCCCAAGAGGCCCTGCT
>DATFHJ010000155.1:0-4232 GCA_035248585.1 Thermoanaerobaculia bacterium
ATGCACGTCGTGCAGCCGTAGCCGACGGTGTGAAAGCCGAGCTCCTCGAGGTACTGCGTGAGACCGGCCGACTCGTAGTACTCCGTGACGACCTTCGAGCCCGGTGCGAGCGACGACTTCACCCACGGCTTCCGCGTCAGCCCCTGCTCGACCGCCTTCTTCGCAAGCAGGCCGGCGCCGATCATCACCGAGGGATTCGAGGTGTTCGTGCACGACGTGATTGCGGCGATGAGCACGTCGCCGTGATGCAGTTCGGCGACCGCGAGCGGGAACTCGTCGGCGAGCGCGCCGGCGTCGACGCGGTCGGGCGACGGGCGGTTGTTCACCATCTCGTACTCGGTGAGCTCGCTCGTGTTGCGCGTGTCCTTCGGCCCCGGCACCGTCACCGGCTCCTGCTCGCCGCCGCCGGCCACCTGCTGCGTCGCGCGCGCCACGCCGATCACGGTCTTCACCTTCCGCTCGATCTCCGACGCGGTCTTGCCGTAGCCGTTCGGCGGCTCGGCCTGCAACATGTTGGTGAACGTCGGCTTGAGCTTCTTGATCTCGATGCGGTCCTGGGGGCGCTTCGGTCCCGCGACGCTCGCTTCGACCGTGCCGAGGTCGAGCTCCAGGACTTTCGTGTAATTGACGTCCCCCTTCTGCGGGATGCCGAACATCCCCTGGGCCTGGTAGTAGTTGCGGAACAGGTTGATCTGCTCGTCGGTGCGGCCGGTGAGCGCGAGGTAGCGGCAGGTCTCTTCGTCGATCGGGAAGTAGCCCATCGTCGCGCCGTACTCCGGCGCCATGTTGGCGATGGTGGCGCGGTCGGTGGCCGGCAGCGACACCGCGCCTTCGCCGAAGTATTCGACGAACTTGCCGACGACTTTCGCCTGCCGCAGCAGCTGCGTGATCGTCAGCACGAGATCCGTCGCCGTGACGCCCTCGGCCAGCTGTCCGAAGAGATGCACGCCGACGACGTCCGGCGTCAAAAAGTAAACAGGTTGACCCAGCATGCCCGCCTCGGCCTCGATGCCGCCGACGCCCCAGGCCACGATGCCGAGCCCATTCACCATCGTCGTATGCGAGTCGGTGCCGACCAGCGAGTCGGGGTACCAGACGCCGTTCTTCTCCAGCACGCCGCGGGCGAGGTATTCGAGATTGACCTGATGCACGATGCCGATGCCCGGCGGCACGACGGTGAATCCGTTGAAGGCCTGAGTCCCCCACTTGAGGAACTGGTAGCGCTGCTGGTTGCGCTTGAACTCGATCTCCATGTTCAGCTGCAGCGCGTCCGCGCGATTGGAGAAGTCGACCTGCACCGAGTGATCGATGACGAGATCGACCGGCACGAGCGGCTCGATGATCTGCGGGTTCTTGCCGGCGCGGCTGGAGGCGGAGCGCATGGCGGCGAGGTCGACGAGCAGCGGGACGCCGGTGAAGTCCTGCAGCAGCACGCGAGCGACCATGAACGGGATTTCTTCGGTGCGCTCGGCGGCGCAGTCCCACGCCGCGAGCGTGCGGACGTCGTCCTCGGTGATCTTCTTGCCGTCGACGTTCCGCAGCACCGACTCCAGCACCACGCGGATGCTCACCGGCAGCTTCGAGATCGTGCCGATGCCGGCCTGCTCGAGCTTCGGGAGCGAGTAGAACTGCCCTGTTTGTCCGTTGCCTAAATCGAAAGTAGAGAGAGTATCGAAGGTGTTCTGAGGCATTGCGGGGCGAGTCTATACGAAGCGCCGCCACGTGGCGGCGCTTCGTTCCGGTGGCGTTTTCTTCAGTTTCCGCCCTGCTGCGGCCCACGATAGACGTCGATGCGCGACTGGAGATCGCTCATCGGGTCCTCGTCCTCTTCGGCCGCTTCCATTTGGATTTTTTTCTTCTTCTTCGGCCGGCAGTCCGGTGGAGGTGAACAGGGCTTCTGGGGATCGGTATCGTCTTCTTTCAAGCAGTTCTTCTCCTTCGGACAGTCCTTGCTCACTTCTTCCGCCGCGGCGCAAAGCGCCGAACGTTTCGGCGGATCCTTCTTCGGATCGCACGGCTTCCGTTCGATCTCGAAGTCGCACTGGTTGCACGGATTGGCCGGTTCGTCCGGGCAGAGGTTGAACTTCATGACTTTGCCCTTCTCGTCCGCGACCCGCATGCTCGCGAGCTGGCGCAGCACCAGGCACGCCACGACACGGCCCAGCTTCTGGCCGGCTTCGTGGTCGCTACGCCAGTGAACGCCGGCCCACATGCGACCGACGCCGATGTTGTCGGCGAGATTGGCCAGTTCGTGCTTCAGGAACGGCGGCTTCTTCAGACCCGGCGCAAGGAACGCCGGCGTTCGTTCATTGCCGAAGAAGAACGAAAGGATCTCGCTCGCCGCTGCCGAATACGTGCTGTGCCCGGAGGGATACGCGGGATGGCGCGGCGTCCCCGGACTGACGGCGCGAAGCTGGTCGGGATCGCGGAAGATCGGCCGCGCATCGGGGCAGAGATTGAACGCCGGATTCAACTCGTCGGGCGCGTCGAAGAGCACGGTAAAGTCTTTGACCGAGACGTTGTTGCGATTCGCGTATTCGACCGGCCGCTCGCGGAAGGCCGTGCAGTCTTTCCCATCCTTCCCTTTGTTGCGATCCACGGCCAGCCACTTGTAGTACCACGCCGCCTGCAATGCGCTGGCAATGGCAATCTCGAGTGCCGCCCAAACCAGCGCCTGCCGCGGCGGCGACCAGTTGCGCGTTCGCATCAGGAACGTGGCGATGTGGCGATGGTAGAGTCCGGGCGTTTCGTTCTCCACCGCCCGGGCGAGACCGCGGCCGGTGCGAATCACCTGCTCGCCGGAAAAGCGGTTCACCAGCACGCCGCCCAAAGGAAGAGGACAGAGATTCCACAGCCTGCTGATCGGACGCCGGCATCCGAAGTTTCCCGGCAGGCCCTTCTCGAAATCACAAACATCGGGAACCTTGTCGCACGCGTCGGCATTGACGAGATGACACGGGTCGTCGCGATGCTGGGCAAGATCGATCAGCTCATCGAACTCCTTCTTGATCGTGCCGGCGTCTTTCGGATAGGGCGGGAAATAGCGCTTATCACCCGCATCGTCCGTCACCTTCCGCAGCTCTTCGATGCTGACGATTCGCAGTCGTGCACAAAACTGCCAGTAACCAGCGGCCGGTTCGACCTGCGGCCCCTTCAGTTTGTATTCGTTCGGATAACAGCCATCGTCGCACGCCATTCGCATTCCTCCAGTCGTGGCCGGGTCTCCACACTTAAAGGAGTGACGCGACCTTGCGTTTTCTTACAGGATGAGTAGAAATGAGCCGTAACCAGGAGGCGTACCGATGAGGCTGAAAGTCGCAGTCGTTCTGGTTGTATCGCTCGCTTCCGCCGCGATGGCGGATCTGCAACCCGGTGCCGTCGCACCCGGCGGCGCGCCGTTCCCGATGGTCGCCGATTTCAACGGAGATGGGCTCGACGATCTGATTCAGGAGCGGTCGATCGTGCTCAACATCGACGGCGCGCTCACGGACCGGCGCGAGCTTGCACTCCCGGAGGGCGAGAAAGTTGTCGGTGTGCTCGATGTGAACGGCGATCGCCGCATCGATCTCCTCACGACCGGCTCGATGGTGCTGGTTCCTCCCTCGGTGCAGTTGCAACAGCCGCCGCTGCAGAATCCCGGCTACCGGCTCTACGTCGCCGACGCCTCCGGAAACTATGGGAAGAGCATCGGCATCTCGTCCGGACCGCGGCCGTACGTCGCGGACGTCGACGATGATGGCATGGACGATTTCGTGATCCTCGCCGACGCGTTCAACGAACAGCATCAGGCGATCGGCACCGACGTCACGGTGCTGCGCTCGCGCGGCGACGGCTCGTTCGAGAGCCTCGCGCCGTTCCGCATCGGCGCGATGGTGCAGCTCACGCCCGACCATCGCATTCAGTCCGGCGATCTGAATCACGACGGCGCGATCGATCTCGTGCTGCGCACCGTCTACGAGCTCGTCACGTTGCTCGGAACCGGCGACGGACACTTCACCGTGAAGAGCCGCTTCCTCCCATCGAATCGCGAGATCAGCGGCCAGTCGATGCGCCTCGGCGACATCGACGGCGACTCGCATCCCGACGTCGTGCTGCCGGGCTTCCGCAGCGTGCGCGTGCTGTTCGGCGACGGCCGCGGCAACTTCACGCGCACGGCGAAGGCGCGCATGGACAAGCTGCACGATCTCGTCGGCTTTCCCGCGGGCGTGCCGGTCGACACGGAGAACATCAAT
>DATFHJ010000156.1:0-7064 GCA_035248585.1 Thermoanaerobaculia bacterium
AGCGCAATCGATCGAAGAGATCGCCGTCATCCCCGCGCGCAAGAACATCGAGGTCACCCGCTACCTCATCCTCTGGGCCGCCAACCTGCCGTAGGAATTTTCAAGGCGACGCGCGTGATACGATCCGCGCAAGTCGGGCAGTAGCGCAGCCTGGTAGCGTACCTGAATGGGGTTCAGGTGGTCGGGGGTTCAAATCCCCCCTGCCCGACCAAACAGATCCATCTCCGCAACCCCTTCTTCCACAAAGTCCGCGCGCAACGGTACGGCCCCGGGCTCAGGGAAGGCGATCGGGTGATTCTCTCGGACATGTCAACCTCGAGTGAGCGCCAGCGTATCACTCAGATAGGAGCGAGGCATGGGGCAGAGGGAAATCGACGGGTTGTCTTCTAAAGCGAAGGGCCGGGGCGCATTCGACGGTCCGCGCTTCTCGATGCTCGACGTCAGGCTCGGCGGTCGCATGCTCGTCAAGCATCCGGCGCTCACCGTGATCGCAACGATTGCCGTCGCGTACGCGATCGCCGTCGGCAGCGTCGGGTTCGAAATCGCGCGACAAGCGCTCTGGCCGGCGATTCCGCTTCCGGACGGCAATGCGATCGTTGCATTGCGGAACTGGAATGTCGTCGACAACGAGCCGGTCCCGGCATCGCGCCGTGATTACGACGTGTGGCGCGACGGCCTCAGCACGATCACCGATCTCAGCGCCGTCGAGGTAGAAGAACGCAGCATCGCCGTCGGCGCCGGCCCCGGTCAGCCGGAGACCGTCGCGAACGTGACCCCGTCGACCTTCGTGCTGACGCGCGTTCCGGCGTTGATGGGACGCACGCTGCTGGAAGCCGATGAACGGGGTGACGCAGAAGAGGTCGTGGTGGTCGGATACGACTTCTGGAAAAACAAGCTGGACGGCGCGGCAGACGCCGTTGGCCGCGTCATTCGCATCAGCGGCACGCCGGTCACGATCGTCGGCGTGATGCCGCGCGGCTACGGATTTCCACAGCGGAACGGCGTTTGGCGACCGTTGCATCTCGAGCGGATTCCCGAGGCATCGCCGAGCCTGCGGTATGTGTTTGGGCGGCTGGCGCCGGGCCATCCACGCGAGGAAGCGACCGCCCAGGCGGCGGCGATCGGCGCCCGGGCATCGACGATGTTTCCGGAGACGAACAAGAATGTGCGCCTGCAGATCGTCTCTCTGCCCGACGCCGTCGGTTTTTGGCCGGACGAGGCGGCGTTGGTGCTGGCGTCGATGAACGTGTTCCTCGTGCTGTTGGCCGCGCTTTTGTGCGGCAACGTCGCAATGTTGTTGTTCGCCCGCGCCGTCAGGCGAGAGCGGGAGCTCCTGGTTCGCACCGCACTTGGCGCCGGCCGTGGGCGCCTCATCATGCAACTCTTCACCGAGGCGCTGCTGCTCTGCGCCATCGGCGCGGTGGTGGGTCTCATGGTTGCGCGCTTCGTGCTCGCGCGGACCTGGACGGTGATCGAAGGGGAATCGGGTTCGTTGCCGTTCTGGATCGACACCTCGCTTTCGACGACGACGATTCTGTATGCCGTGGGGCTGACGCTGTTCGCGGCGGCGATCGCCGGCGTCGTCCCCGCGATCAAAGTCACGTCGGGTCGTACCGGCAGCAGGCTCCGAGCCGCGTCAAGCGGCGGCGGCGGGTTGCAGTTCGGCGGCGTGTGGAACGCGGTCATCGTCGCGCAGATTGCGCTCACGACGGTGCTTCCGGTGCCGCTGCTCGGCGTGGGAGCGGACGTCACGCGAAAGCATGTAGCAGGATTTCCCGCCGATGAATTTCTCACGGCCACGCTCGCGATCGATCGCTTTGACGGCGTCGCGGCGAGTGGAGACACGGTGCCGGCGGTGCGTGCGGAGCGGCTCGAAGCACGCTACCGCGCGCTCGCCGACCGGCTCCGCCGGGAGCCGGGCGTGCTGGACGTGACGTACGCCGATCAAATGCCGTTGATGCGTCTCCGGTGGAACGTGATCGAGGCGGAGGGCAGCCCCCCCAACGACGGCAATGACCACTGCGTACCGAACTACTGCGCGGGGATCGTATCCGTCGACCCGCATTTCTTCGACGTCGTTGGCGCGCCGGTGATCCGCGGCCGCGCGCTGACGGCAGCCGATGCGGAACAAAAGACGCGCGCCGTCCTGGTCAACGAATTCTTCGTCAATCGGGTGATGCAGGGGCGCAACCCGATCGGACGGCGGATTCGCGTTCCGTCCGCTCGCGATCGCAACGCCGACTCGTGGTACGAGATCGTCGGTGTCGTGCCCAATCTCGGCCTGTCCGACCACGAAGGCGATTGGGGCCGGGCCAGCGTCTATCAGACGAGGCTGCCGCGCGAAACGGGAACGCTTCGAGTCGCCATTCACGTTCGCGGCAATCCGCAGCGTTTTGCGATGCGTCTGTACGAGCTTGCGCAGGCGACCGATCCCGCGTTACGCGTGATCGATCCGAAACCGCTGCCCCGGCTGGCGGAGGCACAAAACCCGTTCTGGTTGGAGCTCCTGGTCAGCCTGACGAGCGTGACGCTGATGTTGTCGCTCGCCGGTGTCTATGCCGTGACGGCCTTCGCCGTCGCCAGGCGGACGCGGGAGATCGGCGTGCGCGTCGCGCTCGGCGCGCAGCCGCTGCACATCCTGACGACCGTCTTCAAACGCCCACTCGTTCAGGTTGCGCTGGGCATTGGCGTGGGTGCAATCCTGGCGCTCGCTCTCGCGAACAACGACCTGTCGGATGTTCATCTCGATGATTTCGGTCGAACGGCGGTCTTCGCGCTGTCGACGATCCTATGCTGTGCACTCGCCTGCATCGTCCCGACGCGACGGGCGCTTCGCATTCAGCCGACGGAGGCATTGAGGGACGAATAGCGACCGGCCCGACCAAACTTGCTCCTCCCCTAATCGACCGACTCCACCCGCCCCTCGAACAGGTGCACCGCGCAGCGCGGGCCCTTGTAGAGCAGCACCGCCGCGCCGGGTCCGCGCGCTTCTTCATCGGCGGCACGCTCATCGGGCGCGCCGAGGCGGCGCGTCACCTCCGCTTCCGGCATTCCGACGTCGATGAGCGCACACGAACCTTGCGACATCGTGACGGACGCTTGCTTCGCCGGAGTGTTGCGATGCCATAACGCGGCGTAGTTCACGTTCGCTGCTCCCGCTCCGAGGACCGCCAGCACGCTGACGGCGAGGACGCGATCGGCGCGGCGAAATCCCTTCTTTGGCAGAGGCACGCGGGAGAAGACGCTATAGCTCGCGATCACGAGGAATTGAACGGAGGCGGCGATCATCAAGAGAGTGGGCCAGGTGAAGTGCATGAGACCTCTCAATTCGTGAAGACGCGTTGTTCGCGGCGACCCCAATTGCGGAGCTCGACCTCGACTTCCTCGAGCGACTTGCCGCAGACACGGCGGACCACTTCTTCCGTCGTCGCTCCTTCGCGGAAAGCAGCCAGGAAACGCTGCAGAGCGCCGCGACCGTACTTTGTCTCAAAGAAACGAATGTCGGTCTGGGCGACGATGTACGCCGCGGAAATCAGCTCCGGATCGGGAGAGCTCCGGAGCACCGCGTCGAGGAGCGAGATCGGCAGCAGCTTCGCGTCGTCGTACATATTGAACGCGTTCTCGTGGAACGAGCGCGCTTCGATGCGCCGGGCAAATCCCTCGTGAAACCAGTGCGGGGCCTGGTCCGCCGTCGCCTGGGCGATCATTGCGTGCGACAGCTCGTGCGCGAGGATGGCGGTGAGCTCGGGAATCTCCGCGTCGACGCCCGCGAACGGAACGGTGATCTTCCCGTTGTAAAAACCGAGAACGAAGTCGTTGCCCGTATACGTCGCGCGGAACTCCTCCCACGACACGACGTTCACCACCACCGGCTTGAACGACGGCGTGGGCACCCACGCTTGCAGGCGCTGGTACTCGCGCTCCAGGACCCGGCCGACCTGCATCGCGGAGCCGACATTCAGATCCGTCGGGTAGCGGATCTCGAAGTGCGCCGTCTTGTAAGGGTAGTACTGCGTGGCCAGGCGCTTGTTCATCAGGATCTGGCGCACGCGTTCATCGATGAATGGATTCGGC
The DNA here is from genome assembly GCA_035248585.1 of Thermoanaerobaculia bacterium. GTDB lineage: Bacteria > Acidobacteriota > Thermoanaerobaculia > Gp7-AA8 > Gp7-AA8 > QHVT01. The sequence continues at coordinate 4,075 of DATFHJ010000156.1, forward strand.
CGCAGCTGCTGCGCGCGGTCATACATCCGCACCGCGGCGTCGAAGAGATCGCGCGCCGCGAACAGCTCCGCAAACTGCTCGAGCATCTCGGCGTCGCGGCGGCGTTGGATCAGCGGACTGCGGGCGACGGCGGCGAGCAGGTGCGTCGCTTCGTCATTGCGATCGAGATGCTGCAGCGCAACGACGCGGTGATAGAACACCTCGCTCGGCACGTGCTCGGCCAGCGGCGTCACGCCCTCCGTGAGACTGACGATGTCCTTCCAGCGATTCCGCTCCGCCAGCGCGTAGAGAGTGCTGGTCATGCGCTCCCGAAGGGCCGGCTGTGCGTAAGCCGCCGGTCCCACGTGGTTGCTCAGCAGCGCCGGCAAGTCCGCGATGCGGCCCGCGTCCTCCGATTGTGCAGACTCGCTCGCGGACAGAATCCTGGTGCCGGCCGGTGCCAGCGATGCGCCGCCGGGAACGTGAAGTTCCCCACCATCGCGCAGCGTGACGCGAAGAGACTCGCCGCTGGTGCTGGCCACCGCGCCCTGCGGCAGCATCACGCGACCGGAAGAAACCGCCGTCGACGGCACACGCGGCTCGGTCGGTGCCGCGATGGAGATCTGTTCCATCACGCCGGGCCGGCGCAAGGTCGACCAGAGAACCGCCGCTTGCACGAGCATCGGGCGTTCGACCGGTTCCATCTGCCAGGCGCGGCGCAGGTACTGCTCCGCACGATCCTCTTCATCCGCGGCGGCGGAGAGCATCGCCAGCGTGTAGTACACGTCGCCGTCGCGGGAGCCGATGTGCTCCAGCCGCCTGAAGTACGATTTCGCACGGTCGGTGAATCCGAGCGAATAGAGGACGTTTGCGTGGTCCAGCCAGAGCGCGTCTCGTCCCGGACCAAGCGTCACGGCGCGCTCGAACGCCAGCGCCGCGGTGATCTGATCGCTTTCGAGAAGAGCGATGCGAGCCCGGAGAAGCTCCGCGAGCGGAGTGTCGGATGGTGACGGAAGACTCGCCAGACCCGCCTTCGCCACCGCGGTCTGCTCCTGGAGCAGTTGCGCCTGGATTTTCCAGAGATCGGCGATGCGGCCGCGGCCTTCTTTCCGATCGACCGCGGCGTACGCGGCGTCGACCGTTCCCTTCCCTTCGCTGAGTGCGCGGCGCAACGGCAGAAGCGAAGCGAGCCTCGGCGGCGTGAAGTCAGGGCGGATCGCGGCGACATTTGCCTGAGCCACGGGCATCGTCTGCCGCGTCGCGGCGAGGAACCCCGCACACTGGCCACGAGCAGCACCGCGGTAGTGGTGAGCACGCGAAAGAAGGAGCGCCTCCGGATGTGGAACAGCGCGGCACCGGCAAGCGCTGCCCCCGCGATCGCGAGAAACGCGGCGAGAGGAACCGCGCGTACCGGCGCCGCGGCGACCGCGGCCGATGCGCTCGGCGAAATGACGTTCTCGAAGAATGGTTTCCGCGCCGACGGCTGCGCGAGAAAGTGCGCGTCGAAAAGTTTGTACGCGCCGCCTTCCCGCACCATTTCGAAGCTGACGTGATCTTCGTAGCCAACCGGATACGTGACCGTAAACACGGCCGTCTTGTCCTTCAAAGCCGGCACGACCGTCTGTAACTCCCATCGTGCGCGGGCGGGTGCGCCGAGGCGGACTTCGATCTCCGCGGGCCACTCGGAAGGCGGCAGCTTGCGGATGGGCGACGACACTGCCAGCCATGACCCCACCGCGCCGGGTCCATCGTTCAGATACGCGGCGGCGATCTCGACCGCCGTGCGTTCGGCGTCGGAAATCGGACGCGGGGCCGCGAGGATGGAACCTGCGATGAAGACCGCCGCGGCGGCGGCACCAAACCGCGCTCGAAGCATGGTGAGTCTCTCCCGATTGAACTGGATGGCGCAGCCTAACACGTCTTCGTGATAGAGATACCGCATGACCGTCTCCACCGTGATTTCCGCGACCGAGGCCGAAGCCCGCGCGCGTGAGGCCGGCGTCGACGTTCCGCGTTTGATGACGATGCTCCTCCCCGAGGCGGCGAAGTTCGCGAAGCCGCCGGTCTCCAATTTTCGCGTCGGCTGCGTTTCGCGCGGGCTTTCGGGGGCGCTCTACTTCGGGACGAATCTCGAGTTCGCGGGGGAGGCGCTCAGCTTCACCGTGCATGCGGAGCAGTCGAGCGTGACGAGCGCGTGGATGCATGGCGAGGAGGGGATCGATCTCATCGCCGTGAACGCGCCGCCGTGCGGGTATTGCCGGCAGTTTCTGAATGAGCTGGCGACGGCGGATCGCTTGATCGTGGCGATGCCGAATGAGACGCGCGCGCTACGCGAGCTGTTGCCGAGCGCGTTCGGGCCGAGCGATCTGGGGATCGACGGCGGGTTGATGCAGCGCAGCGATCAGAAACTGGTGATCGATGAGAGCGATGAGCTCGCGCGCGAAGCATTGAAAGCCGCGAACATGAGTTACGCGCCGTATTCAAAGTCGTACGCGGGCGTGGCGGTGAAAACGTCGCGTGGGATCTATGCTGGCGCGTACGCGGAGAACGCCGCGTTCAATCCGAGCATGTCGCCGCTGCAGGTGGCTTTGTCGCGGCTGAATCTCGCGGGCGAGTCGTGGGATGCGATCGAGGACGCCGTGCTCGTGCATACGGACTCGATGCACACCGAGGCCACGAGAGTGGTGCTGCGCGCGATCAGCGGCGTACAACCGCGCGGAATTCAAGCCCGCGCCCAACGTTGACGAGTCCGCAATGGACAACACGCAGCAACCGCAGCAAACCATTCACATCAACATCGACGACCACGTGGCGCAGGGCGAGTACGTGAACTTCGCGAACATCATCCATTCCCCGAGCGAGTTCGTGATCGACCTCGGCCGCGTGGTTCCGGGCCGCACGGACGTGAAGATCTACAGCCGCGTGATTCTCACGCCGCTGCACGCGAAGCAGTTCCTCGAGGCGCTCGCGCACAACCTCTCGCTCTTCGAGCAGAAGTTCGGCGAGATCCG
>DATFHJ010000157.1:0-23740 GCA_035248585.1 Thermoanaerobaculia bacterium
GACCGTCCCGCGGGCAGGTGAGGGCATGGCGTCGGGCGACGCGCCGACGAGCACGTGCTCGATGCGCGCGTCCGCGCGCGTCACGATCGCGACCGGCGCGCCGCGCACGGCGAAGTCGCGCATCAGGCAGCGCGCCGTGCAGACAATCCCTTCCGATCCCGTCAGCACGAGCTCGAGCTCCGGTTTCTGAATGCGATCAGCCTTCAAGTCCTCGGACTCGATGGTCGTGCTGTCCCCGATGCGCCCCGGGTTGGTGTTCGCGACGGACGCCGGCGAGAGATAGTTGCGCGCCACGCCGTCGAGCAGCGTGTCTTCGTCTTTCAGTTCGGGCAGCGGCGAGCCGGCGACGACACTCCACCAATACTGCGGCGTGCCCATCGTCGGATCGCGCTGTTCGGGCGCGGGAATCAGGGGGACGAAGCGCATCCGGTTCGGTCCCTTGACCACGTTTGCGTTCGTGAGGAACTGCCGCAGCGAGCCCTGAATGCGCTCGCCGTCGGCCGTGTTCGTGACGGTGTCGAAGCTGAACGCGAAGTCGACGTTCGCCAGAGGAGTATCGAGCTTGACCGCCGCGACGTGCTCGGAGGTCGCGAGCGTCGAGGCGTCATCCTGCTTCGCGGTACGCCCGCCGAAGCACGGTCCTTCCGACTGAATGGTGACGGTGCTGCCGTCCGGACGCGCGCAGAGTGCGCCGGCCGGTCCGAACGTCTGCTCGGGCCACGCCTCGGGATGAATCGTGCGCGAGTCGACGGCGACGACGTAGTCGCCCTTGCGGTCGACGCGAAACGCGTAGACGCCGTCCTGTTTTGTCTTGGTTGTCGCCAGGAGCGTGTTGTCGCGATACAGCCGCACCGTCACGCCGCCGAAGGGCAGCAGATCCTTGCGCAGCGCCAGCGCCGGCCGGTCTTCGTACACACCTCCCGCGATCAGGAGCGAGCCCTGCGCGTACGCGAACATCGGCGCGGCCGCTGCCGCGAACACCACCACCCATCGTTTGAGCATGTTGGACCTCGGAACGTAATTATGCGTCATGGTGAGTTACCCGGTCACCCAGTCTCCCAGTTTCCCGGCACCGGGTGACTGGGGAACCGGGTGACCGGGTAACTTCATACCAGCCCGCGATCGCGTAACTCGCGCTTCACGAACGCATACGCAATCGGGGCCATGATGATTCCACTGACGCCGAATGCGGCCTCGCCGACGATGATCGCCAGCAGGATCTCCCAGGCCTGGGAGTCGGTCTCGCCGCCGACGATGCGCGAGTTGATGAGGTATTCGAGCTTGTGGATGACGATCAGGAACGTGAGCGAGGCCACGGCCGTCGGCACCGAAACGCCGAGGGAGAGAATGGTGATGACGGTGTTCGAGATCAGGTTGCCGAGGACCGGGATCAGTCCGCAGAGGAACGTGATCACGACCAGCGTCGACGCGAACGGCACGTGAATCCCGCACAGCGGCAGCACGACGAGGAGGTAGATGCCGGTGAGGGTGGTGTTGACCGCCGAGATCTTGATCTGCGCGGTGGCGATCTTGGCGAAGGCCTCGGCGAGGTGCTCGACTTTCTCCATGAGGTGATGCGCGAGCGGGCCGCGCGGCTTGCCGTCGTGCATCCGCACGTGGCGGAAGAAGACCAGCAGCGCGAGCAGGCCGCCCATGATGATGTGCACCAGGCCGATGCCGATCCACACGCTGCCGGCCCGCAGGGTCTGCGCGTGCGACTTCAGCCAGCCCATGGCCATCAACTTGAAGTCCTCGGCGTCGGTCATGACCTCGGGGATGACCTCGACCCCCATCCCGCCGAGCCAGAGCCGCATCGACCCGAGGATCTCCGCCATCTGCTCCATCATCGCCGGAACGTTCCCCGCCCCGCGGCGCAGCATCAGCACCGTCATCATGATGAACGCGGCGATGATGGCCGCCGCCGAGGTGGTGACGATCAAAAGCGCCAGCGGCCGCACCACGCCCTTCGACATCCGCCCATGAAACCGCGCCGAGAGCCAGTCGAGGATGAGAAACAACGCCAGCCCGAACACGACCGCCCCGACGAGGTGCTGATACAGCACGAACAACATCCCCGCCCCGATCATCAGATACGCCGCCCACTCCTCGCGCGACATGCGTTCGCGCGGAGCAGCCGCAGGCGCCTCGACCGGCAGGGGGACGAGCGGATTCGTACTCACGTTGTTGATTGTAAGGCCTCAATGAAAATCGTAGCTCTTCACCTCCATCACCCCCTCCAGCGGGAAAAACCGCTCCGCGCGCACGGAGGCCTGTCCTTCCTGGTTCTGCACGATCCCTTCGACGATGAGGCCGGAGTTGCTGACGATCGTGGCGCGCGTCTTCTCATCGGCGAAGAGCGCCGGGTTCACGATCGCCTGCGACAGGCCGGTCTCGTCTTCGAGCGTGAGGAACACGAAGCCCTTCGCGGTGCCGGGACGCTGGCGCACGATCACCGCGCCGGCGGTCGCGACGCGGCTTCCGTTCGGCACGGTCTTCAGCTCCTCCGCGGTGAGCACACCCTGCTTGCGCAACTGCGGGCGGAAATGTTCGAGCAGGTGCCGGCCGGTCGTCAGGTCCATGGAGGTGTAATCGGCCATCGTCTCTTCGGTGGGCGACATTTCGCGCAGTGGAGCGGCGGGCTTTAGCCCGCCGGTCTCTCTCGGCGGGCTAAAGCCCGCCGCTCCATCGAACATCTCCCCCGCCTGCCGCGCGGCATACGACGCCTGCCACAGCGCGGCGCGGCGGGTCATGCCGAACGATGCCAGCGCGCCGGCGTAGGCGAGCTTCGTCAGCTGATCGTCGCGAAGGCGCGCGCGGCGCGCGAGGTCGTCCGCCGATTTGTACGGCTGCGCGGCTTCGACGCGCAATCCTGATTCCCCGCGCAGCCCTCGCACGAAGCGCATGCCGAGCCGCACCGCGCCGTTTTCCCACCGGCAGTACCAGCCCGACTGATTCACGTCCACCGGCAGCACCTTCACGTTGTGCCGCTGCGCGTCTTTGATCAGCGTCGCCGGGTGATAGAAGCCCATCGGCCAGGCGTTGAGCAGGGACATGTAGAACGAGACCGGGTGGTGCGCCTTCAGATACGCGCTCGCGTACGCGATCAGCGCGAAGCTCGCGGCATGTGATTCGGGGAAGCCGTACAGCGCGAAGGAGGTGATCGACTTGACGATCTGATCCTGGGCCGCGGCGTCGATGCCGCGCTCCGTCATCCCGCTGCGCAACCGCTTCTCGATCTCCACCATCCGCTCCATCGAGCGCTTGAAGCCCATCGCCCGCCGCAGTTCCTCCGCCTCGCCGCCGGTGAATCCCGCCGCGACCATGGCGATGCGCAGCAGCTGCTCCTGAAACAGCGGCACGCCGAGCGTGCGCTTGAGAATCGGCTCGAGACACGGGTGCGGATACTCGACCGGCACTTTCTTCTGCCGCCGGTCGAAGAACGGTTTGATCATGCCGCCGACGATCGGGCCGGGGCGGATGATCGCCACCTGCACGACGATGTCGTAGAAACACTTCGGCGCGTTCCGCGGCAGCGACGACATCTGCGCGCGGCTTTCGACCTGGAACATGCCGATCGTGTCGGCCTCGTTCAGCATCTTGTAGACGAGCGGGTCGTCCTCCGGCAGATGGGCAAGGTCAACTTCTTTACCTTCGCACCTTTCGATCGTCGGGATCATCTCTTCGATGGCGGCGAGCATGCCTAACCCAAGCAAATCGACTTTGATGATGCCGAGGTCGGCACAGTCTTCTTTGTCCCACTGAATGACAACGCGGCCCGGCATCGACGCCGGCTCGAGCGGCACGACTTCGTCGAGGCGGCCCTTGGCCAGCACCATGCCGCCGGAGTGCTGGCCCATGTGGCGCGGCAGGTTCTGAATCTGCAGATAGAGGCGCATGAAGTGCTGCATGCGCAGGTCGTGCGGATCGAATCCCGCGCGCGCGAGCTCCTCGGGGAGGTTGTCCATTTTTTCGCGGATCTCGCCGAAGTGCCACGTGCTGACGGTCTTCGAGAACTTGTCCGCCTGCTCGAGCGAGAAGCCGAGGGCCTTGCCGACCTCGCGCGCGGCACTGCGGTCGCGGTACGTGATCACGTTCGCCGTCATCGCCGCGCCGTGCTGGCCATACTTTTTGTAGACGTGCTGGATGACTTTTTCGCGCTGCTCGCCGGACGGCAGATCGAGGTCGATGTCCGGCCACTCGCCGCGCTCCTCGGATAAGAACCGCTCGAACAGCAGATCCATCTTCACCGGATCGACGGCCGTGATGCCGAGCGCGTAGCACACCGCGCTGTTCGCCGCCGAGCCGCGGCCCTGCACGAGGATCTTCTCGCGATTGCAGAACTGCACGATGTCCCAGACGATGAGGAAGTAGCCCGCGAGCTGGAGCTTCTCGATCATGGCCAGCTCTTTTTCGAGCTGCGCCTGCGCGCGCGCGGTGAGGGGGCGGAAGCGCGCCTTCGCCGAGTTCCACGTCATCTTGCGGAGGAACGAATCGTTCGTCTCGCCGGGCGGCAGGGGATAGTCGGGGAATTGATAGCCAAGCTCGCCGAGCGTGAAGTCGAGCGTGTTCGCGAGCTCCCACGCGCCATCGAGTGCCTGCGGCAGGTCGGCGAAGAGCTTCGACATCTCGGCCGCGCCTTTGATGTGCCGCTCGCGATTCACGCCGAGGAGGCGCCCGGCCGTGTCGACGTTCACGCCTTCGCGAATGCAGGTGAGGACGTCGTGCAGCTCCTTGTCCTCCTTGCGCGCATAGCGCACCCCGTTCGTCGCCACCAGCGGCAGCCGCAGCCGCTGCGCGAGATCGACGAGGCGGATGTTGTGATGCTCCTCCTCGCGAATGAAATGCCGCTGCAGCTCGACATGCGTGCGGCCCTTGAAGATGCCACTGATCTTGTGCACCGTCGCCTCATCCGCGCGCGTGAGGCACCGCAGTCCCTCGGCATACTGCTCCACCTGCGCCCACGTGTACTTTGCCTCCCGCTTCGGATTCGTTAACGCGCCCGCCGTGAGGAGCTTGCACAGATTCTTGTACCCGGTGCGGTTCTCGACGAGCAGTGTCAGCGACTCATCTTTTCGCGGCCTCGCCTCGCGAAGCCCCTCCTGCCTGTCCTCGAGCGTGAGCTCCGTGCCGAGGATGGCCCGGATGCCGTTCTTCTTCGCCGCCATGTAGAAGCGAGGCGCACCGTAAAGGCCATCGCGGTCGATGATCCCCATGGCGGGGAGGTCGTGCTGGACGGCGTGGTGGATGAGGTCCTCGGGGAGGGTGGCTCCGTCGAGGAAGGAGAAGGCGCTGGAGGCGCGGATTTCGGCGTAGGGACGGGGCATAGAACGCAGAACGCAGAGCGCAGAACGAAGAATTAAGAAGGCGACGGTTTTCTGGATGCGTTTTTGATAATGGTGGTGAGAATGGCGACGATTTCGTTAGCTTCTTCAACAAGAGGATGGACGCGTTGCGCGGAAAGCATTCCGGTGGCTTCGACGACGCGCAGCCAATAATGAGATTCCCGCGCTTCTTTCAGTGAAATGCGAGCCTTTGCGATGAAGTCTGCGCGGCTCTGTCCCGCTTTAGCCTCTTCGAGGTTTGACCCGATTCCTGTCCCTGAGCGCAACAGCTGGTTCGCAACAACTCGATCGGCTCCCGGTCGCTTGGTCAGTGCGCGATGTAGCCGCACGACACGGCACGCAAACTCGAACGTTCTCTCGTGAATATCTCTCGTCTCACTCATCTCTAAATTCTTCATTCTGCGCTCTGCGTTCTGCGTTCCCCGGTTTTTCTACCTCCCGTATCCACTCACACCAAATTCCCCGGCGCCCCCTCTTTCGCCCCCTACCGCCCGTAGCGTATCCTCGCCCGTCACTTCACCACGGGAGGCACACGACCATGCGCAAACACAGCGAGGACCCCTGCTTTTGAACCGAGCAGCAAGCGAAAGAAGGGCTATCCGTCCGAGACGCGCGTGAAGCGCGGCACGCGGGTCGTCCACGGCGAGAAAGAGCTGCTGGAAAAGCTCGGCCGCAACGACCTCTGCCCGTGCGGCTCCAATCGCCGGTTTCAAGAAATGCTGCATGCGCAGCGGCAGGTATGACGGAACGCCGCGCGATCATTACTTTTAGGTGATTCGATGGGCCGGCGCGCCCGTTAGGGCGCGCCGGCAGCGGCAGCAGAGATTCGAATGGACTCCTTTGAACAAGTAGTTGCCACCGTTCTCGACCGCGCCGGTTACTGGGTCCGCACGAGCGTCAAGGTTGCGCTGACACCCGAGGAAAAGCGCGAGATCGGTCGCCCCTCGTCGCCGCGCTGGGAACTGGATGTCGTTGCGTACAGCGGAAGCCGCAACGAATTACTGGTCGTCGAATGCAAGTCGTATCTCGATTCTTATGGCGTCCGGCTGACGTCCTTCGATGGCTCCAAAGCGGAGGAGGAAACGCGGTACAAGCTGTTCTCCGATGAGGTGCTCCGGCGCGTGGTGCTCGGGCGCCTCGAAATTCAATTGGCGGAACAAGGATTCTGCCCATCGGGAACGAAGGCGACGCTTTGTCTCGCCGCAGGCAAGATCTACGGTGACCCGGTGCCGCTTCGCGCGATCTTTCAAGAGAGAGGCTGGCGGCTTCTCGAAACCGACTGGCTCGTGAAGGGGCTGCAGCAACTGGCCGAGGAGAGTTACGACAACAGCGTTGCATCGGTCGTCGCGAAACTACTGTTGCGAAACGACCGGCGACCCGGCGAGCAGCCAGCGCGTGTAGCACCCGAGCGTGAACGGCTCGAGACCGATGTGCGGCGAGCAGTACTGATCGCCGCTTTGTATTTGTCGCGCTTTGGTCACGAGGCGCTTCAATTAGGCAATCAGGATCAGACCTTAGACCGGCTGGCTGCGCAGCTTGGCGTGAAGAAGAACACGTTGAAGAACTACCGCGACTATTTCGACCCGCACACTGAGAGTGGACGGCGCGGTTGGTGGCAGGTCGATCTGCCGAGCGACCTTGGCCAGATCCTGAACGAATTTCGGATGGCCTCCGAACCGGAATTGCGCGCGCACGTGATTGGTGCAATGCGTAAAAACTCGCCCGCGTACTCCACGAGCATCGGTTTCACGAACAACAATCGGCAGACCGTTCTTCAGGCAACCGATCTTCCAGGCACGGACCATGGGCAGTCGATCTACGTGTTGCGATGCGGGGATTGCGGTTCCGAATATGGCGCCAACGGAAGCGACATTTGGCTGAGGAAGTGTCCGAACTGCCAAGGCGGACGCGCCGGCCTGGCTCTCTCGTGACATTGGAGACGGAACGCCTTCCCCCCTCCATCCGTATTCTTCACGTGTTCCGCACACTCCTCACCCTCCTCGCTCTCGCTCCTCCCGCCCTCGCCACCGCCCTCACCGTCCACCGCCCCGACGGCACGCCCGTCCCCGACGCCCAGGTCTGTCGCTTCGCTGCAGCCGATCGCGAGAATCCGTACAAGCGGTGGTTCGCGTCTCAGGACGTGGTGTGCGGGGGTGAGTGGGGAAAGGGGCTGTGGAACGTGTTCGCGCGTACAAGCGATGGGGTTTCGGCAATGCCGGTGCTCGTGGAGGGAAACGCGCCGCCCATCACGCTGACGCTCGAAAAAGCGGCCACGGTGATCGCGGCGTTGCCGGAGAAGCGTCGCGGGGTGATTTATGTGCCGCGCAGGGGGAGTGCGTTTCCGGTCGAGGCGCGGACCATTGTTCCAGCAGAAGAGGAGTTGTGGTTGATCGTGCTCGACCGGACGACGCCCGTGGCGGTCGTCACCATTCCGCCGCTTGCGGCGAGCGCGGAGCGAAGCGTCGATGCGCGGAACGCGAGTGAAGCGTCGGTGCTGGCCTGGGTGCAGGTGCCGGAGGCGGATCGGAGTGCGGTCGCGAATGCGACCGGGCTTTTGACGCCGGGGATTCGGGCGGTGGCGGGGGTGGTGACGCGGGAGGCGGGTCCGCTGCCGGCGCCGTCGCAGTTGGGCGGGGCGTTCGTGCGGATGCGCGAGGTGCCGGAGGGAAGTGCCGAGCTGCGGATCGAAGGGCGGGGGTGGGTGCGCGAGCGGCACACGGTCAAGGTTCAGCCGGGGCTCACGCTCGTCGCGCAGCCGTTGCGCTTGCGCGCGGCCGGCATCCTCACCGTGCACTGGAGCACCGCCGAGGATCTCGTCGCGCTCGATCGTGGCCTTGGGGCATGCAACGCGTCCGACAGTACGCCGCTCGTCGTCGTGGCGATCTCGTCGTGCCCGCAGCCGCGCGCGAATCCCGACGCCTGCTCACTCGTCCGCGAGGAGACGTTCGATCCGGCGCCGCGCATGGGGTTCGTCACGCTCGACGACCTCGCGCCCGGCGCGTATCGCGCGGAAATGCGCTTCGGCAAACTGCCGCCCGCGAGCGGCAGCGCGGACGTCGTGCCGCTGCGTCCGCGCGACCTTTACCTCACCGCGATGTACCGCGAGCTGTCCGGGCACGTGACGCACGGCGGCGAGCCGCTCGGCGAAGAGGTGCAGCTCAAGTTTCCGGAGGGCTACGGATTCGCGCCCGCGGAGACGGATCAGTATCACGCCGTTCTCCTCGGCAAGTACGGTGCGCTTCCGCCCGACTCCCAGGTGACCGTCGCCGCATGCGACGGCAATCCGAAGGCGATCGTCCTCACCGACAGGACGGTGCGCATGTCGGGGAGTCTCGATCTCGACATCCCCGCGAATCAGCTCACCCTCAACGTCACCGACACCTTCACGCGCGAGGCGCTCACCGGCGCGACAGTGCAGTACGAAGTGATGTCGCAGTCGACCACGCGCGCGGTGCTGCAGGGAACGCTCACCACCGGCGGCGACGGCAGCGTGACGATGAAGGCCGTGCCGCTGCGCGAGCTGCGGCTTTCGGTGCGCCTGAGCGGCTATCAGAAGCAGGAGCTGGAGCGGTTTTCGTTGACCGCGCGCGAGGAGAAAACGATCGACGTGCAGCTCGTGCCGCTGCGCGGGACTCGCGGACAGATCGTCTCCGAGCGTCCGTTCGAGAGCGGCGTCGTGGTGTGGTACTCCGATCGCGGGCGGGAAACGGAGCGCGCCGATCTGGCGGCGGACGGCACGTTCGTCTACTCGACCTGGCATGCGCCGGAGGAGACGATGACCGTCGTCTCGGCGTCGCATCCGCTGTGGGTGCTGCGGTCGCCGGCGATCGGCCGGCGCGAATCGATTGCGTTGCGATTTCCAGCCGCGCCGGCGCGTGAGTTCGACGTGCGCGCGGCCGCGAGCTGGCATGTCGGCATCGAGATCGGCGGCCTGCGCGTGCCGCAGCCGCTGTTCGTGCTGCATCAGTCGCTGCGGCAGGTGGGACGCGACGTGGGAATGGTGAGCCCCGCGAAGCCGCTGCATGTCTTCGCCCTGCTCGCGACCAGCCCGATCGACGTGCTGCTCACGTCGCCGGCGGAGGAGATCGCGCGCCAGCGACTCGCGCCGGAAGCAACGGTCGTCGTGTTCACGCGGTGATCACTCGTATCGCGCATCGGCGAACCATCCCGCATCCGGCGATGCTTCATAGATGCGGTAGACGTCGCCCTTCTCCAGCTCCACGTCCCAGTACTCGCGCGCGGCCGGCGCGTCTTTCCACCATTCCGCTTCGAGCTGCCACGGTCCCGACGCCGTCCGCACGCTGCCGTTGAGATCTCCTTCGCCGTGAATGGCCGTGATGTGCGTGTTCTCGGTGATGACTTCGATCGCGATCGGCGGACGGAACACGCGCACCGCGGCGAGCCCGCCGCTCTTGCGCGGCTTGCGCTTCAGGTCCGGCGGCGGCGGGGGAGCGAAGCTGCCGATGGCGTAGCGCTCGGGCAGGTGTCCGTCGACGCCGACCGGCATGCCGACGCGATCCTCGCCGAGCATGGAGATGAGCCGCGCGATCGTGGTGGCGAGCTTTTCCGGCGACAGTGCCGTTGGCCCGAAGAGCGACAGCTGCGCGCGGCGCGGGCGGTCGGGATGCGCGACGAGCGAGAAGCCGATCACCGCCGCGCCGGGCGGCGACTTCTCGAGGTCGAGTCGCAGCAGCGTCAGCATCGTCTTCGTGTCGCGCGTCGGCGCGGGCAGATCGATCGCGCGCGCGTGATAGCCGTCCGGTTCGAGCGTCATCGTCAGCTCGAGGCGTTTGCACGCGAAGCCCTGATACTCCATCCGCTTCGACAACCGGTCGAGGGCGTTGCTGGCGATGAAGAGGAACGGCTCGAGCGCGATGAGCGGCCATTCGAGCTCCATCCCTTCGCGAAACTCCGGCGGCAGCGCGCGCGGGATCAGCGGGCGCGGATCGATGCCGCGCGCGGCATGATGCAGTTCGCGTCCGAGCTCACCGAGTCGCGCGGCGAGCTCCGATTCGGGAAGGCGCGCCAGCTCGCCGATGGAGTTGATGCCCCAGCGCTGCAGCGTCGTCGCGGCATCGAGCTCCGGCGTGAGTCTCGCCAGGGGGAGCGGCGCCAGGAACTCCGCCTCGGTGCCGGCATCGACGATCGTCGGCGACTTCGGCAGCTCCGCCGCGACGCGCGCGGCGAGCTTGCTCGCGGCCAGTCCGAATCGCGCCGGCAGTCCGATCGAATCGGTCGCGCGCAACGCGGCGTCGCCGAGGTCTTTCTCGCTCGGGAAGTGCCGCTCCATGCCGGTGACGTCGATGAAGACGACGCCTTCGCCGCAGTCTTCGACGCGCGGCGAAAACGTCTCGGCGATCTCGAGCAGCGCTTCCTGCGCGGTGCGCTCGCATTCGGCATCGCGCGCCCGGGCGACGAGCTTCGGCAGGATCGAGCGCGCCTGCGCGAGCGTCATGCCGGGACGGATGCCTTTCGTCCGCGCGCGCCGCGTGGCGGCGACGAGATGCGCGCTGCTGCCGTTGCCTTCGAAGATCGCCACCGCTTCGTTGACGAGCTCCGGGTCGCTGCGCAGCCGCGCGGCGAGCGGAAACATCGGGACGTACAGACACGCGATGCGCGTCATGGCCGCACCTCGAGCGACAGCGCCGCGCGCGCGCCCGGTTTGAGATGGCGATGCTTTTCGAGCGTGAGGTCGACGCTGAAGCCGTGGAGGACGCGCGGCGATCTGCCGCGGCCTAACCACTGCGCGCGTCCCCGTCTCGCCGCGACGACCGCCTCGGATGCGGTGCCGGTGAGCGGGTAGGGCGTCGAGATCAGCATCGCCGTGCCGTGCGCTTCGGCGGATCGGCCGAGACGTACCCAGGCGGCGTCCGGGACACGGCGCCCGCGGATCGGATGGAGGCCGGTGTCGAGGACGACGAGCTGGAATCCCGTCGCGGTGATCATCTCCGCGCTCATGACCGCCTGTTTGAGCGTGTGCGGGCGGATCCAGAGGAGGCGCCGCAGGTCGATGCCGTTCGCTTCGGCGAGCTGCGGGTCGAGGTGATCGCCGAGGTCGACGAGCACCGCGGCCTCGCCCATGCTCGTGGCGGCGGCGAGGGCGGAGAGGACGATGGAGAAGCGGCCCGCGGCGCGGCGGCCGGTGAGCTCGACCATCTTGCCGCGCGGCAGCCCGCCGCCGAGGAGCGTGTCGAAGGGGGCGAGGGTGGTCGGGATCGACTCCTCGCGGCGTGACTTTTCGAGCGCGCGGATCAGCTCCGCGCCGTTGACCATCTTCGCCGCGGCGGTGCCGGCGAGCGAGGCCCGCAGTTGCGCCACGACGTCGCTTTCGGCAGGCCGCTCGACCGGGTCGGGAACGGCCGCCGGCCACGCCGGCTCCGGCTTCGGATCCCTGAGTGGAAACAGCGTTTCGAACGCCCGCGCCGTGACTGACACGGGGATAATCTAGGGCGGTAATGGAGCGTAATCAATAGGAGAGCACATCGCTCTCAGACTGTAAGGTATTGAATGGTCTAATTTTAGACAGGCGGTCTACCGAGGGGAGACCAACTGGGGTTCGCATTACTTGTGGCGGGGATCACTGGATTCGCGGCGAGGCCGCCTATCCCGCCGCCTCACGCTTAGCGCCGGGCCGCTTCAGCTTTTACGCGGAGTAAGGCAGAGCTTCATTAAGGTCAATAATCTCTACTAGAGTCTCACCAGCCTCGATCAGCTGACATGCGGACCCAGATGATCACGCGACCAGCACCGGATGGTCCACCCGGCGAGACGCAAAGCGCAATACAGCCTGGAGATCTTCTGCCTCAAGGTCTGGCATTTTTCAAGAATCTGCTCGGCCGTTAGTCCGGCAGCAAATAGGTCGAGAACATCACTGACTCGGATGCGCATACCTCGAATACACGGACGCCCGCCGCATTGCTCGGGATCGACCGTGATTCTGTCGGCAATCGTGTTCATCTTCAGCAATATATCAGCGGCTCGGCACGACGATATGGCAGTTACTGGCTAAGCATCTGTAGCACGCGACGGACGACGTACACGGTCAGTGGCCGAGCCGCCTAGTGCATCATTCCTAGTCGCACGAAGCCACGCCCACCCGGCAAAGTACCCGATGATCGGCGACATGCCGTAGCCGAGAACCGGGACGGGGAAATGGCCCCAATAGGACGCGGCGATCGCGAGAGCAAGGTATGCCGCGATTGCGAGTGCAGCGGAGGTGGTCCGCACAACAAACGGCACGATCAGCAGAATCAGCGCGATGACGACGGCAATCGCCCAGGCGGCGCCTTGCTGCGCAATGCGGATGGCAATTTCTTCGACGTAAGGAACGGGCGCCAGCGGATCGCGTCGTAAGAAAGAAAGACAGGCGAGTGTGATGAGAAGCGCGAGCATCCCCGCGATCGCCAGCGGATTTCGCTTCCAATGGACTATCAGCAATAAGGTGCTCGCTCCTGCGAACGCTGTGGCCTGGCCCGCGTCAGGCTGGATCGCCAGAATCGTGGCCACGATCAGCATGGTGCCGGACGCGATTGCGAGCCGCGCATCGCGTAGAAGCCGATCCAGTTCTACTAAGACGAGCGGAATGACCAGAAAGGCCATGTGAATGGTGATCGGTCCGATCCGTATCCAGCGGTGCACACCCTGTACGCCTGCGACGACCAGCGTGGCCAGTAACAGGAGAAGCGCGATTGGCCATACGCGCCGGCGCGGGCTGTAAACGGCGATCACCGCGCCTGCGACCGCCGCGGCGACGTTCTGCATGTACACGACCGTTGGCACGCCGGCCTGTCGCATCCAGGCGACGCCGAGGAGGAGGGCAGGGAGAACTCCCAATGCCAGAATCAGCAAATCACGACGGGAGCGGTTCATCGGCGGGAGTATAGTCAGGGGTGCATGCGCATCGGCCTGCTTTCCCTCTGCCTTGTTGCATGAATCGATGCGCGTCGTTCAGCACGGGGCCGAAAAGAAGCTCGCTCCGTGGCCGCTGACGCTGGAGACCAGCGGGCTGTTATCGGAGGGCGAGAAGCTCTATCAGGCGAAGCGGTTCGAGGAAGCAGCCGCGAAATACAAAGCGGCGCTCGAGAAGGATCCGGAATCGGCCTCGGCGTATCTCTTTTATGGCGATACGTTTCTCATCGGCGCGAACGATCCCGCGGCCGCGCTTGCGCAGTACCAGAAGGCCATCGCGCTCGACCCCACGTTGCCGCGGCCCCATTTCTTTGCCTCCACGGCCTACGTCCAGCTCGACCGCAATGCAGACGCTCGTGATGAAATCGTGCGGGCTCTTACGTATCACCCGTCCTACGAGGCCGTCTGGAGGATTGCGCTGAGCAGTCCGGAACTGGGGCATCAAGCCCGTGACGCCGCATCGATTCGAGCCGCCGCAGGGGTATCTGGGAGTGAAGGGACCGGACGGCATCGACATTTTCGCCGGAGAGAATAGCGAGTGGCTGGGATATGCCCTCTGCAAAGCCGTTTGGGCCAATGAACCGAGGTTCAGCAAGAAACACCAGGCGAACGGCTGGTCACTGGAAGAGGAGCATGCCTGTGTTTTGAATCAGCTGATGGGCGTTTACAACGCCACAGAGGCGAAGCTGTCGAAACAGGCGAGTGCTCCTGTATCTGAAAAAGCGATCATCGCCGCCTTGCCCCCGCGTGAGGCCCACATTTTCGAAGCGGCGAATGCACATCTGCTCGACGCGTATATTCTCTTCGAGATCATCGGCCGGAACTGTCCCATGATGCTGAGCACCATGAACGATCAGGCCCGGCAGCAAGTCGAAGCGTACATTCGCAAGTACGTCATTGTGGCCCGGCAATAGAGCCGGCACGGCCTCCGCCGTGCCGGCCTGACAGACTCACGGCTGCAATTTCGGGTCGACGCTCATCCAGTTGTTGAACTTCTTCAGCCTGTCGCTGGTCCCCGGTTTGTTCGGCGGATTTGTGGGTTTCTTTTGCCGCTAAGGGTGGACGTACACGTTGTCGGCGTTGTCGGGATTCGACATCCACGCGCGGCAATGCCGCGGCGAAGTGGTCAATGCGCGGGGCCGATCCGCGCGCTCGGAACGGCGACACGAGGAGGCCCAGAGCAACACGTCGAGCTGCATGGCCTGACGCAGCATGACCAAGGTCGGCAAACCCGATCCCGCATGTGCGTCTAATCTAGCACTGAGGGTGATTCAATACGGAATCGCTTGCTCTCAAGCAGTCGCTCCCCCTTCGACACGCTCCTCTCGGAGATGATCACTGACACCGGATTCCAACTCGTCATCCTCGACGCCGGCCTTCATCCGATGCGCGGACGCGCGTTTCCGACGCCGCGTGGGTGGCACGGCGATGCTGAATCGTGGTGCCCGCGCAGTACGGGCCGGCGGCGTGGAAAAGTCCTCACGGAGAAGACAATCACGAGCGCTTCCACGCCGGGCTCCATCGTCCTCTCCGCCTCGCCGCCGCGAGCCCGATGAGTTACGTACGTCTCAATCGTCCTTCGAGGTGTCGCGATGCAATGCCGCGCCCCAGCTCTGGTGCCGTTGTACGTGAAGGCCACGCTCCTGCAGAGCAGGGCGCGGGGCCCAGTTCTCTCACGAGCTCGTGGGCGCTAAGGTATTGGGTTGTATAGTTTTAGACGTATCGTCTTAAGGAAGGGGTACGAACGAGGGGGTACGTGAAGCGCTGCGCCGCGTCGCCGGCTATTTTGTTGCGGGTGTCTAACGTGTAACCCGTGAATCACAGCCCGCTGTGTGACAATGTCACTGGTCCACCAAAACTCTCAGGGAATCGGTTTTACGCGGCACTCATATCGAATGTGATTGTTGTGCGCAGTAGCGTTGCGAGTATGACTTTTGATTGGAAGCAATACTCACGGTTCACGAACATGGCTGTCCTTGCGACGGTCGTAACGGTTTTCGGCAGCCACGGGCGCTCCAACGAACACACCTCAACGTCGATTCTTGCCGAGTTAGCCGTCGCTGACGGCTATCGCATTGTTGAGCCGCGCATGTCGATTCCGCTTCCATACGCGGCGTTTCGTCTCGTAACGGAGCGCGAGCACATTGGCGCTTTGATGCGGGGCAATCCGTCACTTCTGATCGATGTCCATAACCGGACAGCGCAACACGAGCGAGCATTGACAAATCTGGTTCTCGGGCGATGGGACGAGGCTGTGAAGCTCTTTGAGACCTATAGTCCGATGGCGGATCCCGTCGATGTGTCGACTGCGTTCTACATGCGAGGAATCGCATCCGGCTCTCTATCCGATCTGGCGAAGGCGTGGAACGCTCTCGGTAGCGCAGGCAATTCGGCGGAAGTGACGTTCAATCGCGCCCTGATCCTTGAACAGTTGTCGGATTTTGACGCCGCCACTGCCGAATGGCAGCGATACCTTGCCAAGGATTCGCAATCAGATTGGGCCTTGGAAGCGCGGCGCCATCTTGCGGCCACGCGTGCAACGTCAGTCCCGGCGGCATGGCAAAAGGACAAGACGGTCCTTCTTCAGGCGGCAACTGCGGGACGCGAGGAGACCGTGCGGCGGTTGGCGCAACGCTATGCGCTTGCAGCGCGTCGCATGGTCGAGAATGAACTGCTGCCGGCATGGGGCGATGCGCGCGCTCGCGGCGATTTGGCAACAGCCGAACAGAAACTCTTTGCGGCGCGACTCATTGTCGCTCAGCGCCCAGCACAGGAGGAACGTGTTCTCGCAACCGCGATCGCGGAGATCGACGCAATTCGCGAACAACCGGGCGTCGTCAAGCTCGCGGCCGCGTATCGCATCTATGGCGAAGGGGCCGTGGCACTCGAGGTCGTCGATCACGAAGCGGCGTTGACATCGTTCTCCCGCGCGCTTGAGCTGGCCGGTCCGCGCTCTCCGACGTTCGACGCAATCGTCGCTCCGGCGATCGCTACGGCGCACTACCGCCATTACGATCATGCCGCCGCCGAAAGCGTGATCGCTGCGACGCGCAGTCGTTACGGGCATCAACTCGATCAGTTCCTCACATTGGCGGCCCGCCTCGATTGGCTCGAAGGATTGATCCGGGTTGCGCGTGGCGATCCGAGTGGTGCTTTGCGCTCATATCAGCGAGCGTTAGTTGTGTACGACCGGCTGGGTGAGGAAGAGCATCGTGCCGCTCAACATGTCAATCAAGCGGATTCTTACAACATCGTCGGAGATGAAGAACGCGCCGGAGCGCATCTTCGGGAAGCGCTCAAGCACGCATCGAAAGCCGAGGACCCAAGGCGGCTTCTCGGCATCCTGAAGGTTGCTGCGATTTTCATGATGGACAACGTGGGACCGGCGCCGGCGATTGTTCTTTTGGACCGCGCGGTTCCTCTCGCAAAGTCGACGACAGAGCCGATGCGGATCGCCGACATGCTGGTGTTCCGCAGTCCGGTCCTCACCCGCGCCGGGAGACGTGCGGAGGCGCTTCGCGACATCGATGATGCCTTACGTTTGATGCCCCAGATTCCCGACGAACCGACGCGGCAGCGCCTCCTTGCGGATGCGAAGACCGCCGAGGCATTTGCATATCGCGATTTCGACGATCGGAGGGTTGTCGACAGTTTGACCTCTGCTCTGGAGCTCTTTCGCACACTTGGCATGCGCGTATTTTTCGTGCAGCTTCTGCTCGAGCGTGGCCGTGCATACACGCGGCTCGGTAACCTGCGAGCCGCCGAGCAGGACTTCCGCCGCGGCATCGACGAACTCGAGGCACGGCGCGACATCATGGGAGACGCCGATTTGCGGATCAGCTATCTCGATCGAGCCGATCGTGTGTTCGTTGATCTGGCGCAATTGCTTCTCAGCCGTGGCCAAGTGGAGGAGGCGTTCGACTTTCTCGAACGTTCTCGGGCTCGGGAGCTTCTCGACCGCACTTCCGGCCGCGCGGTGAGGCCGATGCCGTCGATCGACATCGCGACGCGTCTTCCTGAAGACACCATCCTGGTCACGCACACGCTGTCCTCCGACACGCTGATCACGTTTATCGTCAGCAGGAGTGGCGTGCGTGCCACGGCAAAGCGCGTAGAGCCATCGCATGTGTCGGCGCTCGTCAGCGCGATTGCCGACGGGTTCAAATCCGAGCTCCCGCAGAGCGCGCTGCGAGAACTGGGTCGGTTGCTCATCGATGATGCTGGGCTTGCGCCGGGTCGACGAGTGGTCTTCGTCCCGGATCATGCATTGCGAAGCGTTCCGTTCGCCGCGTTGAGAACCGCCAGCGGCGAATATGCTATCGAACGGCAGGCGATCGCAATCGCGCCGAGTGCGACGCTCCTCGTGCGCACTCTGGGAGCCGCCAGTGCCGCGCGAGCCGCCACTTCGATTCTGGTGCTGGCGAGCCCGGAATCCCCGGTGGGATTCGATCTGGAGCCGCTTCCGCGCGTTCACAACGAAGCGCGACGGGTAGCTGCTCGATATCGGACGAGCCGCATCGTGCTCGGCTCGGATCGTGAGGCCGAAGCGATTCTGCCGCTCAGTCGTGCCTACGACGTTCTGCACTTTGCTGGGCACAGTGTGGTCGATCTGCGCACTCCACGGCGCTCGGCCCTATTGGTGGGCACGAGCGGCCGCATTACGGCTGGTCAGATTGAAACCGAGGATTTGTCGCATCTCGCGCTCGTTGTGCTGGGCGGCTGCAACACCAACCTCGGTAGGAGTTATCGAAGCGAGGGCGTAATGAGCCTCGCCAGGTCCTTCATCGTCGCTGGCGTACCCGCCGTTGTCGGCACGGTCGCGAAGATCGAGGACGGTGACGCCGAACGTCTTCTGGACTGGTTTCACGAACGATATGCCACGCACGGCGATGCGATGGAAGCCTTGCAAGACACTCAACTGCGGATGCTTCGCAGCGGCAATACGCGCATGGCTGAACCGGCTCGTTGGTCGTCATTTCAAGTGATTCAGAGAATTGAAAGAGAGAGGAGATAGCCGTGCCCATCCAGTTGAAGGCCAAATGTCATGGAATTGGTCCCTTTGTCGCGGCACCAAACGATAAGCATGCAGCCGTGTTTCTCTGCCAGGCGCCGGAGAAGGTGGTGCCGAACCAACTGACGTACGTGCGCTTTCGGCGTGCGAACTACAGCGACAGCAACAGGCGTCCCGTCGAAGGCGATCCCCTGTCCGACTTCGGCCATGTAATCCTGAATCGCGAACGATTATCGATCGTTGCGGCGGTGGCGCAAAGCGATGCGGAACTGAGGATCGATCGGTACAAAGATCCCACTAGCTCCACGCCAACGCGCCGGGACAGCAGGTCCCTCCACTGGTTGCCGAAGACCGAGCAACTCGCGCCTGGTCATGGTGCACTCAAATCCGACTATTTCACGGATCCAGTCAACGTGGAGCCACGCCTGATCGCCCGCGTCGACTTCGCGCAGGGCCGGCTCGGCACGACCGGCGTCGCAAATATCCAGGTGCCGTTTCGATCGACGAAGGAGTCAATGACGATGCCGATGGCGCGCGACATTCAAGTCGAGCTGACCATCGAATCCGATCACTTTGTTCTTCGCTCTGATCCCTTCGAAGGCACCCGCGATCCCGCGAATGATCTCCATTTCAAAGGCGAGGGCGAGGTGGAAATCGTCATCGGCAATGAGCCCGAGGGCGACATGGAGTTGGGTACGCCTCCCATCCTGCCGATCGACGTGATTAACCAGGCGGCAGCCTTGGAATGGCGATTCTACTTCAGTTTATGCGAGAACCAGCCGACGGATCCGCTGCTGCCGCATCTGGCTCGCCGCCCTGGATCGCAGACGGGATGTTCGCGTCCCGAATACAATCCCAGCGGCTCGCTGACTGCATCCGTGTCGAGTTTCAATCGCGAAGCACTTCCGTTGCGTCGTGCCGTGGACTCGGATACTCCGCAGTCGCCGAAGTGGTCGTTGCTCGCATATCTGGCGTTCGATAACGACCTTCGTAATGTCGGCAGATTGAACGTGGCGCAGATCGAGAAAGCAGATCCGTCGAAAGTTGGCGTCGTCGTTTTGCTCGATGTGCCCGAGGCGGGCACGCGCCGTCTCGTGCTGGGAAATGACGGACTCGAGCCGATCAGCGAAGCGGAGGAGAACGTTGATGCCGGAGATCCCAAGACCCTTACCGATTTTCTAATCACCGCGAAACGTGTATGTCCTTCAGAATACGCGGCCGTCGTCATTGCCAGCCATGGCTCGGGATTGCGTGATGTCATCCCGACTCGCGGCCGACGCCGGCGCTCGGTGCTCGATATCAGCCACTTCTCGGAGAGGTTTGCAAACAATCTCTCCGCGAGACTGAAGAACATTTTTTTTCAACCGACGAGTACAGAGGAAGAAGTCGCTGCGGTTGAGCCAGTCAAGCATCAGGAGTTGCAGCGCGAACCTCGCGAACTGGTACTCGCCCGCGGTGCGCGCCTGCCGGAACTCGACCTCGAGGACCCCGAGTTGCGGAAGATACCCATGCACACGCTGGCGGTCTCGTTCGATGTTTCCGCGGGCGATGCACTCGACAATCAGGAACTGGAGCAGGGGCTGCACGACGCTCTCGGGAGTGAAGGTCCATTCGACATCCTCGCATTCGATGCCTGCCTCATGTGCCTGGTGGAGATCGGCTATCAGTTGCGTCTCTGCGCCAAATACATGGTTGCCTCCCAGGAGGATCTCACTTCCGGTGGTTGGCCCTATACGGAAGTCCTGAACTCGCTCGGGAGTGGCATCGCACCCCGCGACGCTGCCATGGCGATCGTCGATGTTTTTGCATCCAGTCACCAAGAGAGTGGAGCTACGCTTTCTGCCATCGATCTCAACTCGATGACGCCGCTGATGCGCGCCCTCGATGACCTCGGCGGTGCGTTACTCGGCAAAGTTCCCAATCTCATCGGCCCTCTGGCCCAGGCGCGCGAGAAGGCGCGAACGTTCGCTGACTTCGACTACGTCGATCTGTACGGCTTCGCGCACGCGCTCGAGGAAGAATTGGGAAAGGCGATGCCGGCCGGTCGCGACCGTGATCGCGTGCTCGCTGCAGCGAAAGCCGTATACCAGGAGGTCGAAAAAGCAGTGCTGAAAACGAGCGAGACAAAGGTCGCGTCTGGCAAGCCCAAGCCGCATGGCCTATCCGTCTACGTTCCCAACGCGCCTGTCATCGCGGAGTATCACACGTTATCAATCTCCGCCGACGCACAACGGTGGCACAACTTTGTCGTGGAGTATGGTGACAATCGGTAGACTCGAGTATGTGACGGCCGGCACGGCCTCCGCCGTGCCGGCCTGACAGACTCACGGCTGCAATTTCGGGTCGACGCTCATCCAGGTGTTGAACCTGTCGAGCATTTCCTTCGACCAATACGGTCCACCCTCGGGCATTCGCGGCTGCCGCTTGCCGTTGAGGTGAAGGTATACGTTCTTGGCGTTGTCGGGTTTGGAGATCCATTCGTAGCTATCGAGTGGAACGCCGTATCCGTTCATGCACTCGATGTCCTCGGCGCGAAACATGGGAAGAATGTCGGTTTTGAATGAGCCGGCCATGATGTTCTCCTTTCACTTGTTGCGAACGGCTTTGGTGAGCTGGCCGTCCTTCGAAACGTTGCGATGGAATACGCGGCTCAGCTCCTGCCGCATCTCCTGAGTCTTCTTCTTGCTGGCCGCGGCGGGAAAGGCTTCCCGAAGCAGGAAACTGAAGTCCGCGAATTTCTTCTTTTTCGTGACCGGGTCCGGGTCTCCAATCACGGCTAGGCTGTGACAGTGCATGCAGCTCGACGTATTGCGCTCGACATCGGGATCGTCCGGATCGTCGGGACCGATGAGGTAGGTCTCCATTGTTGAATTCCCGAGCTCGTGCGGGAACTGTCCCGCGCCCTGACTGGTGAGCGTGGCTTTCTTGTACACGGGCGCCGGTTTGCCTTCGATATAAGGAACGGTCGGCCATTGTGTGCTGACGAGCTCGTAGTATTGCCAGACCGATCCCATGTCCGCGAGCTTCTGCCGCACCTCGGCATTGATTTTCGTGGCTTCCGGCCGCACCGTCGCCACGCTGCCTTCCGTCACGGCCACCTGCGTCGGCGGATTCCATTGAATGCGCGGGTCGCCATTCCAGCCGCCTTTCGGTTCCTCCGGGGGAACGTTCGGCGGACATTTCGCGGCGTCGCAGTCCGGATCGGCGAATGACGGATTCGAGCCCTTGTAATTATCGACATGCTCGAACGTCGACCAGGCCCACTGCGGCGCGTTGTGCGTCTTGTGCGCGATGTGCAGTCCCACCAATCCCATCGTGTACTGCTTGCAGAGATATTTCCCTTTCTTCCCCGGATTGGGCCACGCGATTTCGACCGGACGCACGTGGAAGCGCTCGCGATTGTCCTTATTAGTCAGGACTTTCCACGCCGCCTTCACCTCGATCGGACCGACGGTCTGGTTCTCGACCGAGCCGACCGGCTGAAAGTTCACGTCGGCCGTGTGGTTGTTGCTGTCCCAAAGCTTGTGGGCGTCGATGTATTCGAACTCGTCGCGGTTCATGCGCATCTCGTAGCGGACGAGCGAGCCGTTCTGATCGATCAGCGGCGCGAACGTCATGGCCTGGAGAAACTCGTGCGCGCTGTTCGCATCCTTGATGATCATGCGCAGCACGGGGAAGCGCGCCTCCGCGGCATCCACGGCTTCGATGGAATCGCAGCCCGGCAGCGGCTCGAGCGGACAGTTCCAGCCCGCCGGCGCGATGGCGCCCTTCTCGTCGCCGCTGAACACCGCTGAGTCGGACTTGTACGTCTCCCACACCGTCGGCCCGTAGTCGCCGCGCGGCAGCGGCTTGTCGCAGTCGCGAGCCACGCCGTTCTGCAGATTGCACGGCGCTTCTCCCTTCGTGGAGGTCTCGGCCGGCCAGTTGAGCGCGATGAAGGCGTTCCACGAATAGATGTCGAACGCGGTCTGGCGGTTGAAGTCCGTCTCGTCGGCAAACACCGCGTCGTAGGGAACGTTGCAGCTGTAGGTGACACGCGGAGTCGCGGCTGCTGCCGGCACCGCGCGTTCCTGATCCAGGAATCGGAATCCGGCGGCGAGCAGCACGCCGGCGCACAGCACAATCCATCGAAGGGTTCTCATTAGTCCTCTCCTTTCGTGCATTGCGGGGATGGACTGACGAGGCCCGCCGTTTTTCCAGAACGGGACGGAACTATGGCTGAGGTATCATTCAGCATCTCAACTCCAGCAACCCAAACGGGCAAGCCCGCTGCGACGGAGTACGTGCTGAGCCGAGGCTCGGAGGAATACGAGCGCCTCCGCCGTCAGGCGCAGATCTGGGAGGAGGCGACACGGCGCGTGTTCGACCGCATCCCGATCGAGCCGGGGATGCGCTGCCTGGACGTCGGCTGCGGGCCGGGCGAGACGATGCGGCTCCTCGGCGAGCGCGTCGGCAGGGACGGCGAGGTGGCCGGCCTCGACTCGGACGGCAGGCTCGGCGCCGAGACACTCGAGAACCTGCAGCAAATCGGCACCACGCGATTCCGATTCATCGAGTCCGATGTGATGGCGCGCGGCCTCGACTTCCCGGAGCGCTTCGATTTCGTGTTCACGCGCATGCTCCTGATTCACATGCCCGATCCGCAGGCCGTCGTCCAGCGGCTGGTGGATTGGACGAAGCCCGGCGGATGGGTGGTCCTGCAGGACTACGATCTGACCGGGATCAAGGTCTTCCCGTCGCTCGAGCGCTGGCCCGATTTCATGAATGTGCTGATCGGCGCGTTCAGCGGGCGGGGACGCGATCCTTCCCTCGGCTCGAAGCTGCCGACGCTGCTGCGGATGGCCGGCATCCGGGCCCCGATCCTGACGGACGTGACGGGAAAACTGACGTCGCTGCACGAGGCGAAGGGGATGCTGTGCTCGACGTTCCAGTCACTGCTGCCGCAGGCGTATGCCTCGGGATTGATCACCGAGGCCGCGGCGGCGCGGTTCCTCGAAGAGGTGGAGGAACAGTCGCGCAGCGACGTGCCGTATTCGGTGAGCTGGCCGACCCTCAGCGCCGCCTGGGCGCAGCGCGCGGGATGAGCGCGCGGCATGGTAACGTTGTGACGCCTGCCGCGTGACCCCGTAGCTCAGCACGGATAGAGCAGGAGTTTCCTAAACTCTTGGTCGGAGGTTCGAATCCTCTCGGGGTCACCACCCCCCCGCCCAGGCTCATAGGCTCACAGGCTCACAGGCTCATAGCAGCGCACGTGTCGCGAGTGCGTACGGCCTCGCCTGGACGATGCAGCAATACCAACGCGCTGAAACTCACGACCCCAAGCCTCTCGGCAGGCGCGCGCTACTTTGAGCCTATGAGCCTATGAGCCTCAACCGGCGGCGCGGACGCGCGGCCGGTTGGCCCCTTCCTTGCGATTAGTTATTCGCAGTAAATGGATGTGCGGAGGGTGGCTTTGACACCGAAATCGAATCGCCTCGCA
>DATFHJ010000158.1:0-30518 GCA_035248585.1 Thermoanaerobaculia bacterium
GTTCGGCGTGTTCATGCCGAACGCGTAGAGGCGGTCGCCGTCCAGGTCGAGCGGGCCTTCGTTTGCGAACTCGATCGCGACCGACTGCTTGTCGTACGAGCCCTTGGTGCCCTTCAGCCCGAGATGGTAAATCCACGCGGAGTCATTGAAGGTCTGGTAGACCGTGCCGTCGCGATCGACAAGCCACGGAGCGCCGACGCGATCGGCCGTGAGGTTCCAGCCGTCGATCGACGTTGTTGCTTTGCCGGGCCGTCCGGAGACCGGCGTGTGCATCGTGCGGCCGGCGGTGCCGTGCCAGACGACGAACTTCTTCGCGGTGAGATCGGGGAAGTATTGGCCTTTCTTGAGCGGGTATTGCTGAACGTTCATGATCGTTCTCCGAAGTGGTGGAGCGCACGCGAACGCGCGCCCCACCGGTCAACTGCGTGAAGCGTCAGAGATCGCGGCCGGCTTTGAAGTTGCTGCCGGTCTTCTTCTCTTTCGCGGTGCGGAGGTCCCTCCCCGCTTTGAACTGCGAGCGGTTCTGGTTCTCCTCGGTCAGGTGGCGAGCGGCCCGACGGCGACCGACGCGGCGAGGCGACGACGGATAGGTGATCGTCTCGACGACGGTGGTCTGCGGCCAGCGCCGCGCGTCGCGGGCCGAGATGAAGCGGCCGGACGAAGCGCTGCGGGCGACTTTGCGGACGGTGCTCATTCCTGCTCCGCGAGGTCCTTGCCGGCCTTGAACTCGGCGGTGATTTCGCCGCCCACGGCCGTCAGCGCGTCGAGCGCCTGCGTGAACATCACGATGGCCGCGCGCCACGTCGACGGGATGAGCGGGAGCGAGCCGATGACGGAGAGGACCGGCTTGATGCCGCGGTAGATCTTCAGAACCTTCTGCAGGCGGCCGTTCGGCGTGTCCTGCACGAGCGTGTTCTCCTGCTCCATGTCGACGTTGAGCGCGCGCAGCGTGCGATCGGTCGACCGCTTGGTCTTCTCGATCATGGTCTTCGATGCTTCGAGGGGGTCGAGGTGTTTCGGATTCGTGCTCATGTGAGCGATCTCCTTTCGAGAGATGTCTGGTGATGGTGGAAGTGAGAGGCGGTCAGCGCGTCGGGCGGCGGCGCGACGGAAGCGTCCGTGCGGCGACGACGGCGGCGCGCTGGCGCGGCCGTTTGATGGGGATGTGCTGCGTCGCACACCCGACGTGGAGGACGAACAGGCCCACGTCCGACCAGGCCTCCGCGACGACGCGTTGCACCTTGCCGCCGTTGCCGTAGAGCTCCCCGGCAATGTCGACGGTGGCCTGCACGAAGTCCGCGAAGTCAGCCTCGGGACGGAGGCGGTCCGT
Organism: Thermoanaerobaculia bacterium; assembly: GCA_035248585.1. GTDB lineage: Bacteria > Acidobacteriota > Thermoanaerobaculia > Gp7-AA8 > Gp7-AA8 > QHVT01. The sequence continues at coordinate 1,331 of DATFHJ010000158.1, forward strand.
CAGCGCGACGTACCAGATGCGCCCCAGCACGTCCCACGTCCTGCCTCCGAGTGCGATCGCAGCCCGATAGAAGGCGTGGTTGAGAATGCCGGAGTTGATGTGGACGCCGCCGTTGTCTTCGGTGGTTTCGACGTAGTCGTGCATGTGCGAGGGCTGCGGGTCTTTGCCCAGGACGGGATCGTCGTAGGCGGTTCCGGGTGCAGCCATCGAACGAACGGCGACGCCGTTTACGGCAGGGCCGAAGATTTCCGCGCCGATGAGCCAGTCCGACTTGTCCGCGGTCTGGCCGAGCAACCACTGCTTGACCATGATCCCGAACGCGTCGGAGAGATGCTCGTTCAGCGCGCCCGTCTGACCGTGATAGCCGAGAGCTGCGGCGAACTGCGTGACGCCGTGCGTCAGCTCATGGGCAATGACATCGACGGAGGCCGTGAAGCGGGTGAAGATGCGTCCATCGGCGTGGCCGTAAACCATCTGCCGGCCGTTCCAGAGCGCGTTCTCGAAGGACGTGCCGTAGTGCACGGTCGAGTCGAGACGCATACCCTTGCCGTCGATGGAAGAACGCCGAAAGACTTGCGCGAAAAAATCGTACGTCGTGCCGCTGCCGTCGTAAGCCTCGTTGACTTCGACGTCCGTCCCGCGTGCCTTGTGTTCGCTCATGACGAGCTTCCCCGGAAGGCGGGTGGTGTGATCAGCGGTGTAGACGTTGCGTCGTCTTTTCGCGGGACCGGCCGCTGGTGCAACTGCGGCGGGTCGTTCGAGGAGCGTGGCGGCGCGACCCGTGGCCAGCTCGCGCATGTGCTCGAGCGTGGCGCGGGCGGAGCCGCTTGCTTCATCGGAGGTGTGTGCGGCGATCCGCGTCAGGATGTGATGCGGGATGACGCCGCAGATGTACTGCGGTAGATTTCCCATGGCACTGGAACTCCTTGGTCGTTAGCAGACGGGAGGCTTCGTGTGTCCGACCCGAGCCGCGCCCTACGCGGCTCGGAGTCGTCACGAATCGCCCATCTCCTCTTGACTCGGGAGCAGTCGTGGCGTGGGAACGCCGATGCCGGGAGTCGCGGTGGTCTTGCGCAACGCCGGAGGCGTCTTGGGACGGCCGCGGCGGCCGAGATCGCGCTTCATGTTCGCGACGAGCGACGCGATGGTGGCGCTGTTCGGATCGCGGGCGAGGCCCTTCGCCACGTCGTACGTGAGGAGCGAGTCGGTGGCGAGCTTCGCCTTGCGCGAGTCCATCGTGTACTTCAGATTTTTCGCGAAGGCGTCCACCTTGTCGCGGACGGGGCGGAAGGCATCGAGGAACTGCAGGGTGTCACGGGCGCCGTTCACGTCGAGCTTCTGGATCGCCTGAAGCTCCGGAACCTGTTCGACGGCCGCGGTGACGGTGGCCAGGAACTCGTTCGGAACGTTGAGGCGAGAGCGGACGAGATTCGCGGTGGAGACGTGGATCGCTTCCAGCTTCGGAATGATCTGCGCAATCTCGTCGAGCGCGGACATGAACTCTGCGGCGACTTGCTGATAGTGCGTGATCGTCGGGGTCGGCGTATCGACGGCCGGGACGATCGGGGGTGTTACGGCGCCGTCGGCTGCGGCTGCTGCTGCCGTGGCGTTTGCGGTGGTGGCTCTGGTTGTAGCCATACACCTCACTCAATCCTTTCCCACCGCACCATCGCTACGCGCGAAGGCGCGATGCCTGTGGTTGCCGGCTGACGTTTCGGCCGAAACGCAGCGGGCGTTCGTTGCTGCAGCAACTTGTGAAGCGGACCGGACGCTTACTAAGATACGTGACGATTGTAAAAGTAGTTCGTTACCAAATTGTAACGAGGCACAATTATTCATCCCCCGCTCTGATTCTTAAAGACTTAATTTTAGGCGGTTTATCCGTCGTTTTATGGCAATTCAGCATACAACTTTGAGAAGTCGCTGACCCCACAAATGAGAGGTTTTCCGGCTGAACAGGGTAACTGGGGGACTTGACAAGCCGCCGATCGGTGGTAGGGAAACACGCCGCCGAAACACCCCTACAGGGTAGGGAGATTTTTTGCGTTGACAGGGCACGGCCCGGCAGATTGGCGCCGCCGCCACCCACGCGCCAGGCGTGACGATCCGGGTGGGTGGCGTGTTCCCCGGGCGGCGGGATCCCTCGGGGGTGGTGAGCCCGGCGCGCCCGTTGCGCAGGCAACGGGCGTGACGGGCGGGGGGCCGCGGCAAAAATCTACGACCCGTGGAGTCCCTCGGAGAGCGGGGTCGGCTGCGCGACCGGGCCTACCAGGCGTAGAGCGCCTCGAGCGCTCGCCGTTCACCCCTCCTCTGCTACGCCGATCACCGCCGACCAGGAGCGATCGCCGGCGCGAGCTCGCGGAAGTGACCCGCGGGCACTTTCAAGTGAGCAGCGATCAGAAACGCGCGACGCGCGGACACTAAAAAGTGAGCGCGCCGCACCTTCAACTGTCCTCAAGTTGAGATGAAAGTGAGGCGCGGTCACTTTCACTGTCCTCCAGGCGAGAAGCAAGTGACCGGCGATCACTTTCAAGTGCCCGCGCGTCGGGTGAAAGTGACGCGCGGGCACTTAAAAGCGAAACGCGCAACGTCATCGCGTCTTGCGACGAGGCCGCGCGCCGGACGGTGGCGGCGTGATTTCCGGCGCGGCAGCTTGAGCGGCTTTCGACCGGCGCCAGCTCCGGAACCGGCGAGCAAAGCGTCGATCGCGCTCCGCGTACGCGAGCAGCGCCCAAATGAATGGCGACGTCCAGCCGTCGTATGCGAGCGCCAGAGTGGTGACGAAATCGCGCTCGCGTGACGTCTCCTCCTCGCGGTCGAGAGCACGCACGGCGAGGACGGTGCTAAGCACGGCGTTCACGTCGAAGGAATCGCGCCGCCACCGCCGCACCGGGTGAGTCTGCGTCCCGATCGGATCGGGCTTGCCGAGCAGCGGAGGAACGGCGCACTTGCTGGCGCGCCAGGTGCGGAAGCGGCGGGCAACACGCTGCCCGCGTTCCATGTACACCGCTGCTGCCATGATGAAGATCGAAGCCGAATGACGCCGCCCGTCCGTGAGTGCTTCGTGAACGAAGCTGGTGAACACGTCGTGCATGCGCGCGTCCGTCATCGCGAGATCGCGCAGCGCGAGACCGGCGTTAATGATCGCCGCGACGTCGATCGACTCCGCCGCGTTGCGGTAATGCCTCATGCGCGCCTCACTACACGCTGTGCGGCGACGGCGGCGGCGGTGGAAACGCGCTTCCGCCGACCGACGCGACCGGCCACGAGCTCTGCGACGGTCCCCGGCTGCTCGGCCAGAGGCTGCGCGCCCTTCTCTACCTTCGCGGGGTCTTTGACGGTGATCACGAGACAGCCGTCCGACGCCTTGATATAGATGCGCGTGCGCGTCTTGAATCCGACCGACGCGAGCCACTGACCGCGCAGCCGCAGGAACGGCACGAAGCGCTGATAGCCAAGCTCGAAGTAGCTGAGCGTCGCTTCGCGGATTCCGTCAGCACGGTTGCGCCGCGCGGGCTCGGGCGTCGTCTGCAGCGGTTCCCCGGACCGACGACGCGCGCCGAGACGCCGGCGACGTTTCGAGGGCGACTCGGGAACATACGGCATCAGCGGAGGCAACGGGGCAGTGACTGCCGGTGCGGTCGGCGCGACCGCGAGAGATGCGCCGCCGTGGTCACGGATCACCGAATGTCCGAAACTAGCCGCGCCGACGGGTGCGGCCTGCGACGGCGCGGAAACGGGCGGCATTGCGGCGAGAGCGGACGGCGAGACCAGAGCACAGGTGCGCGCGCTGCGGCCGCCCACTCTGGCAGCGCGCGCAACATGAACGCTTACGGGATCGGCGGCGGCGGTGTGCTTCGCCTCTCCCATGAACGAGGCAGCATCGTTGAACACGGGCACGTTGGCGACCAGCTCCGTGATGTGCTGCGCGGCGTAGTCGTCCAGGATGCGACCGAGCACCGTTTCCTTCGACTCGTTCCCCCTCTTCGCAAAGTAGTCGAGCATCGCATCCGCGTACTCATGCACGGGGATGATGAGCGGGCGCATGAGCAGACCGGGAGGAAAGACGTTCACCGCGTTCGGGCCTAGCGCCTCCTGAATCACGGAGAACGGCCATTGATGCGTGGCCTTCTCGATCAATTCCGCTCGCGTGATCCGCGCGACGTCGGACGTCGGATCGAGCTCGATATCGCCCCACTTGATGGCCTTGTCCATCTCGTCGAGCGTCCAGCCGAGCAGTTCCGCGGCGTGGTCAGGCGTGACGGGCTGCCCGTCGTGTAGGAAGATGGAGCAGATGGATTTGACGAGGTCTGAGTTCAGCATGCTTGCGCACCTCCAGAATATCCCACATATTCTATATTCTGGACCCGTCATAGTCAATGAAACCGGAGCCTGTTGGAGGCCCCGCTGACTGTCGGCGAAATGTTCGGTGCGCGGCTGCGCGAGCTGCGGCGGAAGCGCAAGCTCACGCAGGTTCAGGTAGCGGAACGCTCGGGGCTCGCGCAGAACCACATCAGCGAGTTGGAGAACGGCGAACGCATGCCGAGCCTCGTAACCATGCTCAAGCTCGCGGCTGCGATCGACTGCAAACCCACCGAGTTGCTCGCCCCGTTCAACGGGACAGACCTCGCCGAGTTGCTCGACCAGTGACGCGGCGAAGCGCGCGCAGACGAGCGGGAAGCCATCCAAAAAGCGAATGTTCCACGGCTTAAGGGGTGTGTTCCACGCACAAATCCATGTGCACCTTGCGAGTCGGCCGAAACTCGCAAGGTGACTCGCAAGGTCGCTCTTCCGCGACCGCAAGTCCGTCGGTTTCAGTGAGTTATCCCACCACCTGTAGATCGACTCCTCTCTAAGTACCCGTGACCTCCGGCCTGTCACGCCGGAGGGCGCGGTTTCGAGCCCGCGCGGACTTCCCTTTCGAGCGGCTCCGGAAACTCAATGCGCTATGCTCGCGCACATGACCGGCGCCCGTATCCGAATTCTCGGCGCGTTCCTATTGCTCCTGCCGCACCTCGCCCTGGGAGATGGCCGCCCGGCAGACAGGTATGAGTACGGCGCCGTCGGTGGGTTGGTCGCATGGTCGTCGCGGGCATTCCTGCTGGGAAGCGCGAAATACAAGTACCAGCGGACCTACTACCGCGATCCGCGAACGAGGACGGCGTCGTGTTCGCCGGACATCCCGCCGCGCACGGCCGGCGCGGGCGTGACGCAACCGATGATCGACCAAGCGTTCGCACATCGCGACGTGCAGAAGGCGTTCGAATCGAAGGACCCGATCTTCTACGGCCGCGATACCAGGCCTGTCGACGGGACGGCGTTCGAAGTGAAACGCAGCGCGGATGGCCGCTCGTTCCTGATCGGCAGCGCATGCTCGACGCCGCCCGTGGTCGAGCAGCGGTGCACCGCAATTCCTCCGGGCCTCACGGCGCTGCGCGAGCTGCTCCTGACGCTGGACCAGCAGCAGCTCGGCCATCCTCTGTGTCGGGCGGCGATCCAGCAGAATTGACTTCCACACTGCCGCATGATTTCCTCGGGAGCGTCGAGTGAGGAGAGAAAAAATGCGTCGACTTTTGGTGGCTGGAGTTTTGTTCCTTGCCCTTCCTTTGTTCGGAGCGAAGAAGAATTACCAGTACTTCGCGGTCGGCAGTCAGAACGACGTCGTGACCACGACCACCGCGGGGACGGTGTTGATGGGCGGGGGGACGGACGTCGATGCCGCGTTTCAGTGGATGATCGGGAAGTCGGGCGGGGGCGACTTTGTCGTCATTCGCGCGACCGGGACCGATGCGTACAACCCGTACATCTACGCCCTCGGCACGGTCAATTCGGTGGAGACGCTGATCATCCCCTCGCGCACCGCGGCGGCCGACCCGTTCGTGGTCGCGAAAATCCGGAACGCCGAGGCGCTGTGGATCGCGGGCGGCGATCAGGCGGATTACACCAATTACTGGAAGGGCACCCCGGTGGCGGACGCCATCAACTATGTCGCCAACACCAAGCACGCACCCGTCGGCGGCACCAGCGCCGGGCTCGCGGTCCTCGGGCAGTTCATCTACACCGGCGGCACCGGCTCGGTGACGTCGAGCCAGGCGCTCGCGAACCCGTACCATACCTACATGGTGTTCGATCGCGACTTCGTGCAGATCGCGAACCTCGGCGGGGTGATCACCGACTCGCACTTCGTCACCCGCGACCGCTTCGGCCGCACGGTGGCATTCCTCGCGCGCATCATCAAAGACGGCTGGGCGACGTCCGCTCGCGACATCGCCGTCGATGAAGCGACCGCGATCCTGGTCGAGCCCAGTGGCGCGGCGACGCGGGTGGGGAGCGGCGCCGCGTACTTCATCAGCTCCAACGGCGTTCCGCAGACCTGCGTCGCCGGCACGCCGCTCACATACACCGGCCTGCCTGTGTACAAGGTGAGCGGCGCGGCGACCTTCAACCTCTCCACGTGGACCGGCAGCGGCGGCACGACCTACACCGTCAGCGTGAACAACGGCGCGCTGAGCTCGAGCAACGGCTCGATCTATTGACCTGAGGCAAGCCCCTTTGCCCTGCGAGACAGGACGTTTTGCCTCGTGAGGCAAGCCCCTTTGCCCTGCGAGATAACGGCGTTGCCCCCTCTGGGCTAACTCTTAGCCCAGCGAGACGACGCGCGTGCCTTTTCATACAACCATGGTTGAGTCGCGCATCAAGCGCTTTGCCTCGCGAACCAAAAATTTTGCTCCCCGCATGCGGACCGTTTGCCTCGTAAGGCAACGATCCTTGTCGCGCGCGGCAAAAAGTTCGTTTCGCGAGGCAAGAGGCCTTGTTTCGCTGGGCTAAGAGTTAGCCCAGAGGGGGTAACGCCGTTGTCTCGCAGATCAACGCTGTTGTCTCGCCTGTCAACCTTGGTTGGTTGAAGGCGCCGAGGCGCCTCACCGCAGACGCATCGTCTCCAGCGTGAAGTCCTTCAGCGCATCGGCGTCGATTTGCACGCCGATGCCTGGTCCGGCGGGGACGGCGATGAAGCCGTCGGCGTCGAGGACGACCGGCGGCGTGACGAGGTCGCGTGCGAAATAGCGCGCCGTCTCCGAGGTGTCGCCGGGGATGGAGAAGAACGGCGCGGTCTGCAGGTGGATGTTCACGGCGCGGCCGATGCCTGTTTCGTCCATGCCGCCGGACCAGACCGGCACGCCTTTCGACGCGGCGTACTGGGAGATGCGCAGCGCTTCGGCGAGCCCGCCGACGCGGCCTTGCTTGACGTTGATCACGCGGCAGCTTCCGAGGTCGATGGCCGTGCGCGCGTCGGCGAGGTTGTGAATGGATTCGTCGAGGCAGAGCGGAGTTCGGAGCTCGTTCTGCAGCAGCGAGTGCTCGTAGATGTCGCTGTACGACAGCGGCTGCTCGATCATGGTCAGGCCGAACGCGTCGAGCTGGCGGAGATGCACCGCGTCCTCGAGTGAATAGTCGCCGTTCGCATCGGCCATGAGCGCGATGTCGGGGAAACGCTCGCGCACCGCGGCGACGCGATCGATGTCGCAGCCGCGCCGGATCTTCATCTTCACGCGGTGATATCCACTCGCCACCGCTTCACCAACCGCTTCGAGCAACGAGTCTTCGGTGTCCTGAATGCCGATGCTGATGCCGGACGGAATCGGCCGCGCGGGATAGCCGAGCAACGCGTGCAGCGGCAGTCCCTCGCGTTTCGCGATGAGATCGAGGAGCGCATTCTCGATCGTCGCCTTCGCCATGCCGTGTCCGCGCACGCGCCGGAAGCGCTGCGCGAGCGCTTCCATCGGGAGGTTCGATTCGACGAGCGGAAGGAGAAAGTCGCGGAGGATGTGCCCGGCCGTGAGCGTGGTCTCGGATGCGTAATAGGGATCGGGATCGGCGACGCATTCGCCCCACGCCGTGACGCCCTCGGACTCGATGCGCAGCAGCAGGGCCTCTTTGCACGTCCACGTCGCCGTGCTGATCGAGAACGGCTTCACGAACGGAAGCCGCACCAGCACCTGATCGATGCGATCGATCGGCGGGATGAGGCGTTCCAGCATCAGAACGGGCCCCAGTGCATGAGCACGGGCGGAATGAGCAGGAGCAGGCTGAGCACGATCAGCACGATCATGAGAGGGAGAAACCAGCGCGCCCACTTCTCCCAGGGAATGCGGGCCATGCCGAGGACGCCCATCGTGACGGCGGAGGTCGGGAGGATCGGATTGACGAACTCGCAGAGCTGGAACGCGTAGACGGTGGTCTGCCGCGTGACGCCGGCGAGATCCGCGAGCGGCGTCATGATCGGCATGGTCAGCGCCGCCTGGGCCGTGCCGGAGTGGAGGAAGAAGTTGATCACCGCCTGCACCGCGAACATCACCTGCGCCGCGATGACCGGCGGCAGCGGCGCGACGACGCTCGCGCTGTAGTAGAGCATCGTGTCGAGCACGGCGCTTTCGCGCGCGATGATCAGCAGGGCCCGGCCGCAGGCGATGATCAGCGCGACGCTGACCATGTCCTTCGCGCCGGTCACAAAATGTTTCGCAACGTCATCGCCGCGCAGTCCGGCGACGACGCCCATCAGCAGTCCCATGCCCAGGAACAGCGCGCCGATCTCCTCGATGAACCACTGCTTCTCGAGGATTCCCCAGATCAGGATGCCCATGCTGGCCAGGAACAGCAGCAGGACTGCGGTGCGGCGCACCGTCCATGACTCGACCTCGCTCTCTCCCTGCCACGCGCTGAGATCGCGCGAGCGGTCGAGCTCATAGACGATGCTCGACTGCGGATTCTTTTTCACGCGTGCGGCGTACACCATCACCCACGCGATCATCACCGCGGTGCCGATGCACCACGTGGCCACGCGGTAGCCGAAGCCGGAGTAGAGGGGAAGGCCGGCCAGGCCCTGGGCGATGCCGACGGTGAAAGGGTTGAAGAACGCGGCGGCAAAGCCGGCCGCGGCGCCGAGGAACGGGATGGCCGTGCCGACGATCGAGTCGTAGCCGAGCGAGAGCGCGAGCGGGACGAAGATCAGGATGAACGGGATCGTCTCCTCTCCCATCCCGAAGATCGAGCCGCCGAGGGAGAAGACGATCATCATCACCGGGATGAGCAGCTTCTCCAGCCATGGCCGCGAGCGCAGCGCCGCGGTCAGCCGCCGGATGGCGAAGTGGATGATGCCGGTCTCCTGAATGACGTTGAACGCGCCGCCGATGAGAAAGAGGAACGAGATGATCATCGCCCCGTCGGCGAAGCCTTTGATCGGCGCGATCATCAGCCACTGCGGCCCGAGGCGGATCTTCGCGATCTGTTGATACGTGCCGGGCATCGTGATCTGCCGGCCGTCTTTCTCGACGCGCTGGTAGCTGCCGGACGGCACGACCCAGGAGAGTGCGAGCACGAGCACGACCAGCGTGCCGACGATGACCAGCGTGTGCGGCATGCGGAACGTGCGCGGAGTGAGGACTGCGGTGTCGGACATCGGATGGTCTCCTGGTGACTAAAGTTCGGAACTACAGCGTCGGCTCGTCACGAGCTGGATCATTGCAAGGTTTCGATGCACGGGACCGGAATGCAGAAGGCAGAATGCAGAAGGCAGAATTTAGAAGCCCGCCCTCGGGGGGGGGATTCTCACTTCTGCATTCTGCATTCTGCCTTCTGCATTCCCGGCCGGGACTCCTAAACCGCCTTTCAAGCGCGGCACTTAGCAACTCAGCAACTGGTGACTAGAGCGTCGGCAACAAGTCGGCGAGGAGCGCGATGCGGCGCCCGAGCGAGTCGAGATCGATGTACTCGCCGCGGATGTGCATGCCGTAGCCCGCGGGGCCGAGACCATCGATCACCGGCGTAGACGCGGGATCGGCGATGAAGTTCGGGAACGAGATGCCGCCGCGGTCTTCCTCGACGTCGAGACGGAATCCGCGCTGCGCCGCGAGCTCCACGGTCCGCCGGATGAGCGGCGCGCCGGGACCATGCGGATCGACGGGCGCGACGTGCATGCCGACGTGGAATGCGATCTCCACTTCATGCCGCGCCGCGACGTCCGCGGCGAGCCGCTGCAGCTCCTCGCGCATCGACTGTCCATCGGCCGCGGTGAGAAAGCGAAACTCGCCCTCGGCGGCGGCGCGATCGGAGACGACGTTCAACTGGCGCGAGCTGCCGAGCATCGCCGCGTGTTGCGCGAGCGCGTCGACAAAGTCGGCGCTGCCGCCGACGATGCGGCCGACGTTGACCGTCGGTCCGTTGCCTCGGCGCGACGCGGCCTGCGCGAGCGAGCACCATTCCGCCGCGGCGGCGAGCGCCGAGCGCCCGTTCCAGTACGCGAGCCCCGAATGCGAGGCGCGGCCGCGCACGTCCAGCTTCCACTCCGTCATTCCGCGGCGGCCGGCCACCAGCGTCTCTCCATCCGCCGTCGACTGTCCCGGTTCGAGCACCAGCACGGCCCGTGCACCGCGGCTCCAGCGCTCCGCCGACTGTCCGGAGATCAGGCTCTCCGATTCTTCATCGGGAACGAGCACGATCAGGAGATCAGGCGGCAGTGCCGTGCCGCGCGACGCCAGCACGTCCAGCGCGCCGCACAGCATCGCCAGCCCGCCTTTCATGTCGTACGAGCCGGTTGCGAACAGCGTGCGTCCTTCGACGCTCGGCTCGATCGCCGGCAGCACCGTATCCATGTGTCCGAGGAGGAGGAGATGCGGGCCGCCTGTCGATGCTCCGCGCGCGATCAACACCGGTTGCGGAATGCCATGCGCGTCGGGCTCGTCGGCGATCTCGACGGTCAGGCCGTGCGGTGTGAGCTCGCGCTCGAGCATCTCCGCGACGCGCCGAATGCCGGAGGCATTGCCGCTTTCGGACGAGACCGCGCAGAGCTCCTGCAGCAGGTGCTCGGTGGCAGTAAGGATTTCGTTCATCGGCTGGCCGCCTTCACCCGTGCGGCCCGGACGGGCGCGCGCCTGGCGAGGTCGAACACTTCGCCGGGCAGCACGATGTGCATCCGCATGCCGTGTACGCCGAGCAGTTCTTTCCCTGCCGCGGCGCCGCTGCGCTGAATCGCGGCGCCCTTCGGATCGAACACCATCACCGAGCCCGCGCCGATCACCTCGAACGTGTCGTCCGGGCGCACCCAGATGGCCGTGTCTTCGTCGACGCCGACGCCGAGGTGGTCGGGATGCTCGAGGATCAGGGAGATCAGGCGGTTCTGCCGCTGCCGGGCGATGAAGTGCTGGTCGACGATGACGTCCTTGCGAACGAAGCCGAGGCCTTCCATGACCTCGACCGAGCGGGTCTGAATGACTTTGAAGTCGCCTTCGCCGGTGATCATAATCTCGCTCTGGCAGGCGAGGCCGGCGGACGTCCCTCCGGAGACCGCGCCCTTGCGATACGCCACGGCTAACGCGTCGAGGACCGGCGTTCCCGCGAGCGCGTTCATGATGCGCACCTGGTCGCCGCCGCCGAAGAAGATGCCGCGCGCGCGTTTCGCCGCCGCGACGAGCTCCGGCAGGTTCGCATCGGCCTTCGTCTTGATCGGCAGGACCACCACGTCGGTGCAGCCGTAGTCCTTCATGAACAGGTTCGTGTAGTACTCGATCGTGTCCGGTTCTTCGGAGGCGGTGGGGATCACGACGATGGGCGCGTCCTTTCCACCGGCGAGCGCGATGAACTTCTCCATGGCCGCACGCGGCTTTTCTCCGCCGCCGATGAGTATGAGATTGCCGGCGGCGACGGCGGAAGTTGCGAACAACGTCAGAACAGCAACACGCAAGAGAACGATCATGGTGGCGCACATGCTAACGGAGGTTTCGGAACGCCGCCGTCCCGGCGGCTGATCGGGCGGCGTCCCGCCGCCGGGGCGCCGGGACGGCGCCCGTCCAGCCGGCGAGGACGCCGGCGTTCCGAGCAGGCCTACTGGTTTAGTTGGGCGAGGAGGGCGCGGGCGGCGGCGATGTCGTCCGCGTAGCGCTGGGGCGGCGCGGTGTCGATGAACTGACGCAGGGCGTCGCGGGCGACGTCGTTGCGGCCGGCGCGGCTGGCCACGACGGCCAGGTTGTAGAGCGCGTCGTACAGGCGCGGATTGGCGCGCACGGCGCGGCGCCACCACTCGATCGCCAGGTCGTCGTGACCGCTCTTCGCCTCGATCACGCCCATCAGGTTGAGCACGGTCGGCATCCGGTCGTTGAGCGCCAGAGCCTTGGCGAGATGAGCGCGCGCGGCCACCGGATCGCCGGCCCGAAGCGCGGCCACGCCGAGGTTCTGATACGCGGTGGCGTTGGTGGCGTCGATGGCCAGCACGCGATGAAACGTCTCCGTCGCGCCGCGAAGATCGCCGCTGTCCGCGAGCGCGATGCCGTACGCGTTGAGGATGGCCGGATCCTTCGTGTTGGCGTAGGGGCGGAGGATCTCGAGCGCCTGCCTGGCCTGCCCGTTCGCGCTGAGCAGCAGGCCCAGACGCACTTTCATGGCGTTGTTCGCCGCGCCCGATTGCACGGCCTGGCTGAGCATCTCGATCGCCGCGTGCGGGTTCTCGTCCTGCTGCAGCATGAACGCGAGCATTTCCTGCGCGACCTTGATGTCCGGACTCTGCGCGAGAATCGCGCGCAACGCGGCGATCGCCTTTGCGAGCTGGCCGGTCTGATACAACGCCACCGCCTCGTGCAGCTCGTTGTCGACGCCGATCAGGTTCTTCGGATCGTCGGCAACGGTGTACTCCTTCTTCTCCGCGGTGCCGGAGATGTAGCCGAGACTCATCAGCACTGCTTTCTGCGATGCGTCCACATTGCCGCGCGTCGCCTGCGGATTCGGCGCGGCGTCGGCGAGCCGCTTGCGCATCGCGAACAACTCGCGCCGGTCGGTGTTGGCGAGATTGTTCGCTTCCGCCGGATCGGCGGCCAGGTCATAGAGCTCGGGCAACGGCAGGTCGATGTACTTGCGTCCCGCGTGCAGCAACCCGACCAGCGGCGCCCAGCCGCGATTCAGCGACGTCGAGAGCGATTCGAAGTAGCTGTCGGCCGTTGTGAGGCCGCCGAACAGATCGTGTCCCGGAAGAGCGGACGGCACGTCCGCGCCGGCGCGATGCAGGATCGTCGGCACGAGATCGACGTGCCGCGCGCTGCCGTTCTCTTTTCGCGGCGCGCGGTCGGGATCGAGGATGAGCAGCGGAACTTTGAGCGTCGACTCGTACGCGAAGAGTCCGTGCGTCAGTTCGCCGTGATCGCCGAGAGCCTCGCCGTGATCGGCGGTGATGACGACCACGGTGTCGGGGCGGGCCTCCAGGATGGGTGTGAGAAACCGCGACAACTGGTCGTCGACGTAGGCGATCTCGCCGTAGTACGGCGCGTCGCGGTACTGCTCGCGGAAGGGGGAGGGCGGTTCATACGGCGCGTGCGGGTCGTAGAGATGGATCCAGAGAAACTTCTTCCCTCTCGCCGAGTCGTACCAGTTCCGCGCCGCCGCGAGCGTCTCCTCGGCCGGCCGCTCCTGCACGACGAAGTCGAGCGGATTCGCGGCCTCCCGGTACTTGTCGTCGTAGACGTCGAAGCCGGCATTCAGGCCGAAACGCGAGTCGAGCGGGAAGGCGCTGACGAAGGCGGCGGTGGCGTAGCCGGCGCCGCGCATCATTGCGCCGAGGGTGGGATGGTTCGCGTCGAGCACGAAGCCGGCGTTGTCGCGGAGGCCGTGCTGGTAGGGATAGAGGCCGGTGAGGATGTTGGCGTGCGACGGCAGCGTGACGACGTTGTGCGCGTGTGCGTTCGTGAAGACGGTGCCGCGCGCGGCCAGGCTGTCGAGGTACGGCGTTTTGACGCGCGTGCTGCCCGCGAATCCGAGCGAGTCGGCGCGCAGCGTATCGATCGTGATCAGGATGATGTCGGGCGCGCTGCGCCGATGGCTCCGCAACGCGATCGCGCCCCCGATCAAAAGCACGATCAGCAGCACGGCGATGGCCACGATGGCCCAGCGTTTCTTCGTCATCGGCGGAAGCGCGGATCGCGGGGATATTTCGCGCGACCCTTTGCGGCCCAGTAGCGCACGCCGTTCGTGTCGCCGAGGGCGTTCATGGTCTCGACGATGGCCGCGTAGTTGTCCGCGCTCGGCGCGCGCTCGATCAGTTGAAAGACCAGCGGCGTCGCGTCGTTGCCACGTCCCGTGCTCACGAGCAGCACGATCAGGCTTTGATAGGCGCGCGCGTCCGCCGGCGCGAGCGCGATCTCCTGACGGAATGCCGCCTCGGCCTCGCCGTTGCGTCCGAGCCGCGCCAGCAGGTCTCCGCGCAGAAACGCGAGGCCGGCGAACGGCGGCTTGTTCTCGTCCGCGACGATCCGTGCGGCTTCGTCGGCGGCAGCGAGCGCCTCGGCATCGCGGCCGGCCTGTTTGAGCACACGGGCCAGCGTCACGCGCGCGGCCGCGCGATCGCCGCCATTCATGGCCTGCTTCGCGTGCTGTTCCGCGGCCGCGAGATCGCCGCGCGCCATGGCGATGCGGGCGAGCACTTCGTGCGCGCGCGGCGGATCGTGTTGCAGCACCAGTTCGGCGTGCCGCGAGGCCTCGTCGAGGTGTCCTGCTTCCAGCGCGAGCTCCGCCACCGCCGTCGCCAGCACGGCCGACCGCGGATTGGTCTTCAGTCCTTCCTTCGCCGCGGCGATCGCTTCCTCGCGGTGTCCCATGCGCCGGTAGGTTTTCGCGGTCACGTCCCACACGTCGGTCATGCCGGGGTGAGTGCGCAGGATCTTCTGAAATGCGGCCAGGGCCTCGGCATCCTGGCCGGCGCGGAACTTGGCAAACGCACTGCGCAGATCGCGGAACGTCTGCCGCTCGTCTTTCGGATCAGACAGCGTCACCGTCTCCGTCGCACCTCCGCCGATGTATCCGAGGGCCGCGAGCTTCGCCGCTTCTTCCGGCGCGATCGCCGCGGGCGACGCGGCCGGAACGATCATCGACGCGATGGCCCTCTTCATCGCCGCGTACGCGCGGCGGTCGCCCGGGGCCAGATTCTTCGTCTCGCCGGGATCGCTGGCGAGGTCGTAGAGCTCCTGCCGCGGCGCGAGGATGAAATGCTTCGTGCCGTCGATCAGCGAGTGCAGATCGCTCCAGCCGAAGTGCAGGCGCGGATAAAACGTCTCGCTGTAGACGGGGCGCGGTTTGACGGCCTCGCGAAAGATCGGACGGGCGTCGAGTCCCGGCGGCAGCGCGATGTCCAGCTCATGGAGGATGGCCGGCATTACGTCGCGCAGTCCGACCGGCGCACTCACGCGCGACGGCCGCGCGGAGTTTGGCAGCTTCACCATCAGCGGCACCTGGATACTCTCGCGATAGAGAAAGATCCCGTGCTCGTCCTCGCCATGATCGCCGAGACCTTCGCCGTGATCGGACAGCAGGACGATCAACGCGCGGTCATAGAGTCCCTGCGCCTTCAGCGTCTCGAGGAAGCGCCCGACGATGGCATCGGACGCCGCGATCTCGGCGTCGTAGGGTTGGAACTGCGATCGATACGGCTCCGGCGCGTCGTACGGCGAGTGCGGCTCGTACAGATGCAGCAGGAGAAAAAATGGCTGCGCGGCGTGCGTGCCGAGCCACTGCTTTGCGGCGCTCTCGGTTTCGACGCCGCTGCGCTGAATGCCGCCGAGCGATTGGTCCGCGCGCTGGGCGATCCGGTCGTCGAAGAAGTCGAATCCGCGGTTGATGCCGGTGTCGGCGCGCAGCACGTATGCCGAAACCGCGGCCCCCGTTGCATAGCCGTTCCGCTTCAACACCTCGGCGAGCGTGACGCGGCCGGGATCGAGGCGAAAGCCGGCGTTGTCGCGAATGCCGGTGTCGGCGGGAAGCCGTCCGGTGAGGATCGTCGCGTGCGACGGCAGGGTGAGGGGAGAGTGACTGTAGGCGCGCTCGAAGACGATGGCCTCGCGCGCGAACGCGTCGATCGCGGGAGTACGCACGCCGCGATAGCCATAGGCCGGGAGGTGATCGGAGCGCAGCGTGTCGATGGAGATGAGGATCACCGGCGGGCGTGCGGCGCGCTCGGTGCCGGCGCGGCCGCATCCGAAGCTCATCGCCGTGGCCAGGCCGAGGATGAGGCCCGTCGCGAACGACGGGCCTCCCGGTGGAATGGAAGCGGGGATCAGAACGTGACGCGCGCTCCGAATCGGATGACGCGCGGGCTCATGATCGTCGAGATGTGGTTGTACGCCGGGTCGGTTGCATCGGCGCCGACGTCGAGGAGATTGTTGCGGTCGAGGACCGTGAGCCGGTTGAGAACGTTGAAGACATCCACGGAGAGATTCAGCGCCAGGTCGTTCTTGAGCCTGAAATCCTTGGCCAGACGCAGGTCCAGGTTGGTGATGTTGGGAAGCCGGTTGTCGTCGAACTCCGGCGACACGAGCAGATTCTTCTGCGTTCCTTCCCGCCGGTCGCGGAAGGTGACGCGGTAGGGGACGAGGTAGCCCTCGCGTCCGTTCAGGGCCGCGCCGACGCTGATCTCCCACGGCAACTGGTACACGCCGGTGACGCTGTAGGCCCAGCGCGAGTTCATGTAGTTGCTGCCGATGCCGCCGCCCGATGCGACCGTGGCACCGTCGCACACCGAGCAGCTGTCGAACGAATTCGAGCTGTTGCTCAAGAGCGGCGAGGGATCGACGATCGCGCCCGGACCGACGTGCTGCTTCCAGTCCGACAGCGTGATGTTGGCGCGCATCATCCAGTGGTTGGCCATGCGCTTGACCGCGGAGAGCTCGAGGTCCTGATAGGTCTGCGAGTAATCGTCGCGATTCGTGAAGACGTAGTTGACCGGCGTGGCCACGCCGGCCTTGAGCGTGTAATACGGCACGCTGTACGACTGTCCGTTCGGCAGCTTGCCGGTGCGGGTCCCGGCCAGCACGTAATCGGCGCTCGTGTAGTAGTCGCCCGCGCCGCGCGTCTTCTCGAAACGGTTCCAGGTGAAGTCCTTGCTCTTGCGATACGTGTAGTTGGCGCCGACCGCGAAGCCGGGCGTGAGCTCGTACTGCACGCCGCCGATCAGCTCATCGGTGCTCGGCGCCTTCATCCCGTAGTCGACCCGTCCCGGCGAGTAGCCGGCCGCGGGGTTGTCGGGGTCGATGTTCGCAAACGAATAGACGCCGGAATCGAAGTCGATCTCGCTGCGCTGGACGTTGCGGTCGCCGTTCACGTCATCCCAGTAGTAATAGAGATACTGGACGCGATAGAAGGGATTCGCCGAGCCGACGTCGCTCGATCCCAGCTGATTGATGTAGTGCGCGTAACTCCCTCGAACGAGCGCGCGGTTGTCCTTGCCGAACGAGTATGTCGCTCCGACGCGCGGCGAGAATCCGTTCCACTCCAGCGAACGGTCGTCGCCGGCGTAGTCGACGGCCGGCAGAATGTCCGGCACGAGCGGATTGGCCGGCACGGAGCTGGCGAAATTCTTCGCGCTCTGCCAGTCGTAACGGCCGCCGACGCTGAGTGTCAGGTTGCCGGCCATGATCGTGTCGCCGATATAGAGATCCTTGTACTTCGAGCCGAATTTCGGAACGGCATTGCGCGTGAGCGCGGCCAGCGCCGAGCCGTCATAGAAGTTTCCGAACGTCTGATTGCCCGACCACGACGTCTCCGAGCTGACCGGGGTCTCGCGATACTCGAAGCCCCACTTCAACTCGTGGCTGGTCGTGCCGATGCTGATGAAGTTCGACGCATCGACGCGGTAGTCCTCCTGCGGGACGTCCTGCTGGAAGTAGTTGTACGTACGGTGCCAGCCGGCGGGGACGTCCGGGTGCGTCCGCGCGTAGCTGCTGCTGGTCCACCACGCATTGACGTCGCGGCCGCCGATCGGCGTCAGCTCGTAACCGTTCTCGATGATGCCGACGAGGCCGGTCACATAGAAACTGCTGCCGACGACCTGCGTGTCTTCGAGCTTCAGCACGCTGCCCGGGCCGTCCTGGTTCGTGGCCGTTTCGATCGGGCGGGTGATGCTCAGCCCGCGGCCGTTGACGGTCTTGTTGTTGAACATGTAGTACGCGGACGCGTTGTTCGTCGGGACCACCTGAAGATTCAGCTTCCCGTTCCAGCTGGTGATGTGGGTCTTCTGCGGGATGAGCGGTCCGGCGATGAAGTTGTCGATGTCGTTCTTCGAATACGCGCCCCAGAGCCAGAGCCGATCCCTGATGATGGGCCCGCCCACTTCGAGGCCGTAGTCGTTGATGTGATTGATCGAGTTCCCCGACGAGAGATACGACCGCGCTTCGCTCGGAATCTCCGCCTCGGACTGAAACTCCTTGTCCGTCCAGAACAGCCGGCCGGATCCGGCGAGGTCGTTCGTGCCGCGCTTGGAGACCATGTTGATCTGCACGCCGGGCGTGCGCAGGCGCGGGTCCGATCCGCCGGTCGTGATCTGCATGTCCTGGAAGGAATCGAAGTCGTAGTAGAAGTTCGACGTGCCGGTGGCCTGCATTTCGGTCACGTTCACGCCGTCGAGATTCCACTCCGTCTGGTGGCGCTCGATGCCTTTGCCGATGAAGTACGACTGCTGGCCGGACTGATTGCCGCCGACGTTCACCGTGCTCACGAGCACGCCCGGAACGGTCTGCAGCACCACCCACGGGTCGCGCGCCGACGGCACTTCACGCAGCTCCTGCTCGTTGATCGCCGAGCCGGTGCCGCTGCTTCGCACGTCGATGACCGGCGTCGCGTCGGTGATGGTGATCTCTTCCGAGACCGCGGGCTTCAGTCTGAAGTCGATCTGCGAGTTCGCGCCGATGCTGACGTCGACGGAGCGCAGGACGGGTGAGAATCCGCTCAGCTCCGCGCGAACGCTGTAGCGGCCCGGTGCCTGGCTGAGAAAGCGATAGCCGCCGTTCGCGTCGGTGACGAACGTCTGCGGCGCGCCGATGCCCGAGAGCGTGACGGTGACGCCCGGAATGGCGGCGCCGGAGTCGTCGACGACCGTTCCGAACACGTTGCCGCCCGAGGTCTGGCCGGACGCGGAGAGCACGATGAGCAATGTCAATCCGGCCGTAAATGTCATGATGAGCCGGACATAGCGCTGGAATGTCTGGTGTCGATTCAAAGTGCTCCCCCTTTTTTTTTCACCGAAGATGGGACAGGAAAACACTGACTCCGATTGCGGGCGAAGTCAACCAATTTGGTAAGCGCGCCGCACGCCCCTTTGGGAACGCCGCCGTCCCGGCGGCTGATCAGGCGGCGTCCCGCCGCCGGGGCGCCCAGACGGCGCCCGTCCAGCCGGCGAGGACGCCGGCGTTCCGGCCCGCTACATTTAGAATGCCGGCCCGATGCGCAGCCGCTGGATTCTCCTTCTCCTCACTCTCGCGCTCCCGCAAGTCTCGTTCGCTCAGGCGAAACGGCCGCTCTCGCTCGACGATGTGACCAGGCCGCGGACCGTCGGCAGTCCGCAGGTCTCGCCGGACGGACTCCGGATCGCGTACACGGTCGGCACCATCGATGCCGAAAAGGATCGCCGGGACTCCGATCTCTGGATGATCGGATGGAACGGCGAGGATCGCGTGCGATTGACCTCGCTGCCCGACAGCAGCGAGAGCAAGCCGGGATGGAGTCCGGACGGACGCTACCTCGCGTTCATCGCCACGCGCGGTGACGAGGAGGCGAAGAAGAAAGGCGGTCAGGTGTGGCTGCTCGACCGGCGCGGCGGCGAGGCGCAGAAGCTCACCGACATCAAAGGCGGCGTGTCCGACTACGCCTGGTCGCCCGATGGCAAGCGCCTGGTGCTCGTCGTCAACGACTTCGATCCGAGCTCCGAGCCGGAGAAGAAAGAAGGGTGGAAGCGCAAGACCGCTCCTCCGATCGTGATCGACCGCTATCGCTTCAAGGAAGACGGCGACGGTTACCTCGGCGCACTGCGCTCCCATCTGCAGCTCTTCGATGTGCAGACGCGCACGGCGGAGGTGTTGACCGCGGGAACGTTCGACGAGAAAAACCCGAGCTGGTCGCCGGACGGAACGCTCATCGCCTTCGTGAGCAATCGCGAGAAAGATCCGGACCGCATCGACAACCTCGACATCTTCGTCATCGAGCCGAAGAAAGATGCGCAGCCGCGCCGCATCACCAACTTCATCGGCCGTGACCATGGCCGGCCGGCGTGGAGTCCGGACAGCCGGTTCCTGGCGTTCCTGCAGGGCGATGATCCGAAGTACAGGGCGTACAGCATGAACAAGCTGGCGGTGGCTCCGGCCGCGGGAGGGGAGACGCGCGTGCTGACCGCGTCACTCGACCGCGCCGTGCAGGAGCCGTTGCTCTGGAGCGCGGACGGAAAGACGCTCACGTTCGTGGTGCAGGACGATCGCATCACCTACATCGCGCGCACGCCGGCCGCGGGCGGACGCGTCGAGGCGCTGACGACCGGCCGCCGCGTGGTGTCTTCGATCGCCGCGCGCAAGGACGGCGCGCTGGTGCTGCTGGCCGCCACGGCCGCGGAGCCCGACGAGGTACACGTCTGGGAGAACGGCGCGCTCCGCCGCGTCACGCACGAAAACGATGCCTGGCTCGGCGAGCTGCAGCTGGCGACGGTCGAAGATTTCTCCTGCCGCGCGAAAGACGGGACGGACGTGCACGGGCTGATGTTCAAGCCGCCGTCGTACGTGCCGGGGCGAAGGTATCCGACGCTGCTCAACATCCACGGAGGTCCCAACAGCCAGGACCAGCACGCGTTCCATTTCGACCGGCAGTTGCTCGCCGCGAACGGCTACGTCGTGCTGGCGGTGAACTATCGCGGCAGCGCGGGCCGCGGCAGCGCATACCAGAAGGCGATCTTCGCCGACTGGGGCAACAAGGAAGTGATCGACCTCCTCGCGGCGGTGGACTACGCCATCGCCGCCGGCATCGCCGATCCCGAGCGCCTCGGCATCGGAGGGTGGAGCTACGGAGGGATCCTCACCGACTACACGATCGCGACGGATCCGCGCTTCAAGGCCGCGATCTCCGGAGCCGGCAGTGCACTGCAGCTCTCCATGTACGGCAGCGACGAGTACATCTCTCAATACGAGCTCGAGCTCGGCCCGCCCTGGAAAAACCCTGACGCATGGATCAAGGTCTCGTATCCGTTCTTCCACGCCGACCGCATCAAGACTCCGACGCTCTACCTCGGCGGCCAGTCCGACTTCAACGTCCCCATCATCGGCAGCGAGCAGATGTACCAGGCGCTGCGGAGCATGGGCGTCGACACGCAGCTCGTGATCTACCCCGGCCAGAACCACGGCATCACGACCCCGAGCTACGTGCGCGACCGCCTGGAACGCTATCTGGCGTGGTTCGGACGGTACCTGATGGCGAAGAAGGGGAGTTGAACGAAGGGCGGCTCGCGGCCGCCCTTCGCCTAGTCGAAGATCACCATTTGCACGACGTCCCCGCCGGGCATAACCACGGAATCTGCACCTGGGGGATCGGCGAGCCCATGTCCAGGTCCTGGGCCCACGCCTTCATCGTGCGTCCCTTCGTCCACGCCGGGAGCTGGACGCTGAAGCGATGGAGATAGCCGCCGCGGCACTCGTCGGCCACGGCCTGCTCGCTCGCGAGATTGGTGGTGAAGGTTCCGACGTCGGTCGTGTCGGCCACGATCCGTACTTTGCTCGAAACGTGGGGCGCATCGG
This sequence comes from Thermoanaerobaculia bacterium, assembly GCA_035248585.1. Classification (GTDB taxonomy): domain Bacteria; phylum Acidobacteriota; class Thermoanaerobaculia; order Gp7-AA8; family Gp7-AA8; genus QHVT01. Next base: position 22,906 of record DATFHJ010000158.1, read on the forward strand.
GATCGCATACCCAACCGGAGGCGACCCCGGTCACGCTGATCGCCTGCATGTAGCCCTTCGGCTTGTAGAGCCTGGAGAACCAGAGACAGCCGGGGCTCTGCGCACACTGGCTGAGAAGGGTCGTGCTGCCGGAGTCGAGGTCCTGCGCGACGGCGGTGATGGTGAATCCGCTGACGGTCTGTGGAAGGGTCGCCGTGAACTGCAGGTCGTAACCCGTTGCCGTGCACTCGGCATTGGCGGCCGCGAATTGTTGCCAGGGAAGGTAGGAGGCCTGCCCGAAGAGCGTGCCATCCTTGCGGAGGTCGATGCGCGGCCATTCGCAGAGGGTGCCGTCGGGATCGCAGGCGCGGCCGTGGACGCTGCCCGCCGTATCGATCCACCAGCGGATGCCGCCCCTCGGCAGTCCGCTCGTCGGTCGGGTCTTGCCGGTAATCTCTCTCCCAATGGCCACGTGCTCCAGGAGCACGCTGCACGGGAAATCCGTCGACCCGATGTAGTCAGGCAGATTCGTACCCCAGATGAACACACCGAACGCCACCGCGTCGGGATCAGCGCGAGCGAGGTCGTACCAGTCGCGGATGATCTCTTTCATGCTTTCGATGGCCAGGAAATTGGCTGCGTGCAGTCCGTTGGGCTCGTAGTATCCATCCGCCACGTAGAGCCACTTCTTGCCCGGAAAACGGTTCTTGAGTTTCGCGCGCGCGCTCAGAAACGTCGGGTTCGTACTGGGCATGCGGCCGTAGTCGGAAGTGCTGACCCAATCGACGCCGGGAAGGGTGCCTTGATACGCGTCGAAGGAGCCCGGATAGAACTGCGCGTACCCGCAGGGGAGGTCGAGGATGCCGCAGGGATTGTCGAACAGGAAGATCTTCGCCCACGGAAAATCGGACTTGACCCTCTGCACGACCTGATCGTGTTGGGCCATGTCCACGCCCCTGCTGAAAGGCTCGTCCAGCACCGTGAAGCCGAGCACCTTGTCGGAGGAGAGGATGCCGGCGTTGAACGCCTTCCACTGCGACCAGCGGGTCTCCCAGTCGTTACATCGCTGATGAAAGTGAAGGCTCGCGTCGTAGTCGCAGTAGAGGACGCGACCGAGATCGATCGTCGCTTTGATGCCGCGCTGGGCGAGCGCCGTCACCCGATCGCGCACGAACGGGTCGAGCGGACTGTCTCTGGTGGCTACGTGGCTGAAGTTGGTGTAGCCCTTGGTCATGTCGAGGCTGCGATCGTCATCGGCGTTGCCGGCGTAGCCGAAGTACTGCAGCTGGCCGGGTTGGCCGTGAGCGGACAGGGAAACGAGAGAAACGAGACAGGCGAGGAACAGGATCGCCGGGGCGAAACGTGGGGTCATGAACACTCCTTTGGTATGTAGTTCCCTGTTACGTTCGCAACCCGAAAACGTTTCGGTGGACTACATCAGGGGCGAGCACGTCATTTGGAATCGCCTGGCTCATCGTCGTCGACTCCGGCATTCCATGACGGAGGATCGCTCGCGGGAAACGACTCGGCAATGGCCTGATCGATGCGTGCGTCGGCGTCGAAGGGACCCGTCGGATCGCGGAGCGGGTCGATTCTTCCGCCTCGCTTCTCGAGCAGATCGCCGTCGTCATCGTTTTGCGTCGCCATGATGATCTCGAAGGGCACAGGCAGCATACGCCTCTGTGTCATGCTTCCGCGATGCCGTCGCGGATCGAAGACTATGCGCTGATCGGAGACCTGCAGACGTGCGCGCTCGTGGCGCGCGACGGCTCGATCGACTGGATGTGCGTGCCGCGATTCGATTCGCCGGCGTGCTTCGCCGCACTCCTCGGGACCCCGGACCACGGCCGCTGGCGCATCGCCCCGAAAAGCACGCCGGTGGAAGTCACGCGCCGCTACCGAGGCGACACACTCATCCTCGAAACGACGCTCACCACGAGTGAAGGACGCGTGCGCATCATCGACTTCATGCCCATCCGCAGTGATGCCATCGATCTGGTGCGCATCGTCGAAGGAATCGAAGGACGCGTGCCGATGCGGATGGATCTCGCGATCCGCTTCGACTACGGCTCGATCGTGCCGTGGGTCCGTTCGATCGAGGGCGGCATTCGCGCCGTCGCCGGACCGGACACCGTCTATGTCCGCACCGAGGTGCCGTTGCGCGGCGAGGGACTCACGACCGTTGCGGAGTTCGACGTCGCCGCGGGGGCGCGCGTCGCGTTCGACTTCATCTGGACCGAAAGCCACGACCCGCATCCCGAATGTGAAGACGCGCTGACGCGGCTCGACGAGGCGGAGCACTTCTGGAACGAATGGTCGTCGCGCTGCACGTACGAGGGGCCATGGCGCGAGGCGGTGATGCGCTCGCTGATCACGCTCAAGGCGCTCACCTACGCGCCGACCGGCGGTCTCGTCGCCGCGGCGACGACGTCGCTGCCCGAACGGATCGGCGGCGTGCGCAACTGGGACTACCGCCTCTGCTGGCTCCGCGATGCAACGTTCGCCATCTACGCCCTCCTCGGCGGCGGCTACACCGAAGAAGCGGTGGCCTGGCGGGAGTGGCTGATCCGCGCCGCGGCGGGGCTGCCGGAAGAGCTGCAGATCATGTATTCGATTCGCGGCGAGCGTCATCTCACCGAGCTCGAAATCGACTGGCTGCCCGGCTACGAGGCATCGAGTCCCGTGCGCGTCGGCAACGCCGCGTTCAAGCAGTACCAGCTCGACGTCTACGGCGAAGTGATGGACGTGCTGCACCTCACGCGCAAGCTCGGATTGCCGCCGAGCGAGGACGCGTGGCGCGTGCAGTGCGCGCTGATGCGCTTCCTCGAGAAAGGGTGGAAGGAGCCTGACGAAGGGATCTGGGAAGTGCGCGGACCGCGGCGCCACTTCACGCATTCGAAAGTGATGGCATGGGTTGCATTCGACCGCTCGGCCGCCGATGCCGAGAGGTTCGGGTTGCCCGGTCCCGTCGAGCAATGGCGCGCGATCCGCGACGAAATCCGCTGCGAGATCTTCGAGAAAGGCTTCCGCAAAGACCTCAACGCGTTCGTGCAGTTTTACGGATCGTCGAATGCCGATACGAGCCTGCTGATGCTGCCGGCGCTCGGCTTCATCGAGGCCGATGATCCGCGCATGACGGGCACGATCGCGCTCATTCGCAGTCAGCTCGAAACGAATGGTCTGCTGCGCCGGTATCCGGCCTCGCCGGAGATCGACGGCCTTCCTCCCGGCGAAGGCGCATTTCTGCTCTGCACGTTCTGGCTGGCCGACACGCTCGCGCTCGCGGGCCGGTACGACGAGGCGACGGAAATCTTCGAAAGCCTCCTCGCGCTGCGCAACGACGTGGGCCTCCTCGGCGAGCAATACGATCCCGCCGCGAAACGCCAGCTCGGCAATTTCCCGCAGGCGTTTTCGCACGTCGGTCTCGTCAACACCGCGCAGAATCTGCAACGCCGCGACGGCCCGGCGAAAGATCGCCGGAAACGGTGAAGTTGCCGAAATCGGCTGCCTGTTACTGACTGCGTGTTTGTCTCAGCCGCCCGATCGTCGCCATCTCCAGGCTGCCGAGATAGAGGTACTCATCCGTCTCTGTGGCGCAGGTGAGAAGGCGGTAGGTGCCGGCAGGATCTTGCAGACTGGCGAGCACGTTGCCCTTGGCGTCGAACGCGACCACGTGGCCGTAGGCGACGGCGTCGGGGCGGATGAATTCGGGGAGGCGTTGGATGATCTTGCGCGCGAACGGGGCGCCGGAGAGGGAGTCGACGAGCGCGTTGCGCGGCGAGATGAGGGCCAGCCAGAAGCGGCCGTCGCGGCCGGTGGTGAGGTTGTCGGGGAAGCCAGGGAGATTCTCGAGGAGAGGCTCGGTGCGGCCCCGGTTTGGGCCGGCGAGCCAGTGGCGCAGGACGCGGTACGAGCCGGTCTCGGCGACGAGGACGAAGCTCTCGTCGTGCGCCAGCGCCACGCCGTTCGCGAAGTTCAGGCCGCGGACGAGCGTCGTCGCGCGCCGCGTCGCCGGGTCGTACACCAGCAACCGGCCGTGACCGCCGTGCTCGAGGATGTCGAGCAGGCTCGCCGAGTACGTGCCGGCCCATTCTTTGGCGCCGAACTTTGTCGAGGCGTCGGAGAAATAGATCTTTCCATCGGACGCGACGTCGACGCTGTTCGCGAAGCGGATCGGCACTCCGTCCGCCTCTGTCGCCAGCACGCGCACTGCGCCGCCGGGCGAGATCGCCAGCAGGCCGCGAAAGGTGTCGGCGACGAAGAGCGTGCCGTTGGAATCGAACGACAGTCCGAGGGGACGTCCGCCGGTCGAGACCCAGTTCTCGGGCGACGAGCCGTCGGCGCGCAAGCGCACGATCGTTCCCTCACGGGTCGCGGTGTACAGCCGCCCGCTCGCGTCGACGGCGATCGTTTCCGGGCCGTGATTCGCGCCGATGGGGAGTTGTTCGAGCGCCTTCAGGCGCTCGTTCGGAGCGAACGCGCCGGTGAATCCCGCGTTTTTCGGAGCATCCCACGCGACCGGCGTCACCGGCACGGGCCAGAAGAGCAGGTAGGCGAGGCCCAGGACGATTGCGGCGAGAAGCAGCCGGCGCGTCATGGGCGATGCAATGTTCGGCGGGCTTAAGCCCGCCGCTCCATTACTTGGATGCCGCGCGCTTGGAGGCGGCGGAGAGGCGGGCCTTGTAGCGGTTGGCCGTGTTCTCTTTGATCAGACCGCGCTTGGCGGCCTTGTCGATCGCGGAAAAGCTGCTGGACAGCGTCTCCTTGTCGGCGTCGCCGCCGGCAATGGCCGCGCGTCCCTTTTTCAGGGTCGTACGCAGCGACGACTTTCCGGCGCGGTTGCGCGCCTTTTTCTTCTCGGCCTGCCGTCTCTGTTTCTCGGCTGAGGCAATATTCGCCATGAATCGATTTCCTTCCTTGCGGTCCCGTCTGTGACGGGCCGGGGATGATAACAGAAATCCGCTCAAACACTTCCCGAACGGAGGGCTTTTCGGAAATCGCGCATGGCCTGAGAGACGGTGCCGCGGTCGAGCATCGACGTGAGGAGATTCAGGTCGAGCTCGGGAAAGAGCCGGCTGTGCTGGACTTCCACGAACTTCTTGTCGATGAAAATGTAGATCTCGAGGATGCATTTGCGCCAGTACCACACCTCGTCGACGCCGAGTTGCTCATAGATTGCCAGCTTGTCAATCCCGCCGTGCGTCCACTCGACTTCGATGGCGAGTTGCGGCCGCTCCCGCATTTCGGTACCGAAGATGTAGCATTCGTCGGCTTCCGCACCACGTCGCTCGTTTTTGTTCTTGAGGGTCCAGCTACCAACAGGGTTGAACTCGATCTGTTGCTCGGTGCACCAAACCTCCAACAGACGCCCGATGTAGGACTTGATCAGTTCGTGATTCTTCCCGGGACTCATGATCTCGAGCTCCCCCTCTAAATAGCTAATGCGGGGCGAGGAGTGTTCACCTCGAATCTCGAGGATGCGCTCGTAGTCTTCCCACGACACAGCGTGAAGGACGACGATGTGGTCCGAATCCGTCGTGGGGTCGTGCTCGCGGAGTGCTGCGGTTCTCACTGCGTCTCCACCCCCAACTGCTTCAACCGCTGCCGCGCGAGCGCGGCCTCGGCCGACTTCGGGTGCTCGTGCACGACGTACTGGAGCTGCACGATTCCCTGTGCACGCTCGCCGAGGCTGATGTAGGCGTAGCCCTTCTTCAACAGCGCGCCCGGGACTTTGTCGGACTTCGGGTACTTGGTCACGACGGTGTCGAACTGCTCGATCGCGTCCCGATACTTTTTCTGCGAGAAGAGGCTCTCGCCGATCCAGTACGCGGCGTTGTCGGCCATGTCGGAAGTGGGGGTGGTTTGCACGAACTCGCGGAAGCCTTCGATGGCGAGGTCGTAGTTGCCGCGCTGGTAATCGCGATATGCCGCCTGATACGTCTGCGCGGGGTCGGCGGAGGGAGTGGCGGGTGCGGGGACGGTGAGCTCGGTGCCGGGTGTGACGGCAGCCGGCGCGGCTTGCAGGGCGGCGATGCGTGTGCGGAGATCGTCGATGTCGCGCTGGGCCTGGGCGAGCTGCTGGGCGAGGCGGTCCATCCGGAATCCGCTCTGCTCGGTCGAGCCCTGCGCCGTTTGAATGCTCGCCTCGATCTCGCTGACCTTCGCCACCAGCGTCGCATTCGACTTCAGCAGCGTCTCGGTCTGCTCGGCGATGCGGGCGTTGACGCCCTGCACGTCTTCCTTGGCCGCGGTGGTGCGTTTGATGTTCGCCAGCTGTTCCTGCAGCTCGACGATCTGGCGCTGGGCCGCCTCGAAGTCGGAGGTGGAGATGCAGCCGCTCGCGGCGAGCATGGCCGCGGCGGCTGCGAGGGGACGGAGGAATCGCATCGGTCTATCTCACCAGCACGAGATGCGCGCGGCGGTTCTGCGCCATCGCGGCGTCGTCGTGCCCTTCTTCGAAGGGCCGCTCCTCGCCGTAACTGACGGTGCGGATGCGCGAGCTGTCGATGCCGAGGGTGACGAGGTAATCCTTGGCTACGTTCGCGCGGCGATCGCCGAGGGCGAGGTTGTACTGCTCGGTGCCCCGCTCGTCGCAGTGGCCCTGGATGAGCAGCCCGTACGACGCGCCCTGATCGCTTCGCAGCCACGTCGCGGACGACGAAAGCGCGGACTGCGCGTCGGCGTCGAGCGTCGACTCGTCGTAGTTGAAGAACGCATCGCGGACGAAGCCCTTGTCGCGCGCCCAGCGATTCAGCTCTTCGATGTTGCTCGGCACGACCTCTTCGGTGACGGTCGGCTCGTTGCGCACGAAGTCGTCCGGCGGAGCCACGGTCGTGGCGGTATCGGTGCGCACCGCCACTTCCGGCGGCGGCGTCTGCGACACCGTGGTGTCGGTCTGGGTCGTCCGTATGTCCTTCTTCGTCGTCCTGCAGGCGGGTGCGAGCACGACGAGCACGATCACCAGGCTCGCCAACAGGGCATTCCACATCTTTCTCATGCTGGTTCCACTCCCTTCACGATGATAGCAGTGTGGAGCGGCGGGCTTTAGCCCGCCGAGGCAATTCGGCGGGCTAAAGCCCGCCGCTCCACGGTCATTCAGGCTTTTTCGACCAATCCGGCTCTTTGTTCTCGCTGGTGAATGTCAGTTGCAGCAGGTCCGTGCCGTCGGCGCGCATGCGGTAGATCTGCCATTTGCCGTTGCGGTTCGATTGGAAGGCGATCCACTGTCCGTCGGGCGACCAGGTCGGCTGTTCGTTCGATCCTTCGCCGGCGACGATACGGTTGTCACCGGTGATGAGGTTCGCGATGCGGATCTGGAATCGTCCGTTCACGCGCGAGGTGTAGGCGATGCGCTCGCCGTCCGGCGCGAACACCGCGTCATCATTCCAGCTGCCGTCGGTGGAGATTCTCCTCACGTTCGTCCCCTCGGCGTCCATCAAGTAGATCTGCGGCGATCCGCTGCGCCCCGAGGTGAAGGCGATCTGGCGTCCGTTCGGACTCCATTCCGGCGTCGACTCGATCGAGCTCGTCGACGTCAGCCGCCGGACGTTCGTGCCGTCGTCCTTGATCAGATAGATGTCGGGATTGCCGCGCACCGAGCCCACGAACGCGATGTCGTTGCTCACCGGCGAGAA
>DATFHJ010000159.1:0-2298 GCA_035248585.1 Thermoanaerobaculia bacterium
AGGGATGGTGCTCGCGGAACACCAGGTGCGCGGTGATGAAGCCGCCGTGGCTCCATCCCATGATGCCCAGCCGGTCCTGGTCCACGTATGGAAGCGTCTTCAGGAACTCGACCGCGGATTGCACGTCGTCGAGCTCCTTGCCGCCGTAGTCGATCGCGTTGTAGTGGGCGGCGCCGTGCCCCGTGCTGCCGCGGTAGTCCGGCGTGATGATCACGTAGCCGCGCTGCACGGCCTCCTTGACGAATGGGAACATCGAGGTGCCCCAGTCGCCGTGGACGCCGCCATGTACCCACACCATCGCGGCGTGCCCGCGCGCGCCGCGCTTGTTGAGCGGGGCAAAGAGGTAGGCGGGAATGGTCATCCCGTCCACCGTGCTCTTGTAGCTCACCTTCCGGAACTCCATCACGCCGCGGCTGCGCGCCGCGTAGATGCTGTCCGTCATCGCCTTCTGGCGCAGCTGTCTGTCGAAATCGGCTGGCGGATGGTCCTCCAGCTTGGTGCTGACGTAGAGCTCCGCGGCGCGCGCGGAGTCCATCTTCACGACCTGGCGTGGTCGGTTCTGGCGTTGCGCGCCGGGACGAGCGCCCTGCTGTTGGGCTGTCGCGTCGGTGGCAGTCCCGCCAAGGGCGAGTGCGCCCAGCCCGAATGCGGCGAGGGCACGGAGAGTGAGGGAATGGAAAGGGATGGGACGATTCATTGCAGGCTCCGCGTGTGTGCTTCTGATCTACGGACGCCGCGAATGTAGCGCTGGGACGTGCCATTGCAACGCCGTGCGTTCCGCCACGTGTCACTTGTCATCCCGAGCGCGGCGAGGGATCTTCTGTGCCTGCCTCGTGGGTTCCGTTCACGCTGGAGAGTCACATGCACCCCATCCGTGTCGTCGCCGCACTCTTCCTCATCGGCTGCGCGAGCTCGTCATCGTCGGCGACGATCCAGCAGAGTGCCGCGGCATCTGCCGACGATGCGCTCGTCGCGCGCGCACGCGCGATTCACGCGCGCGCGATCACGATCGACACGCACGTGGACATTCCCGACAACTTCGCGACGCCGGAGGCCGATCCGCTCACGCGAACCGCACAGGTGAACTTGCAGAAGATGAAGACGGGCGGGCTCGACGTCGCGTTCTTCGCGGTCTTCGTCGGGCAGGGGGCGCGGACGCCGGAGGGCGACAGCACGGCGAAAGCGGCGGCGCTTCGCAAGTTCGCCGGCATTCACCGGATGGCCGAGCAGCTGTATCCGGACCGGATCGAGATCGCGTATACGCCGGCCGACGTCGAGCGCATCGTCGGGCGCGGCAAGCTCGTCGCGGCGATCGGCATCGAGAATGGCTGGGTGATCGGACACGATCTGTCGCTGGTGAAGACGTATTACGATCTGGGCGCGCGCTACATGACGCTCGCCCACACGTCGAACAACGACATCTGCGACTCGTCCACCGACCCGCGCGGCCCCGAGCACCACGGGTTGAGTGGGTTCGGACGGCAGGTGGTGGAAGCGATGAATCGCGTCGGGATGATGGTGGACATCTCGCACGTCTCGAAGGAGTGCATGATGCAGGCGACGGCGCTTTCGCGATCGCCGGTGATCGCGTCGCATTCGGCGACGCGCGCGCTCGCCGACCATCCGCGCGACATGGACGACGAGCAGCTCCTCGCGCTGAAGCAGAATGGCGGCGTGATGCAGACGGTCGCGTTCACGGGATACGTGAAGGTGCAGCCGCCGGAGCGCGATTCGGCGGTCGCGCAGCTTCGCCGCGAGCTCGGGATCGGTGGGCGTGGCGGGCGCGGTGGACGTGGGGGCGGCGGCGGGCGCGGCGGCATTCCGGACTCGGTGCGCGCGACGTATGAGGCGCGCATGGCGGAGATCGACGCGCGGTGGCCGCCGGCGACGGTGAAGGACTTCGTGGACCACATCGACTACGCGGTGAAGCTGATCGGCATCGATCACGTCGGCATCAGCTCGGACTTCGATGGCGGCGGTGGTATCCGTGGCTGGAATGGAGCCGACGAGTCGCTCAACGTGACGACCGAGCTCGTGCGGCGCGGCTACACCGAGGAGCAGATCCGGAAGTTGTGGGGCGGCAATCTGCTGAGGGTGTGGGCCGAGAATCAGCGTCGGGCGATACAGGGAGCGGGAACGGACTGACGGCGGGAACTGAGAGAACAGCGGAAACCGAATAACGACGGAAACCGAATAACTGCGGGAACCGACTAACCGCGGAAACCGAATAACCGCGGGAACCGAATAACCGCGGTGCGGAAGCGGACGGCGCCGGCGGCTGCGCCGCGCGGCGCTGTT
>DATFHJ010000160.1:0-3723 GCA_035248585.1 Thermoanaerobaculia bacterium
GTGAACGCGCTGCGCATTCCGGTCAACGGAACGCTGGAGCTGACGCATCGCTGTCCGCTGGAGTGCGTGCACTGCTACAACAACCTGCCGATGAGCGATCGCGGCGCGCGCCGCGGCGAGCTGACGACGGACGAGTACAAGCGCATCCTCGACGAGCTCGCGGAGCTCGGCTGCCTCTGGCTGCTCCTCACCGGCGGCGAAGTGCTGGCGCGCCCCGACTTCTTCGAGATCTATCGCCACGCGGCATCCACCGGAATGCTGCTGACCGTTTTCACGAACGGCACGCTGATCACCGAGCGCGTGGCCGATGCCTTCGCCGCGCTGCCGCCGTTCGCGATCGAGATCACGATGTACGGCCGCACGAAGGCGACGTACGAGGCGCTGACCGGCATCCCCGGCTCGTTCGAGCGCTGCCTGCGCGGCATTCAGCTGCTCGTCGATCGCAAGCTGCCGCTGAAACTGAAGACCGTGGCCATCTCCGTGAACAAGCACGAGGTGTACGCGATCAAGCGCTTCGCCGAGGAGCTGGGCGTGGAGTTCGCGTTCGACTCGATGATCACGCCGCGGATCGACTGCTCGGCCAGCCCGCTGGCGGTGCGGCTCACGCCCGCGGACATCGTCACGCTCGATCTCGAGGATCCAGTGCGCATCGCCGAGTGGCGGCGGCTGGCGATCGAATTCGCTCCTCCTCCTCCGCCGCCGGGCGAGGTCAAGGAGCTTTACGACTGCGGCGGCGGCGTGAATTCGTTCGCCATCGATCCGTACGGCGACATGTCGATCTGCGTGCTCTCGCACGTCGACAAGTACAACGTGCGCGACGGCAGCGTGCGCGAGGGGTGGGAGAAGTTCCTGCGCGGCGTGCGCGGCAAGCGGATCACGCGCGAGACGAAGTGCACGACGTGCGCGCTCAGCTCCCTGTGCGGCTCGTGCGCGGCGGCCGGAGAGCTCGAGCATGGCGACTCGGAAGCGCCGATCGATTTCTACTGCCGCACGGCCCACCTGCGCGCCGAAGTGTTCGGAGTGGAGGTGCGCCCGCACGGCGACTGCGAGTACTGCGCCGGCGGCTCGCATCATGACGAGATCGAAGCAATGGTGGAGGAAGTACACGCCCGGCATCGCGGCGACATCGCGGACGTCATCGCCGCGGCGCCGCCGGCCGTGCCGGCCGGTTCCTGCGCCACCGGCGGTTGCGGCAGCTGCAGCTTGCATTAGAAAGGACGAGGATGGAGAAGCTCGACACGAAGAAGAAGCAGTACGAGAAGCCATCGGTGAAGCGTTTCCCGCTGCGCCCGGAGGAAGCGGTGCTGGGTTTCTGTAAGAACTCCAGCTCCTCCGGCTCGACCGGCGGCACCTGCTTCAACCCGACGCCCTGCCGTTCCGTCGGATCGTAGCGTGCGCGAAGAGTTCCTCGGCATCGCGCGGATGACGATCGCGCTGCGCTGCGACGATCCGCGCCTGGCGTGGGACTGGCCCGGCGCCACGGGCCGCTTTCTCGTTCCGGCCGCTACGGCGCCGGACGTCGAGCTGACGGTCCGCGCGGCGGAGACGATCGCTCCTGCGAACGGACGGTTGCTGTTTGATTCGGGAGCGGTGTGGCGCTTGTTCGAGGACTACACCCTCGAATGCCACTCCGAGTCGTTTCCCTCGAATCCCTACAAAGCCGCAACGTTCAACTCCACGTTCACGCGCGGCGAGATCGTCGTGAGCGAAGCCGCGTGGCATCTGAACCCGCTCACATATCCGCTCGATGAAGTCCTGGTGTCGCATCTCCTCGGCCAGGGCCGCGGCGTGGAACTGCATTCCTGCGGCGTGATCGATCGCGAAGGCCGCGGGCATCTCTTCGTCGGCATGTCGGGGGCAGGGAAGTCGACCACGGCTCGTTTGTGGGGCACGGATGCGGCCACGATCGTCAGCGATGATCGCGTGATCGTGCGCGAAGAAGACGGCGTGATGTGGATGCACGGCACGCCGTGGCACGGCGAAGCCGCGCTGTCGGAAGCCGCGGGCGCACCGCTCGCGGGGGTCTACCTGCTCATGCAGTCGCCGCGCGTCGCGTTGCGCGAATTGCAGCACGCGGACGCCGTCGCGCGCCTTTTCGGCTGCGCCTTCCCGCCGTTCCACGACGCGTCCGCCGTGGCGTTCACGCTCGAGTTCCTCGAGCGCATCGCGCGGCGCGTCCCGGTGCGCGAGCTCTGCTTCACCCGCGACGCCCGCGTGGCGGACCTCATTCTCGCGGAGGCCGCGTGAGCGTCGACCCTGGAGCGGCGGGCTTCAGCCCGCCGGATCAACCCGGCGGGCTAAAGCCCGCCGCTCCACACTGCCTCGCCGCTGCCGATTTGATCGCCGATCTCCTCGCGCGCGGCCACGCCGTCCGCTTCCGCGCCGCCGGCGCGAGCATGCATCCGATCATCCGCGGCGAGGATTACCTGCATGTCGAGCCTGTATTGAACGTGCGGGTCGGCGACGTCGTGCTGACGATGGCCAATCGCGGCCTGACCGCCCATCGCGTGGTCTTCGTGCACGGCGAGTCCCTGATCACCCGCGGCGACAACGCGCCCGCCGACGACGCGCCGATCGACCGCGATCGCGTTCTCGGGCTCGTCACGCACGCGGAACGCCATGGGCGCAAACGGCGCATTCGGCGCGGGGCCTTTTGGACTGCGGTGGCGCGAGCCACCGCTTTTGCACACCGCCTTATCGCTGCTCTCGCGTAGCCACCCGCCGCTCCACCTTCCGGCGCACGCTCATCTCCGACGTGTTGCCCGCCGTGTCGATGGCGACGGCGGAGAACGCGCGCTCTTCCGGCTTCGCGCTGCGCAGGACGTCGCGGGCCCAGATGTCGGTGTCGCGGTCGACGTCGAGCGTCGCTTTGTCGACGCCCTCCTTCACGATGAGGAAGGGGAACGTCGCTTCGAACGTGCCGTCCGAGGCCGTGTTCGCCGAGCCGATGTAATTGAACTCGCCGATCGACGGCAGCGTCATCTCGCGCTCCGAATTCGTGATCGTCTCGACTTCGTTCTTCACGCCGCGGATGCGCGGCATCTCCACGCCCACCTTTTCGCGCACGGACGAGGTGACGAACGACTGGTACAGCTCGACCACCTGTCCGGGGCACGCGCGGCCGCGGATGGTCACGAGCGGGGCCGTGTCTTCATTGCTGATCTGCGCGCTGGCGATGAGCGGCGCGGGGATGCCGTTGTTCGGCAGATTGTTCTGCGCGTTGTTGGCCGTCCTGCGGTCGCGGTCGCAGTCGCCCGCGCGCGCGAGGGAGTTCGGCTCGGACTCGAGGTTGAGCACGATCGGCCGCAGCCCGTTCTCGTCGTAGCGATTGGCGCTGAAGCGATTCTCGCGCGGCGCCGGTTTGTCGTCGTACGGCGTGATCGTCACGCCGCCGAGACGGTTCCACATGATGTCGTTGCGCGTGATGGAGTTGCGCGTCGAGCCGGGCGACAACACGACACCGGCCAGGTTGCTGCTGATGGTCGTGCCGTCGATGACGTTGCCGCTCACCGGACGGCTGCCGTCCGGCGGTCCGATGACGATTCCCGCGCCGAGGTTCTCGTTGATCAGCGAGGCGTGCACCTCGGAGCCGTTGGAGAGGAACACGATGCCGCCGCCGCGTTGCGGATCTCCGGAGCGGCTGACGTCGAGGCGGCTTCCTTCCAGCCGTCCGTCCGGTCCGACGGCGATGCCGACGTTCGACTGCGCGGTGACGAGCACGTT
>DATFHJ010000161.1:0-10322 GCA_035248585.1 Thermoanaerobaculia bacterium
GCCGCGACGCTCGCGGTTCCGCGCGGCACGCCGTGCGAGAGGATGTCGATGGCCGTCGTCGCCGCGACCGCGCCGCCGAGGATCGGAGCGCCGGCGGCAATGGCCCACGCGCCGGCGACGAGACGCAGCGGAACGCTGAGCGACAGCGGCCGCCCGAAGATTTCGACGAGTGCCGCGATTCCCTCGGCGGGATTGCGCGCGGCGATCCCGGCAAACGTTCCGGCGCGGCGTGCCAGCAGTTCGTAACGGCCGAGGAGCCAGCGCGCGCGCTGCAATGCGGCGGCGTCGACCGTCGACGGTTTTTCGTCGTAGACGATCGCGGCCTCGGGCGCGAGGCGGATCGTCAGGCCGCTCGCGGTCAGCAGCAGCGACGCTTCGTGATCCTCGATGCGCGTGACGAGGCGCGGGATGATGTCGAGGAAGACCTGCGGGCGAAACGCGGTGCCGGTGCCGCGCAGCCGCACGTTCCAGCCGAATGCTTCGCGTCCGCGATCCTCGCGCGTCTGCGCGAAATTCTCGGATGCCGCGAGCGCGTGCAGTCCGCTGACGCCGCGCAAATGCGTCTGCACCGCATCCGCGTCTTCCGGCCAGATGAACGCGTCGAAGAAATCGGGATCGATGCGCGAGCCGGCGTCGATGATGAGAATGGCGTCCACGCTTTCGACGAGCGCGCGCTCTTCGCGGACGAGCCAGACCAGCGCCGCGGCCTTCGTCGGACCGGCGGGCGTTTTTACGCGAGTCGCAAATCCGTTTTCGCGCGCCGCCGCGACCGCGGCTTCATCCTCTCCATCGAGCAGCAGCAGCGTCGTGACGTCTTCGCGGCCGCGCGCCGCCGCGGCAATCGACTGCATGCTTTCACGAAGTCTCGTTCCCTCGGCGCGCGCGGGCAGCACGACCAGCCAGCGGCACGGACGCTCCCCGCGAATCGGGCCGCGCGGCGAGCGCGAGCGCAGCACCAGCGCCGCACGAATGATGGAGTCGAGAGACGCAAGAATCGCAGGCGCAAGTACAAACGCGAGAATGATTGGCATGAGAGGAACGTTGCCGGAAAGGTTACCATTGAATAACCCATGAAACGACTCCTCTTTGTGTTCGGAACGCGCCCGGAGGCCATCAAATTGGCGCCGGTGATCGACGAGCTCCGGCGCGATGCGGAGTCGTTCGACGTGCGCATTTGCACGACCGGCCAGCATCGCCAGATGCTCGATCAGGTGCTGCGTCTTTTCGATCTGCAGCCCGACGTCGATCTCGGCTTGATGACGGCCAATCAGGACCTCACCACGCTCGCCGGCCGGACGATGCTCGAGACGGGACGGGTTTTGCGCGAGCTGAAACCCGATCTCGTGGTGGTGCAGGGCGACACGACGACCGCGGTCGCGGCGGCGATGGCGGCGTTTTACGCGGGCGTCGAAACGGCGCACGTCGAAGCGGGGCTGCGCAGCGGCGACGATCGCGCGCCGTGGCCGGAGGAAGTGAATCGCAAGATGATCTCGACGCTGGCGCGCTATCACTTCGCGCCCACCGAGGAGGCGCGCGAGAATCTGGCGCGCGAAGGCACCGATCCGGCGCGCGTGTTCGTGACCGGCAACACCGTCGTCGATGCACTGCAGCGCGCGGTGGAGCGGATGTCGTCCGACGTGAAATTGAAAAACCGGCTCGAGCGCGAGTTCGCGTTCCTCGACGCGCGCCGCCGCATGATCCTCGTGACCGGACATCGGCGCGAGAGCTTCGGCGGTCCGATCCGCGACATCTGCGAAGCGCTCGCGGAGCTGACGCGGCAGGCCGACGACATCGAGATCGTCTATCCCGTGCATCTGAATCCGAACGTCCAGCAGCCGGTGCACAACATCCTTGGCGGCAACAAGCGCATTCACCTCATCGAGCCGGTCGACTACGTGTCGTTCATCCATCTGATGATGCGCAGCGATTTCATCGTCACGGACTCCGGGGGCGTGCAGGAAGAGGCGCCGTACCTCGGCAAGGCGGTGCTGGTGACGCGCGAGACGACCGAGCGGCCGGAGGGCGTGCGCGCCGGAAACGTGCGGATCGTGGGGACGGGACGCGATGAGATCGTGTCCGAGGCGCGGATGCTGCTCAGCGATGATTCGCGGCGCGCGCAGATGAGCCAGAAGCGGAGTCCGTACGGCGAAGGCGACGCATCGCGGCGCATCGCCGAAATCCTTCGTTCCTCCCTTTCATGCTGATCGAGCTGATCCAGCTGCTCCTCGCCGCGATCGCCTGCGGACTGCTCTTCGCCGCGTTCCGCTGGTTCCTGCGGGACCGAACCATCGCACTCATCGTGGGGATCGGATTCCTCGTGCGCGCGGTGGCGGGACAACTGCTGTTCTGGATCTCCTTTCTCTATCTGCCGATCGGGCGCGACCTGCAGGCCGGCAACGGATTGTGGTTCTACGCGCGCGACGGCCGCGGATACTTCGAGCAGGCGTGGCTGGCGGTGGAGGAAGGCTTCGGCGCGATCGTGCACATCGATCCGAACCTGATCTCGCCTGGGTTCAGCCAGGTGCTGGCGCTCTTCGGATTTCTGTTCGGCGCCGTGGTGTCGACGTCGCTGCTCCTGAACCTCGCGGCGTACCTCGGCACATGTGCCGTCGCGGTAAAGCTCGCCGGTGACGACAAGCGCGCCGCGGCGTTGTCTGTTGCCGCACTCAGTTTTTCGCCGTCGGCGATTCTCTGGTCGACGCAGCCGCTGAAAGACGTGCTGTTTCTCTTTCTGCTTGCGGCGTTCATCGGCGCGGCCGCGAGCTGGATCGCGGTCTGGCGCCGCGAGGAGCGCGCGTTTCCGCGCGCCATCGCCGTCACACTGCTGCTGTTGCTCGTCTTCTGCGCCATCGCCGGCATCCGCTGGTATTTCGCGTTCGCGCTGCTCCTGATCTCCGCGCCGATCCTCTTCGTCGCCGCGCTGCGCACGCGCGTGCCGTGGCGCGCGAGCGCGCTGCTCGTGGCCATGTACGGCGTCGTCTTCGCCGCCGCGGTCTGGGTCGCGGGACAGTATCTGCCGTACCAATTCCGCGCGCTCGTCACCGAGCCGACGGTCGGCGGCGCGATGCGGACGCCGTACGCCCTCGCGGGGGCGCTCGACGGCGCACGCCAGGCGTTCGACCAAATGGAAGGCTCGACGAAGATCACGCCGCGCGCCGCGCCATTCCTCGGCGGCACCGCGGCGCTGCTCCTGCCGCGCCCCATCGCCCGCGCGACCGGCCTCGTCGACGTCGGCGGCGGCCGCGGTCTCTTCTTCTTCGCCGACCTCGACACCGTCGTCTTCGATCTCGTGCTGATCGTAGCCGTCCTCACGCTCATGCGCGCGAAGTGGCGAAGCCCCCTCGTGTGGCTCGTCGTCATTTTCACGCTGGCCGTGGGCGCCGCGTTCGTTTACACCATCAGCAACTTCGGCGCGCTGTTCCGCTACCGCTCGATGGTGTTCCTCGGCATCGCCATGATTCCGGCGGTGGCGGCGTGGTCAGCGCGCGACGATGCCCCACGCCTCACAAATGGTTGACGTAGGCGACGCACTGTCCCTGATTCTTGAATGACGGGTTCGTGAAGGTCCGCCAGCCGCCTTTCTTGCACTGCTCTGTGCTGGTGGGGGAGGACCCGGGCCTGAACGCGATCAGCACGGGGCCGTTCCCGACCGGGATGGTGCCCGTGACGGTATTGGTCGCCGTGGCGATCACCGCGATCTGGTTGTTGATTCCATCCGCCACGTAAACCGAGGTGCCGTTCGGGATGACGGCGAGCCCGTTCAACCCGGGGGGCAGGATGACGCTGGCGACGACGGTATTCGTGGCCGTGTCGATGACCGGAACCGTGCCGCCGTCACTGCTCACATACGCAAAGGCTCCGTCCGGAGTGATCGCCACCATGACCGGGAATGCGGCATCCACGGGAATCGTCGCGATGACGGTGTTGGTGGCGGTGCTGATCACCGTGACCGTGCCGTCTTCCAGGGAATTCGGGACATAGACGAACGCGCCGTCCGGGGTGATGGCGGGGATCCCCGGGAACAGGACGCCCGGCACGGTGGCGATCACCGTGTTCGTGGCCGTGTCGATGACGGAGACGTCATTGCTGACCGCGTTGGTGACATACGCGAACGCGCTGTCCGGCGTGACGGCGATTCCGATCGGGATGACCCCGACCGGGATGACGGCGACCGCGGTGTTCGAGGGTAGGGCGAGCACCAGGACGTCATTGCTGTTCGGGCGTACGACATACGCGAAGGCGCCGTTCGGCGCGATGGCGATGGCGACTCCTCCCGTTCCGGTCGGAACGGTCGCCACGACGCTGTTGGTGGCCGTGTCGATCACCGAGATCGTGGCGTCGCCGAGATTGGTGACGTACACGCGCGTCCCGTCGGGAGTCACGGCGACGCCCGTGGGCGCGACTCCCACCGGCACGGTGGCCACGACGGTGCTCGTGGCGGTGTCGATCACCGAGACGGTATTGTCCAACTGATTCGTGACATACCCGAACGGCTGCGCGAATGCCGCGCCGGTGCCGAAAACGGCCAATGCTAG
Source organism: Thermoanaerobaculia bacterium (assembly GCA_035248585.1). Lineage (GTDB taxonomy): Bacteria > Acidobacteriota > Thermoanaerobaculia > Gp7-AA8 > Gp7-AA8 > QHVT01. The sequence continues at coordinate 4,536 of DATFHJ010000161.1, forward strand.
CGCGACGGCGAGGTACTTCCAGTAGGTTGTATGCATCGCTGCCTCTCCTGCGGAGAGACAGCTTAACGCGGTTCAGAACGTATAGCGCAATTCGATTCCATAGCTGTGCCCGTCAAATTTGACGCCCTCGCGATCACCGCTGACCGACGTGAACTCGGTTGCGAATCGCACGGACGGTCCGAAGTCGTACATCCACGTGACCGTCCACGAGTGGCCGCGCTCGTCGTTCCCTTCGGCGGGGGAGAAGTCTTTCTCGTCGGTGCCGAAAATGTCGTAACGGCCGGTCCAGCGCGTGCGGCCGGCTTTCTGCGAGAGCAGGACGTATCCGGCGTGAAAGTCCGCTTGCACGAAGCCGGGGGCGAAGCCCATGCCGGTCGAGCCGCGCATGTATTCGGCGGCGAGGATGGATCGGTCGGCGCTGCCGAATTCGGCGCTGATCAGATGGAAGTCGGTTGCCCACGCGTACTCGCCGTCGTGCAGCAGGCGGTCGGCGCGGTTGTCGAGATAGAGGTACTGCACGTTCGCCGTCTGGGGGATCGAGTAGCGGACGCGCGCGGAGACGCCGGTGTTTCCGTCAAGATCTTGACCAAATGGCTGCGTGCCGTCATCGCGCTGGTCGGCGAAGAATGTTTGGAAGGATGCGAGCGGCGGGAGCGGAAGCACGTCGTTGTACGTCGACAGCTTGTTTCCGATCGTCCAGCCGCGCCATCCGAGGAGCGCGCCCATCGAGTCATTGCCGCGGAAGCCCGTCGCGGCGGCGGTGAGCGCGTGGCCGGTGCCGAACGTGTGGCGCCATTCGAGGTCGACGCCGACGGGGCGCACTTCCTGCGCGATCCACGTGTTCAGCGCGGAGAAGTTGATCGTGTACGGCGACGTCCACAGCTCGCCCTTGTTCTCTCGCGACGATGGCAGGAAGAACTGTCCCGCGCGCAGTTGCAATTCGTTGCCGCCGAAGATCGCGCGCGCGTCGGCGTACGCCTCGACGAGACCGCTGTCGGTCGTGTCGTCGCGGCGCGTGAGCCCGCTCGCGTGGACGTCGAAGAACCTCGACGGCGTCCACGTGAATCCGAATTGCGCGACGCCGCTGAAGTCCGTTTGCTCCAGGCGACTCGCGTCCTCGGTCGCGTTCATGTCGCGCGCGGCAACGTAGCCTTGCAGGTCGAACGTCGATTGCGCGAAGACGGGAACGGCGAGGGCGAGGAGCGCGACGACAACGATACGCATGGAGAGATTATGAATGTGGAGCGGCGGGCTTTAGCCCGCCGAATTGAAGCCGGCGGGCTGAAGCCCGCCGCTCCACACTCAGGGGATCGGAATCCGCGGATCGCGCCACAGATTGACGACCTTCCGGCCGTAGTCGATCGTGACGAGGAAGCGCGAGAGGAGGCGATTGCCGACGCGCGCCTGCGGGACGTTCGCGTAGCGCACATCGACGGAGCCGAAGTCGTGGCCGCCGATGTCGACGCGCGCCATGCCGCGTTCGGGTGTAGTGCCGGGCAGAATGAGCGTGTCGGGATTCGCCGTGTCGACGATGGCTTTCACCAACTGGCCGTTGACGCGCACGTCGATCGCCGGCTCCGCCTGGAACGGGAAGGCGGACATCAGCGAGCGATCGGTGGGGAGCTTCTGATACGTCACCAGTCCGCTGTGATAGTCGATGGAAATGGCGTGGCCGTGCCACGCGTCGGCGCCGATGATGGCGTCGGCGACGCCGCCGAGGGGGAGGGGGGCGGTGGTGATGCCGAGCGTTTCTTTCTCGGCGAGCTGCACGACGTGCTGGCGCGCGGGATTCGCGAACGTGGGATCGATGACCGTGCGCGGCGCGGCGCTGCCGAGGACGAACCGTCCCGTTCGTCCGTCGATCGTCACGCTCTCGAACGTCACGAGATTTTGCTCGAGCGTGAACGCGAGATTCACCTCCGACCCGATCGGCTCGTTTCGCCACGGCGTCACGGACCCGCACGCTGCCGCGGCGAGCACGAACATCGTGGCAATCGATTTGGATAAGATGCGCATCCGCAGTTGCCTAGCAACAGTAACGCCGAAAGGACATCGTTGTGACCCCACATCCCTCACTCCCCGAATTCCGTAACGAGCCCCTCACCGATTTCTCGACGCCCGAAAACAAGGCCGCCATCGAGGCGGCGATCGAAAAAGTGCGCGCCGAGATCGGCCGCGACTATCCGCTCGTCATCGGTGGCGAGCGCATCACCGGGCTTTCCACGTCCGATTCCACGAACCCCGCGCACAAGGAACAGGTGTTAGGCCGCTTTCAGAAAGGGACACGCGCGCACGTCGAGCAGGCCGTCGAGGCGGCGTGGACGGCGTTCGAGAGCTGGAAGCGCGAGTCCGTCGACACGCGCGCGGGACTGCTGCTCCGCGCCGCGGCGCTGATGCGCGAGCGGAAGCACGAGTTTTCGGCGGCCATGATTTTCGAAGTCGGCAAGACGTGGGCGGAAGCGGATGCCGACACCGCCGAGGCCATCGACTTCATGGAGTTCTACGCGCGGGAAGCCTTCCGCTACGCGGGCGAACAGCCGATCGTGAAGGTTCCGTCGGAGGACAACGATCTCGTTTACATCCCCCTCGGCGTCGGCGCGGTCATCCCGCCGTGGAACTTCCCGCTGGCCATCATGGCCGGCATGACCACCGCCGGCGTCGTCACCGGGAACACGATCGTGCTCAAGCCGTCGTCGGAGTCGCCGTGGATCGCGTACCGCTTCTTCGCGCTGCTCGAGGAAGCCGGCCTGCCGCCCGGAGTGGTCAACTTCTTGACCGGATCGGGCGGCGAGATGGGCGACGCGCTGATCCAGCATCCGCGCATCCGCTTCATCTCCTTCACCGGCTCGAAGGAGGTCGGGCTGCACATCAACGAAGAGGCGGCCAAGGCGCAGAAGGGACAGCTCTGGATCAAGCGCGTCGTCGCCGAGATGGGCGGCAAGGACGCGATCATCGTCGACCGCGAGTTCGCGAACCTCGACGAAGCCGCAACCGCGGTCGTGGCCTCGGCGTTCGGATTCCAGGGACAGAAGTGCTCCGCCTGCTCGCGGCTCATCGTCGACGAGGCGATCTACGACCGGCTCGTGCCGCTCGTGGTCGAGAAGACGAAGGCGCTGCGCATCGATGATCCGACGTCCGGCGATGCCCAGGTCGGTCCGGTGGTCAGCAAGAAGGCATACAAGACCATCAAGGACTACATCGACAAAGGTCTGAAGGAAGGGCAACTGCTCGCCGGCGGCGGGGCGGATGACAAGGAAGGCTTCTTCATCCAGCCGACGGTGATCGGCCCCGTCGACGCGCAGTCGACGATCGCGCAGGAAGAGATCTTCGGGCCGGTGCTGGCGGTGATCAAGGCGAAGGATTTCGACGACGCGCTGCGGATCGCGAACGGCACGCAGTTCGGTCTCACCGGCGCCGTGTTCACGGACAACGAGGAGAAACTCGATCGCGCGCGCGAGGAGTTTTTCGTCGGCAACCTCTATCTGAATCGCAAGTGCACCGGCGCGCTGGTCGGCGTGCATCCGTTCGGCGGCTTCAACATGTCGGGCACCGACTCCAAGGCCGGCGGCCGCGATTACCTCGGCCTGTTCCTGCAGGCCAAGGCGATCGCGCGCAAACGCAATTAGCAGTTTATCCGGCGCGCAGACGCGGGATCATCGGTTACACCGGCAGGAACGTTACGACAGGCGAGAACGAATCACCGCAGGCAAGCTCAACGCGGTGCCACCAGAGATCCCGCGTCTGCGCGCGGGATAAACTGAGGGCTAGTTGTCCAGCTTGAACGTCACCGTCAGGTTGAAGATCGTGGCCACCGGCTCGCCGTTGAGCGTGCCCGGTTTGAAGCGCCACTTCTTCACCGCCTCTTCGGCTTCCATCGAGAGCCCCATCGGCAGACCCTTCAGCACCTTCACGTCTTCGACGCGGCCGGACTTGCTGATGATGGCCTCGACGACGACCGTGCCGGCGATGCGCGCCTTGCGTGCGGTCTCGGTGTAGACCGGCTCGACGCGGTCGATCGTCACCGGCGCCTTCACGTCGCCGCCGACGCGCAGCGGCGTGTTCGGCACCGGCTCGGGCTCGGGTGCCGGCGGCGGGGGAGGTGGCGGCGGTGGCGGCGTGGCCACGAGCGGCGCGTCATTGCCGCCGGTGCCCGTGCCTTCGGTTCCGGTTCCGGTGCCGCCGAGCTGACCTCCAACGACTCCGCCGACTTCGCCGCCCTGCGTGCCACCCACGACTCCTCCGACGACTCCGCCCACCTCACCGCCCGTCACTCCACCGGTCACGCCCTCCGGCACTCCGGCGTCTTCGACGACGCCCGGCGCAACGTCGGGCAATGCATTCGCGGTCTGCAGCGGCTCGACGCGCGGCAGCTCTTTCGGAATCTCGCGCGGCGCGATGAGTGTGTGCGGCCGGACCTGCTGCACCGGCTTCGATTCCACGCGCGGCGTCGATTTCGGCGCGCCTCCGCCGCTCTTCGGCGGTGGCGGCGGCGGGGGAGGCGGCGCGGCACCGCGCGCGATGAACGCGATCATCGACTTCTCCGACTGGAGGGTCTGCTTCGCCGAATGTCCGCCGAAGATGAACGCGGAGATGAGCAGACCATGAAATGCGAGCGCACCGGCGGAGGCGCGATAGCGTCCCATGATGCGCTTCTTGCGGTTGGCCTCGGTGACGTAGCGAGCGAAGTTCATAATGCTCTTTATTTGCAATGCGCTGACCAATTGTTTCCTCTTGTTTCTTCTTTTGAATCAATGGTTTACAATGCGCGCGCGATGCGACGCGGAGTGCTGTTCCTGATGCTTCTGACGGGCTGTGCGACCGTGCCCCAGCAGGGCATCCGTGTCGACCACAACCGCATCATGCGCGGCGGCAAAGCGCTCACCGAAGCCTTCGCGGCGATCGATTCGTTCGACGTCTCGGAATCGCGCGGCGAGGTCGTGTTCTCGGCGAAACGCAGCGACAACTTCGACATCGGACTCGTCTCCACCGACGGCAGTCCGATCAGCTGGGTGCCGGCCGATCCGTCCGACGAGGTGGGCGTGCGCTGGGCGCCGCGCGGCAACAAGATCGGCTACGTCGTCCGCACGAAGCTCGGCGACGTCGTGCGCACCGTGCACATCCCAACCTCCGCCGCGCTCACGGTCGATTTCCCGAACGCGAAGATCGAGAGTCTGGCCTGGGATGCGACCGGCGATCAGTTCGCAATCACGTACTCCACGCCCGACGCCTCGAGCCGCGTCGAGACGATGACGTATGCCGGCAAGCAGCGGGTGATGACGGCGAAGCCGGCACAGGAGCTCGACGTAGTCGTCGAGACGTTCGCGCCGGGCGCGATCAGCATTCGCCCGCGCGATCTGCGCTACAACGAGAAACTGCCGCTCGTCATCTGGGTCGAGAATGAGCCGTATGCCTGGAGCGACGCCCGCGCGGAGCTGATGCGCGGCGCGCGCGTGGCGATCGTCATCACGCGCAGCTTCGGAGATTTCCTCTGGAAGGTTGCCGATGAGACCGCGTGGCTCGATGCGTCGCGCGCGTTCGTGGTGAACGGCGGCGGAGTTTCCCGCCGCGACGGCACGGTGGCGGTTGCTCCGGCTGTCGTGCAATCATTCGCTGCGCGTTTCATTGCCGAAGAACTGAAGAGGACCGGAACCCCGAATGGCAGCAGCCGATGAGAAACAGGGAAAATCGACGGTCCGCGAGTACTACGAAGCGCTGCTGATCGCCATCATCTTCGTCAACTTCGTTCGCATCTTCGCCTACCAGGCCTTCAAGATCCCGACGGGATCG
>DATFHJ010000162.1:0-4609 GCA_035248585.1 Thermoanaerobaculia bacterium
CGCATCTCGCCGATGAGGACGACGTCCGGATCCTGGCGCAGCGCGCTCTTGAGCGAGTTCGCGAAGGAGTGCGTGTCGGCGTGCAGCTCGCGCTGATTGACGATGCAGCTCTTGTGTTGATGGAGGAACTCGACCGGGTCCTCGATGGTGATGATGTGCTCGTGACGCTCGCGGTTGATCTTGTCGATCATCGCGGCCAGGGTGGTCGATTTGCCCGAGCCGGTGGGACCGGTGACGAGTACGAGTCCGCGCGGCTTGTTGCAGATCTCCTCGACCACCGCCGGCAGCCCGAGCTCCTTGAAGCCGAGGATCTCGTACGGGATCTGCCGGTAGACCGCGGCCGTCGCGCCGCGCTGGTTGAAGATGTTCGCGCGGAACCGCGCCAGTCCCTTGATGCCGAAGGAGAGGTCGAGCTCGAGATTCTCTTCGAAGCGATGCTTCTGCGCGTCGGTCAGCACCGAGTACGCGAGCTGCTTCGTCTCGGGCGCCGCGAGCGGCGGCATGTCGAGCGGGACGAGCTTGCCGTCGATGCGGATCTGGGGAGGAGAGTTGGTGGTGATGTGAAGGTCCGAGCCTCCGCGCTCGACCATGGTTTTCAGAAGTTGATGCAGTGTGACGGCCATTAGAGCACTGTCTCCCGGACCACTTCGTCCACCGTGGTCGTGCCTTCTTTGATTTTAAACAGACCGGAGCGGCGGAGGGTGATCATGCCGTTCTCCATGGCCTTGCGCTTGATGTCGATGGCCGTGCCGCCGGAGAGGATGAGGTCGCGGATGTCGTCGTCGATGACCATCACTTCGATCAGCGCGACGCGGCCTTTGTAGCCGGTGTTGTTGCACTTGTCGCAGCCGCGTCCCTTGTAGACCGTGAAGCTGCCGATCTCCTCTTTCTTGTAGCCCATGGTGAGGAGCGCCTGCGGCGGGATCTCGACCGGCTCCTTGCAGAGCGAGCAGATGCGGCGCGCCAGCCGCTGCGCGGCGATCAGCTGCGTCGCCGTGGCCACGAGGAACGGCTCGATGCCCATGTTCATGAGGCGGTTGATCGTCGACGGCGCGTCGTTCGTGTGCAGCGTCGAGAGCACGAGATGGCCGGTCAGCGCGGCCTTGATCGCGATCTCCGCGGTCTCGAAGTCGCGGATCTCGCCGACGAGGATGATGTTCGGATCCTGGCGCAGGAACGAGCGCAGCGTGGCCGCGAAATTGAGGCCGATGGCCTCTTTCATCTGCACCTGGTTCACGCCGGGGAGGTTGAACTCCACCGGGTCTTCGGCGGTCATGATGTTCGTTTCCGGCGAGTTCACTTTCGACAGTGCCGAGTAAAGCGTATTGGTCTTGCCGGAGCCTGTGGGCCCGGTCACAAGAACCATCCCCCAGGGCTTGAAAATCGCCTCTTCGAAACGCGCCAGCGACTCCGGCTCGAAGCCGAGCTTGGTCATGTCGAGCTTCAGGTTGTCCTTGTCGAGGAGGCGCAGCACGATCTTCTCGCCGAAGAGCGTCGGCAGCGTGGAGACGCGGAAGTCGAGCTCCTTGTTCTTGTCCTCGAGCTTGATCTTCAGCTTGATGCGGCCGTCCTGCGGCAGGCGCTTCTCCGAGATGTCGAGCTTCGCCAGAATCTTCATGCGCGAGGTCATCGCGTCCTTGAGCTTCAGCGGCGGGTTCATGATCTCGTAGAGGATGCCGTCGATCCGGAAGCGGACCCGGTACTCCTTCTCGTACGGCTCGACGTGGATGTCGGACGCGCCGCGCTTGATGGCGTCAGTGAGGATCAGGTTGCACAGCTTGACGACCGGCGCCTCTTCCGCGGAGTCGGCCAGCGCGCCGACGTCCATCTCCTCTTCTTCCTCGAGCACTTCGAGGTCGGCCGTCTCGGCCTGCTGAAGGTCTTCCATGACCTTCTTCAGCTCGAGCGAGGAGGTGGTGCCGTAGTAGTTGTCGATGGCCGCCTTGATCCCGAGCTCGGAGGCCACGACCGGCTCGACGTTGTAGCCGGTCATGAACTTGATGTCGTCCATGGCGAAGACGTTCGTCGGATCGGCCATGGCGATGGTGATCGTGGCGCCGGTCTTGTTGACCGGGAGGATGTTGTACTTGCGGGCGACGTCGCCGGAGATCAGCTTGATCACGCTGGCGTCGATCTCGAAGTGCATCAGGTTGATGGACGGCACTCCGAACTGCTGGGAGAGGCACTCGGTGATGTCTTCTTCGGAGACGTATCCGAGCTTGATCAGCGTTTCGCCGAGCTTGCCGGCGGTTTCCTTCTGGACCCGCAATGCTTCCTTGAGCTGGTCCTGCGTGATCAGATTGGCTTTGGTGAGCAGCTCACCGAGACGAACACTCATAGCTCTTTCGTAGGTAAGGCGAGTTTAGCACCCTGTAACAGGGGTTACTTTCGGAGCACGGGCGGATCAATCGATGTGACGCCCTTCGAGACGGCCCGCAGGTTGGCGGTGACGCTGCCGAATTTCACGTCCGTGCGGATGCGGACCGGGATGTGGCGCGGGTCGTCGGTGTACCAGACGTTCAGCTTTTCCTCGCGCTCGATGCCGCCGCTTTCCATGCGCGGCTCGACGACGACGGTGTTGAATTTGCCGGCCGGCGTGGTGACGGTCTCGCGGCGGATCACGCGCGCGTGGACGTTGTAGAGCTTTCCGTCGGCGACCAGCGTCAGCTCGAACGTCTTGCCCGGAACCAGCTCGAACGTGCGCAAGAGATAGATGACGGAGATCGGGTCGTAGACCGGACGCGGGACGTTCACTTTCTTGACCTTCTTGCGCACGCGCGTGGCCACGCCCTCTTCGACCGTCGTCACTTCGAGCGACGTGTCACCGTCTTCGTCGAGGCGCTTGGTGTACTTGAGCGTGGAGAAGTCGCTCTTGCCGACGATGGTCTCGATCTGATCGTGGACGCGGAAGATACGCGAGAAGCCGCTGCTCGATTTGGCGACGGAGGTGACGCGGTAGGCGTCGCCCCGCGGCGCGATGGTCATGCGCGCGCTGCCGCCGGTGATGCGCAGCCAGGCGACGGTGTAGTCGAGCGTCTCGCCTTCGTTGAAGGTGGGAACGACGGGGCTCGTGACCAGGAACTGCGCCGCGAGGATCGCGGCGAGGACGAGGTTCACTCCGCGGCCACCCTTTCGACCATGTTCATGACTGCTTCAACAGAAATCGCGTCCATGGATTTCTCCTGAATGCAATGGTCGAGCTGGCCATGGGGGCCGTTGCGCCAGGCGTGGGTCGGTCCGTAGAGGCCGACCACTCTCGTATTCAGCGCCGCCGCGAGATGGAGAGGTCCGGTGTCCCCGCCGATGACGAGTTTTGCGCTTCGCAACAACGACGCGAGCTCGCGGAGGTTGGTGGGAGGGGCGAGGCGGCCGCCGATGCTCTCGGCGAGCTCGCGCTCGTTGGGGCCCCAGGCGATGAGGGCGTTCGTGTTTTTCGCGATTTGCTTCCAGCGGTCGACGGACCAGAGTTTGTTCGGCTTGCCCGCGCCGGGCAGGATGAGAATGTCGTTCGTCTTTTCTACAGCGCCCGTGTACGCATCCCAGCCCGTGGAGCGGCGGGCTTCAGCCCGCCGCTCATCGTTCGGCGGGCTGAAGCCCGCCGCTCCACGAGCTAGCTGTAAGTTTTGTTCGATGACGTGCTTCGTCGTGTCGACGTGCACTTTGCGATTCGTGAAGAGCAGCGCCGGTTTCTCGCGGATCGCGTGCGCATCGAAGCCGATGCGCTCGTTTGCGCCGGCGAGCCATCCCAGCATCGCCGATTTGATCAGTCCCTGAAAATCGACCGACGTCTCCGCGCGCATACTGCGAATCGCTTCGCGAATGAGCGACGGCGAGCGCGCCCACTGCTTCATCCGTACGGGAATCGCTTCCACTCCGGCGACGATCTCGACCAGCTCGCGGTACGGCGCTTCGACGACCCACTGGACAGTCGCTTCTTCTTGCAGCGCGGCGACGGCGGGGATGGTGTGAATCACGTCGCCGAGGGCGGAGAGGCGGAGGACCAGGACGCGTTTCACTGGCGCCGCAGTCTATCCAGCATCTCGGTGGTGGAGTGATCTTTCGGGTCCCCAACGATCACGACCTTCCCGCCGTACGCCTTCACGATCTCCGCCTCGGGCACGCCGTCGGCCGTGTAGTCCGTGCCTTTGCACTGAAAGTCCGGCTTCAACAGCTGCAGCAGTCGCGCGGGGCTGCTCTCGTGAAAGAGCGTGACGTACGCGACGCCGCGGATCGCATCCACGATCTCCGCGCGCTCGTGCTCCGGCATCACCGGCCGTCCTTCGCCTTTGATCGCGCGCACGGAGCCGTCGCCGTTCACCGCGACGACGAGCACGTCCGCGACGCGCGCGGCATCCTGCAGATAGCGCACGTGCCCGACGTGCAACACGTCGAACACTCCGTTGGCGAACGCGATTCGTTTTCCCTGTTTGCGCTCCGCTTCGAGCGCCGCCGCCAGTTCCTGTTCGGAGAGAATCACTCCGCCAGTTCCTCGTCGCGCTCGATGGCGCGCCTCAGCTCTTCGTTCGACACGGTGGCGGTGCCCATTTTCATCACCACGATTCCGCCGCCGTAGTTCGCGAGCTTCGACGCCTCCGCGTATGACGCGCCT
>DATFHJ010000163.1:0-4200 GCA_035248585.1 Thermoanaerobaculia bacterium
CGTGCGGCGCGCGGCGAACGCGTTCCGCCGGAAAACTTGCCGCGCGACGTCACCGCGCTGCTGACGCAGCTTGCCCAGTACGCGCCCGCCGACCGCCCGACCGCGGTCGAGACGGAGGCGCGGCTGAAGTTCCTGCTCGAGAAGCCGCGCCGCCTGGCGCGCCGCACGGCCATCGCGCTCGCCGCGCTGGTGGTCATTTTCGGTTCGTGGCGCTACACGTCCGATCTCTCCCGCGAGCGCACCGCCGCGCTGGCCGCGCGCGCGGAAGCCGAGGCCCGGCGCGCGCAGGCCGAGAACCTCATCGAGTTCATGCTCGGGGATCTGCGGAAGAAGCTCGATTCCGTCGGCCGTCTCGACATCCTCGACGACGTCGGCGTCCGCGCGCTGGCCTACGTCAACTCGCTCGATCCCGCCACCCTGTCGGCGAACGATCTCGCGCGCAATGCCAAGGCCCTGAATCACCTCGGCGAGGTGCGGCAGTCGCAGGGCAAGCAGGCCGAGACCGCGCTCTTCGAACATGCGCTTCGTCTCTCGACCGAGGCGCTCCGCCGCGAGCCGCGCAATCCCGAGGCCTTGCTCGCGCACGGAGCCGCGCACTTCTGGCTCGGCAACGCGCTCCGGCTGCAGGGGAACCACGACGACGCGCTGCTGCACATGCGCGCGTACATGAAGGACGGCGATCTGCTCTCCGAGATCGGTCCGGAGAACGGCAAGTATCAGCTCGAGCGCGCCTACGGCCACGCCGCGGTGGCGATGATCCTGGAGGCGAAGGGGGCGTTGCGCGAGGCGCTGGCGCGATACGAAACGAGCCTGCGCATCAAGAGCGGGATCGCCGAGGCCGCGCCGGGGGACAACGACGTGCAGGCGGACCTCGCGCGCGCGATCAACAAAGTCGGCGCGGTGCTGTACAAGCTCGGCGAGTTCCGCGACGCACGCCTGCACTCCGAGCGCGAAGTGGCGATCTATCGCACGCTGCTCTCGCGCGATCCGCAGCAGACGCAGTGGAAGAGCCGCCTGGCGACGGCGATGGCCTATCTCGCGAACGTCCGCGCCAACACCGGCGATGCCGCGGGTGCGGCGGCGCTCTGGAACGAAGAGCTGGCCATCGAGCGCGAGCTCACGGCGCGCGATCCGACTAACGTCGACTGGCAGCGCAACTACGCCGTCACGCTGCGCCGCGTCGCGGATTCGAACGGCGACCGCAGGGCCGCGCTCGCGCAATACGCCGAGGCGCAGTCGCACATCGCGCGGCTGGTCGGTCTCTATCCGAAGCGCGAGTATCTCCTGACCGACCGGTGGACGATCGACGTCGAGTACGGCCGCGCGCTGTTGCTCTCCGGCGCGTCCGCCCGTGCGACGGCGCTGTTTCGCGACGTGCTCGCGCAGAGCCCGGCCACCGGTCCGGATCGCATTCGCATCCTGCGGGCGCGCGCGGCGTGGAATCTGGCGGAGGCGACGAAGAGCGAGGAGTGGTGGCTGTCCGCCGAGCGCGAGCTCGCCGCGCTCACCGCTCCCATCACCGAGCCGGCCTCGCTCGAATTGCAGTTCCGCGTGCTGCTCCATCGCGGCCGCATCGCGGAGGCGAAACAGATCCTCACCCGCATTCAGGCCACGGGGTACTCCAGTGCAGAGCTGGAGAGTGTGTGTAAGGCGAGCGGCTGTTGAAACGGCCGCTGATGAAAGGAGAGAGAGATGGCAGAGTACAAAACGATCAATACGAGTGTCATGGTGATGAATGACGTGATCACGGCCGCACTGGGACCGATCAACGTCCAGGTCACGAATTTCAAGCACACCAACGAGGAGACGATTCTCGTCTGGAACATTCCGGAGGGCGGCGGGATGTTCGATCCGGATAACCCGTTCACCTGGAACACGATGAACACGGATCCGGATCCGCCTGCCGTCAAGCGAGTCAATGACCGGCAGTTGCAGTCGGCGCCCTACAAAAATACGGTCGCCGGCGACGCGACACTGACGTGGGTCTACACCGTTCGGATCAATAAAGCGGGCCAGCGGATCGGCATTGATCCGGAAGTCGACAACCTGCCGCCGAACCCGTGAGGCGGTTTAACAAGAAAGGAGCAGTCATGGGCACTCATACGATCCAGGCATCGGTCACGGTAGCGAATGGAGTTCTCACAGCCACCATCGGTCCCGTCCAGGTGGACGTCCCCAATATTGCGGCCGAGACCGAGGGTCAGACTCTTCAATGGGTCATCACAGGGGATGAAGCGACGGTTTTCAATCCAACGGATTATCTCGTCTGGAATGCACCCAACTCGCCTCTGACGCCACCGACGGTATCGCGGTCTTCGGACGGAAAGACGTTGACCGCTTCCTACGAGAACACGGTCGAGGGCTCGGCTCCGGTCCAGTGGGCCTACACGGTGAACATGCTGCATGGGACGCAGCGCGTCCGCATCGACCCCGAAGTCGACAACCTGCCCCCGAATCCGTGAGTTAGCTCTCGTCGCCCGCGAGATGCTTTCCGCGATTTCCGGGCAGTTCCGTTCGCTGGCGTGCGCCTCCGCGCCGGCGGCGTCTGCGCTTCGGCGCATCCGGTGAGGCGGGGGATGGCGCTTCCTCTTCCCCCTCCTCGGGCTCGGCGGCCTCCACCCGATCCGCGAGCTTGTCCTCGTCCATCAGCCACACCCACTGCGTCTGCGGCTCCGCCTTCTCCGGCTTCTCCGCTTTCTCGGCGCGCGGAGGCCGCGGCGTGCGCTCGCGTTGCGGCTGTTGTTGTTGCTGCGGCCGCGCGCGTTTTTCCTGCGCCGGCGACTCGAGTTTTTTCACCCGGATCAGCACGTCCTCGGTGAGCCGGCGGTTCACGGCGATGAGGTCCGCGAGCAGCGCGATCAGCCAGGTCTGAAATCCGGTGATGAGAAACACGCCGGCGAGGATCAGCGACTGCACGTGCCCGTCCTCGCCGCGGAAGTAGTAATAGAGGAAGCGCGCCCCGAGGGCCGCGCCGGCGAGGAGCAGCAGCGTGCCGATGGCGAAGAACGTCTTCAGCGGGCGATAGACGGTGTAGATGCGGAAGATGGTGGCGACGGACTTGCGGAGATACGTGCCGATGCCGCGGTAGAGGCGCGACGGCCGCGTCGGCGCGTTCGTGCGCACGACCACGCTCTGCACGCCGAGGTTGCGGTTGCCGGCCTGGATGACCGTCTCCAGGGTGTACGTGAACGGGTTGAAGACGTTGATCTGCATCGCCGCCTCGCGCGAGAACGCGCGGAAGCCGCTGGTGACGTCGGCGATGCTGAGCCCCGAGGCCTTCCCGACCGTCCAGCTGCCGAAGCGCTGCAGGAGGCGCTTGAGCGGCGACATGTGCGGCGACTTCGCCGTCTCGCGGTCGCCGATCACGACTTCGGCCGTGCCTTTGACGATCGGCGCGACGAGGCGCGCGATGTCGGCGCCGGCGTACTGGTTGTCGGCGTCGGTGTTGACGATGACGTCCGCGCCGAGGCGGAGCGCGGCGTCGATGCCGGCCACGAACGCGGCCGAGAGGCCGCGATGCGTCTTCAGCTGCAGGATGTGCGTCGCGCCCGCCTTGCGCGCCGCGTCGGCGGTGGCGTCGGTCGAGCCGTCGTCGATGACGAGGGTCTCGATCGCGGTCACGCCGTCGATCTTCTTCGGAACGTCGCGCAGCGCCTGCGCGATCGTGGTTTCTTCGTTGTATGCAGGGATCTGAATGATGAGCTTCATGCGGTGACGACTCGGAAACTGCTCAGGGACGGGGGTTCTTCCCGGACAGCTTATTATCGCGCCCGTGCTCATCATAGGTCCCGTCCCTCCCTTCCGGGGGGCGATCCCGTACTGCACGATGCGCCTCGCCCGGCAGCTGAACGCGGACGTGATCTCGTTCAAGCGCCAGTTCCCGCGCATGTTTTATCCCGGAAAGAGCGACGTCGATGAGTCGCTGCCGGCTCATCCCGGGACGCGATTTCTGCTCGACATCCTGAATCCCATCACCTGGATCCGCACCGCGCTGCTGCTGCGCCGCGAGCGGCCGAGTGCGGTGATCGTGGTCTGGTGGATCTGGGTCTGGGCGCTGCCATACCGGATCCTGCTCGCGCTGCTCCCGCGCGGCACGCGGGTGATCCTGCAGTGCCACAACATCGGCGACAAGGAGCCGGCCGCGTGGAAGCGGTGGCTCACGAATCGCGTCCTGCGCCGCGGCAACGTGCTCGTCGTCCA
>DATFHJ010000164.1:0-3442 GCA_035248585.1 Thermoanaerobaculia bacterium
GCCGCATCGAGCTCGCCGTCGACGACGACGTAAGCGACCGGCACCTCGCCTCGCCGCTCGTCCGCCACGCCGATCACCACGGCTTCGCGCACGCGCGCGTCCTCCAGCAGCACCTCTTCGATTTCTCGAGGATAGATGTTGAAGCCACCGCTGATGATCAGATCACCGCGACGTCCACGGAGCGACAGGTATCCGTCGGGCGAGCGTTGGCCGAGATCACCCGTGCGAAACCACCCATCGATAAAGGCGGCCTCGGTCGCTTGGCGATTGCGCCAGTAGCCCGAGAAGAGCGAAGGCGATCGCACCTGCACCTCGCCGATGCTTCCGTCGGCGACCTCGGCGCCGCTCTCATCGGTGATGCGGAGAGTCACGCCCGGGAAGGGGTGACCGACGCTTCCAGGCCGGCGCTCTCCGTCGAGAGGATTCGTCGCGATCATCAAGGTCTCGCTCATTCCATATCGCTCGAGGATGACGTGACCATATCGCGATCGGAATGCTTCGAGCACGTGCGCGGGCAACGGGGCCGATCCGGAGACGAAGAGGCGCGCAGCGCGCCCTATGGCTCGCGCCGTGTCATCCGAAACGACATCGCGATCGAGGAGCCGGTGGTAGATCGTGGGGACGCCAAAGCACAACGTGGGTCGGAATTCTGTGAACAGCTGTGCCGCGCGCCGATGATCGAAGCGTTCGGTGAGACGCATCAAGCAGCCACTGGCGAGCCACGCGTGCACGCCGTTCGCCAGGCCGTGCACGTGAAACAGGGGGAGGACAGCGAGATAGCGTTCGGCCTCGGTGATGCGCCAGGCCGAAATGACATTGCGTCCGTTCGCGGCGAGAGCGGCGTGCGACAGGACGGCGCCCTTGGCGGCGCCGGTCGTGCCGGAGGTGTAGACGATGAGCGCTGGGGTGTCTCCCGCGAGCTCCGCCGGTTGCCGGCCGCTTGGCCGCGCCTTCGAAGCAACGGTCAGCGACCGCAGGTCCCAGCTCTCGACGCCGCCGACCGCAACTGCCGGCGCGGCACCGCCGTGAACGAACGCCTTCGGCTCGGCATCGCGCAGGATGTGACTCAGCTCGCGCTCGCGATAGAGAACGTTGATCGGTACGAGAATGACGCCCGTACGCACACACGCGAGAAAGAGATCGAGGAACTCGAGTCCATTCGGCAGCTGCACGCAGAGCCGGTCGCCCGCACGCAGGCCGCGTGCGGCGAGCTCGCCCGCCATTCGGTTCGCGCGCGAGTCGACGTCGCCGAAGGTGAGCGGCGCGGAAGCGCGGCCGCTGCCGTCGTCCCACTCGAGTGCGGCGCGAGCGCGGCGGCCGAGGAGCGATTGGTCGAGGAGCGCGACGAGAGGGGAGTTCGTCATGTCGTGGCTGACCGGTGATCCGGTCGCAAGAGCGCCGAAAGCGGCGAAGCGCACGAACATCGCTGGTACGCCACGTCGATGCAACCACGCCCCTAGCCATTGCGGCCATTTCTCGACAGCGTTGATCGCGACCGGTCCCCACTCCCCTTCCCCTTTCCGGGAGAGCGCTATGTCAGCTTCGACGCGTCATCTGCTCGCCTCCGGGATCTTGCTCGCGATCGCCAGCGTGCGCCTCGCGGCACAGCCAACGCGGTACGTGCGCTATGCACTGGAGGGGCGTACGGCGTATGGCATCCTTGCCGGCGACAGCATTCGCGAGCTCTCCGGAGACTTGTTCGCGACACCTCGGCCCACCGGCAGAGTCGTCGCACTTCGCAGCGTCCGGCTGCTCGCGCCATGTGAACCGAAGAAAGTGATCGCCGTAGGGCTGAACTACAAGTCGCATCTTGGCGAGCGGCCGACGGCCTCGTATCCCGGACTCTTCGCGAAGCTGCCGACCTCGATCATCGGTCCCGAAGCCGCGATCGTCTATCCCTCCGATGCGGAGAACCTGCATTACGAGGGAGAGCTCGTCGTGGTGATCGGCCGTCGTGCGCGCGGCGTCTCGGTGGCGGACGCCCCACGCTACGTATTCGGCGTCACCGCCGGCAACGATGTGAGTGAACGGGGCTGGCAACGCAGCGACCTGCAGTGGTTTCGCGCCAAAGCGTCGGACACGTTTGGCCCGCTGGGGCCTGCCATCGTCGCCGGACTTCCCTACAACGATCTGCTGCTGCAGACACGGCTGAACGGCGAAGTCGTGCAGTCGCAGCGGACGCGCGACCTGATCTTCGACGTGCCGACGATCGTCAGCTACGTGAGCAGATACGTCACGCTGGAACCAGGAGACGTCATTTATACCGGTACGCCGGGGACGACGCGAGCGATGAAGCCGGGCGACCTCGTTGAGGTGGAGATCGAAGGCGTGGGAGTGCTGCGCAATCGCGTCGTCAGAGCGACCGAGCCCTGATCAGAGGACGCATCGCTACGGTATGGATGTGCCGTAACGGGCGTTGATCGCCTGCGCCGCCGCCGCCGCGAGAATGCTCTGTCCCGCCGCGCTCGGATGCACGCCGTCGAGACTGATGTACGTGCCGAACGGATCATTGGAGAACAGCACGTCCACGAGGCTGAAGCGTGGCTTCGGCAAACCGTACACCGCCTCGAGACTGAAGTACGCGTAGCCCTGCTCCGCCGCCTTGGCCTGAATGTGCGCGTTCATCTGCGCCATGCGCGTGTTGATGGCATTGACGTCGTTGGCCGTCAGCACATAGTCGGCCGCGCCGGGGACGTCAGCGCATGTCGCCGTCGTCGGCGCCGCGGCGAGCAGCGTCAACACGTAGCCGGGAATGAAGAGATAGTTGGAGCTGAAGTAACAGTTGAGGCTCACCCGAATGCCGAGCGTGAGAAGGTAGGGCCACTCGTTGAAGAACTCTCGCGCACGTCGTATGCTGGGAAAGTTCGCCGCGTTGTTCGGCACGCCCACCAGCACCGCACGCGCGCCGGTCGACTTCACCGCATCGATGATCTGATCGAAGTCGGTCTGCCAGCTGGCGTATGGCGTCATCGCCGAGATTCGGCCCGTGCTCGCCGGCAGCACCTCGTTCGCCGCGAGCTCGACGGATACGAACGTCGGCTGCTGCGCGAGCATCGCCGTCACCTGCGTAAATCCCGCCGGCAGCACCCGGCTGTACAGCGTGCCCGTTCTCGTGGTCGTTCCGCCTTCCGAATCGATCGTGCCGTACAGCGCGTCGTGGGCATTCGCGCCGGAGATCGCGACGTTGTTCGTGGGCAGCGTGATCCCGCTGCGCAGCGGCGCGCAGAAGTTCATGACGGCCGTGACGAGATCGTCACCGAAGGCGCCGACGAGCGCGGCGTCAGCCGCGAGCGGCGGCAGCAGCGGCGGTCCGCAACCGGGATCCGCGATGAGCGGAAGCGAGAACGTCGATCCCACCCGCGACGCCAGCTGCGCTGGCCAGGCGGATTGCTGGCCTCCGGCAAAGATTCCGGCCGCGCGTACGCCCATGCTGTTGCTCGTT
>DATFHJ010000165.1:0-38735 GCA_035248585.1 Thermoanaerobaculia bacterium
CAGTGGAGCGGCGGGCTTCAGCCCGCCGGAACGATACGGTGGGCTAAAGCCCACCGCTCCAATCGCGATCCACGGCAGGTACCAAAGCCCGAACGACATTTCTTTGACGAGCTGCCACAACGACGGCAGCACATACGCGAACGAAAACGCGTAACGCGGATCCTGCGTGGCGAGCAGCCCGTTCGTTTTCGCGAAGATCCACCACGCGGCGAGGACGAGGAGTGGCGGGAGCGCGACCTTCCAGCGCCGCGCGAGAAAGACGATGACGAGCACGACGAACACCGCGCCTTCGATCTTCGTCAGCGCGACGCCGCAGAGCGCGACCGCGGCCACGAGGTCGTTCTTCGCCACGATCGCCGCCAGCGCGACGACTTCGAAAAAGATCAGCGCCGGCTCGGCGTTGCCGGCGATGTCGTTGCGGATGAAGAGCAGTCCGAAGAGCGCGGCGAAGAGGGGGCTGCGCGTTTCCCACGTCGCGAGCCCGAGGAACAGGATCGCCGACGCCATCGCCGCGAACCAATTCAGCTCGCTCGCGCCGAGCATCGTCCACGCGTAGTACAGCGGCACGAGCGGCGGATATTCGGGATGCATCACCGCGTGCTCGGGATTGCGCAGGAACTCGACGTCGAGCATCCCCTGCTGCGCGAACCGCTGCGCCTTCGTCCCCCAGAAAAAAACAAAGTCGCCCGAGGTGGCGGTGGCGGAAAGGACGGTGATGGCGAAGAGGATGATTGGAAGGAGGGCAAGTGGAGCGGCGGGCTTCAGCCCGCCGTTTTCGGCAGGCTGAAGCCTGCCGCTCCACAGTGTGAGCAAGACGGGTACGACGATCAATCCAAGAACGGTCCAGCGCAAACCGAGCACGGAAAACACGAGCATCTCGAGAGCGAGCGCCACCAGCCCGGCGGCGAAGCAGGCGGGGATGGATCTGCGCGCCCACCCGCCCGCGAGGAACACGAGCAGCGTCATGACCGCGAATCTCATCGCACGCGCTTCCAGATGCTGCCCGCGGGCGCGTCGTAGATCGGCTCGTAGCGCGGATCCTCCAGCGGTGCGTCGATGGCGATGATGAAGTCAGGATTGGCCGTTTCCAGCACCGCGTGGTGATGCGGCAGTTGCCCGTGCGCTACCGCCAGCATGCCCAAATCATCCCAACGCCCCTTCGGCTTGATCAGCGCGACGCGCGCGTATTGCGGCAGCGTCTTCGAGGCGTGGCGCAGGAGCAGGAGGCTTGCGTCCGCGCGGCGCATCACCGTCTTCGGGCGCGACCAGCCGCCGCGCAGGACGAATTCGCGCATCTGCAGCGCGAGAAACAGCAGGGTGAAGAACCAGAGCGCGACCCGGCTCAGCGCACCGCCCTCTTCTTCGGCACCGTCACGTACTCCGTCGCGATCCGCGCCCGCCCGCCCGTGGCGATGGCGAAGTTCTTCTCCAGCAGCGCGCGCCACTCGTTCATCTTCGCGACTTCTTCATTCGTCGGCGCGCCGTTCTCCGTCACCAGGACGTACAGCACGCGGAACACGCGCTGGCTCAGCGCCGCGGGCGGATTGCGCACGCCCTCGGCCGCCGTGAGCTGGTCGAACTTCACGTCGCGGCGATCGCCGGACACGACCTGGTTGTCCGGCGCGTAGTACTCCTTCGGCAGTTCCGGATTGCTGTTCGCGAGATAGAACCACGGCTGCACTTCTTCCGGCGTGGCGAGGCCCATCAGATAGAGGTCCGTCCAGCTGTAGCCGTAGTTCGCGGCATGCGCGCGGAAGCGGCCGTCGCTCTCGCTCGAGAAATTCGCACCGCCCATCACCGACGACTCCGTCTCCTCGTACACCGGGAACGCCGCCGGCGCGTGCACGAAGGCGGCCGGGTGCGAGCTGACGGGGCTCAGCGGCCGCGCGAGCTGCCCGTTCTCCATGATCCGGAAGGCGTAGAGCCAGCGATGCCCGAGCTCGTGCATCATCACGTGCGACGAATTGCGCTCCGTCGCGTTCCAGCCGTACGTCAGCTGATTCATGTGCAGGAGGGCCGGCGAGCGGAACGCCTTCGTGCCGCGCGAGGTCGACGACGCATAGATGCCGTCTACGCCTGGATTGCCGCCCGTCGAATACGCGCCGGCGTAGAAGATGATGTCGGTGTAGAACGACTGATACATCGCCACCGCGTCGACGTCGTAGCTGCTCAGCGCATACGTCGACTGCAGGCGATTCCAGACTTCGAGCGGATCGAACTCGCCGAGGACGAACGGCTCGGCGATCGGCAGCGCGAGCACGTTGTTGCTCGCCACCGACGAGAGATCGCTGGCGATGTGATTCAGCGGCGTCTCGAACGGCACGGTCGCGATCTGTGCGAAGTCGATCGTCCGGTTCGTTCCCGGAGTGAGCGACCACGCGCGCACGAACGTCGCGCCGACTCCCGCTGGCTGCACGCCGAACAGCTCGATCGCGTTTCCGTCGAACCGCACGCCGTTGCCGTTCGCGATCGCGCGCGGCGCGCCGAGGGGCGTGAACGTCCAGCCGGCGCTCGTGATGTCGAGCCACGACGTGAGCTGATCGATCTGCAGCGCGTACCGCAGCGACTTCCCGTCCGTCAGCGACGCCAGGTCCACAGGCGCGGCGAGCGTGAGCCGCACCGCGAGCAGCTCGCTCTCGCCGACGCGCGCGATCTCCAGGGTCCGCAGGTCGTTCACGTCCGCGAGCGCCGCGTTGTACGTGCCGCTGACGAGATCGGAGCGCGCGTCGCTGACCGTGGCCAGCGTGCGCCGCTGCGCGGACGCGGCGTTGAAACCCGCCGACACGATCGGCGTGCCCCATTGCATGTCGCGCATCGACTGGTACGAATAGACGATCGTGCCGTCCGTGTGCAGCTCGGCCTGCACGGCGTAGCCGAACGACGAGCCGGTCGTGCTGAGCCAGGTGATGACGAGGTGCCCGTCGCGGCGCTCGACGTACAGGCGCGGATACGCCAGCCGCGACGGCTTGCGGTTCGTGATCATGAGCGGCGAGAGCAGCGCCCGCGGATAGACCGCCGACTCCAGCTCGTCGAACTGATTCGCCGCCGGATCGTTCACTGGCGGGGTGAGGTGAATGCTGTTGAACGCCGTGAGATACAGCGTCGTCACCGGCTGCCCGAACAACACCGGCGGCGTGCCGGCGATGTCGTATTTGACGGAGGTCGTCGTGCCGGTGGAGAAGTCGCGCACCGGCTCGCTCGCGGGCTCGTACCAGCGCAGGTTCTCGCGCCGCACCGCGTAGCCGGAAGTGCGCGGCTCGAAGATGAGCGACTTCCCGGCGAGATCGAACGGGCGATGACCGGGCGCGACGCGATCGTCGACGCCGAGGTAGAACGCACCCTCGCGCGCAATCGGAGCGGAGGCCGCGTTGGGCATGAGCCGCGGCCGCGCGAACGTCCGATCGTGCAGCGCGCGCACGCGCGCGTCATTGGCTTCGCTCGTGGCGCACATCGGATCGTCGGCCTGGAGGACGGTGGCGGAGACGAGGAGGAGCAGGGTGAGTAGCGCGCGCATAGGGGAGGTCAAATGATACGCCTCGGGCTCACGCTTCATCCCCAGGTCGAAAACCGCGTTACATTAACGTTTCATGACCGGGGAGCCGGTGGGGCAGCGGTACGGCGACTATGAGATCGAGTCGTTTCTCGGAAAGGGCTCGATCGGGAAGGTCTATCTCGCGCGGCACAAGCGCATCGGGCGGCGCGTCGCGCTGAAGACGGTCCATCTCGAGCAGAAATTCGAGGACGACGAGGATCGTACCGAGTTCTACAAGCGGCTGCAGCGCGAAGCCGAGCTCTGCGCGCGGATGCAGCATCCGAACATCGTCACGCTCTACGACGTCGGCTACGAAGACGATCTCGTGTCGTACCTCGCCACCGAGTACATCGACGGCGAGTCGCTGCTCGCGCGCCTCCGCCGCACGCGTCCGTTGCCGCTCGCCGAGGCGCTGCCGATCGCATTCGACGTGTTGCGCGGACTCAACTACGCGCACTCGAAAGGCATCATCCATCGCGACATCAAGCCGGCGAACATCCTCCTGACCTCCGAGGGACAGGCCAAGATCGCCGACTTCGGCGTCGCGCGTCCGTTGAACTCGAGCCTCACCACGACGCGCTCGCTCGTCGGCACGCCGAACTACATGTCGCCCGAGCAGGTGAAGACCACGCCGGTCTCGCCGCGCTCCGATCTCTTTTCCGCCGGCGTCGTCATCTACGAATTGCTCACCGGCACGAAGCCGTTCGCGTCGCCCGATCTCAGCGGCATCCTCTACAACGTCGTCAACCTCGCGCCGCCGTCCGCGAACGAGATCAATCCCTCGGTGCCGAAACCCGTGGCCGTGGTGGTGGCGAAGCTGATGTCGAAGAAGCCGGACGAGCGTTACGCGGACGCGGACGAGGCGCTCGAGGATCTCGACCGCGCCTCGCGCGACGCCGAGCAGTTACCGCCCGAAACCGAGATTGAAACGCTGGCCGTCGATACCGAGCAGGCGACGCTGCCCCCGATGCCGCGCCGCGGCATTCCGGCCGCCGCGTTCTGGATCATCACGCTCCTGCTCATCCTCGGATTGATTGCGACGATCGTCACGCTGCGCAAACGCATCACCGCCGAGAAGCCGGCCGCGGTGCTGACACGCCAGCAGGTCGAAGAGGCGATGACGAAAGAGCGCACGCTCGACGGCATCCGCGCATTGACACAAGCGGGGCGCTACGAAGAAGCGATCCGCGAGTACGACGCCTACCTCGCCCGCTATCCGCACAGCATCGTCGCCCGCGACGAGCGCGCAATCGCCGCGCGCCTGTTCGAAGAATCGAAGCCGAAGGCGGAAGTGACGAAGATCGCGCGCAAGCCGCGCACAAAAGACGAAGCGATTACAGATCCCGCGCCGCCGCCACCCGCGCCGAAGCCATTATCGAGATGGCAGAGATTCAAAAAGTGGTTGCGCAGTAAATAAAGGCCGTGCTGTTCTTCCCGGTAATGTGGAGCGGCGGGCTTTTAGCCCGCCGGGATTTCTCGGCGGGCTGAAGCCCGCCGCTCCACAGTTTCAGATCACCGTGCGCGTCGTCAGCGTGATCTCTTTCTCTTCCCCGCCGCGCGAGATCGTCAGCTTGTACGTCTTGCCCGGCTGCTTGAAGAGATCGCGGATGTCGGGGAGCTCCGCGGCCTTCACCTCGCGGCCGTCGATCGCGCGCAACTCGTCTCCCGCCTTCAGGCCCGCGTCCGCCGCCGCGGAGTCGGGAAGGACATTGAAGATGTCGACCGCGGCGAACGTGGCGTCGCGGGCCGTGAGCTGCACGCCCGAACCGTCAAAGTGGAACGGCCCCTTCACCGCGTCCGTCGGCACGAACCAGAGGCGCTTGTGCGGATAGTCGGTGATGAAGCGGAAGCGGCTGAGAATCTCGCCGCCGAGAATCCCGTCGCTGGAGCGGTCCGCCAGCGCGCCGGCCGTCGACTCGGAGAACATCGTCACCGGATTCGTGAACGCGACGCCGGCGAGCTCGAGGCGCGCCACTCGGCCGATGCGCTCCTTCGTCGCGCCGCCGACCCCTAAGCCGATCGACGCCGAGATGCCGCGCGACGTGTCGATGCGATTTTTCTCGACGAAATGCTTCTTCAGCACGACGGCCGCGCCCGCGCCGCTGTCGACCATCAGTCTCACATTCAGCGTGCGGCCGTCGTCGAGCGTGACAGGCACGCGGATCGTCGGGAGCCCGTTCTCGAACGTGAACGGGAGCGACACCGCGCCCGCGGGCGGCTGAAACGCGGCGGGATCGTGAAACGTGATCGTCGACGCGGCGTAGTCGAAGTCGGTGACGAAACGCCCGAGCAGATCGCGGCCGAGGACTCCGCCGATCGGCCGGCCGGCGCGAAGACTCACCGGACCGAGGGGGATCAGGGGAAGGCGCTTCATGGCATGGTCGATCTCCCCGACGCGCAGCGCGACGTCCTTCGCCACGCGGATCTCCACGGAGCCGGCCGCGCCTTGGGCCTTCCCGCCGCTCTCCCCCTCGATCCCGAGCTGCTTCGCATACTCCGCATCCAGCGACGTCGTCCCCGCGCCGGTATCGAGCACGAACGCCACCGGCGCATTGCCGTTCACCGACACCGGAAGATGAATGCGATTGCCGACCCGCTCCGCATCGATCGCGGCCGGCGTCGCCGCATAGAGCGCGGTGGTGAGAAGGAAGAGGGCGGAGCGAAGGACGCGCATGTTGAAGTGACGCGCGAATCATCGTACGGTTCCCCCATGTGGATGATTTACGGCGCTTCCGGCTACACCGGTGAACTCATTGCGCGCGAAGCGGTGCGACGCGGCGACCGGCCGCTGCTCGCGGGCCGCGACGCGGCGAAGATCGAGCCCCTTGCGCGCGAGCTCGGCTGCGAATGGCGCGCGTTCGATCTCGCCTCGCCCGATCTCTCCGGGGTCGAGCTCGTACTGCACTGCGCGGGTCCGTTCATCCACACGAGCAAGCCGATGGTGCGCGCGTGCCTCGACGCCGGCGTGCACTACCTCGACATCACCGGCGAGATCGCGGTGTTCGAGAAAGTGCTCGCGCGCAATGACGACGCGGTGAACGCCGGCGTCACGCTGCTGCCCGGCGCGGGCTTCGACGTCGTGCCCACCGACTGCCTCGCGGCGATGCTGAAGGCGAAGCTCCCCGACGCGAACGAGCTCTGGCTGGCGTGGCACTCTTCGAAAGACCGCGCCAGCCGCGGCACGACGAAGACGATGATCGAAGGCCTCGGCCTCGGCGGCGCGATCCGCCGCGACGGCCGGATCAAGGTCGTGCCGCTGCTCTACGACGTCCGCGAGATCCCGTTCTCCGTCGGCAAACGCGTGGCCATGACCATCCCGTGGGGCGACGTCTCGACCGCCTATCACACCACCGGCATCCCGAATATCCGCGTCTACAAGTCGATGCCGCCGAAGCTCATCGCCAAGCTGCGCCGCCTCGGCTGGCTGATGCGCTTCGTCCAGTTCGGCCCCATCAAGCGCCTGCTCCTCAAACGCGCCGACCGCGTCGCCGGCCCCGACGAAACCGCGCGCGAGCAGGGACGCACGTATCTGTGGGGCCGCGTCACGAACGGCAAAGACGAAGAGACCATGACGATGACGGTGCGCGAGGGCTACCAGTTCACCGTGCTCTCCACGCTCGAAGCCGTGCGCACGATTCTCACCTCGCCGCGCAAGCCGGGCGCGTTCACGCCCGCGAAATTGTTCGGCGCCGACTTTGTGAAGCGGATCGACGGGACGGAGATCCCGTGATGCACGTCGCGGCGGCGCTGCTCGCGGTGAGCTCGATCATCCCGTGGGCCTGGGAGCGCCGCGAAGATCTCCGCTTCCTCGGCGAACATCACACCGTCGCGTACTACGCGGGACTGATCACGCTCGATCACGATCGCGTGACCATCAACCCGCGACGCAACCCGCTGCTGCTCGCGGCGAAGACGCATCGCGTCGCGGTGGTGCGCATCGAGACGAAGCAGCCAACGCTCGATGCGAAGCAGCGTCGCGCGACGCTCGAGGCGATTCGGAACCTGTACAGCAACGCCGAGGAGCTGCAGATCGACTTCGACGCCACGACCACGGAGCGCGCGTTTTATCGCGCGCTGCTGTTCGACATCCGCAGGAACATCGACGCGCGGCTGACGATCACCGCGCTCGCGTCGTGGTGCATCGGCGACCGCTGGATCCGCGACCTGCCGATAGACGACGCCATCCCGATGCTCTTCCGCATGGGCGGCGACGCGCGGGCCATCCGGGCCCGACTCGCTCGCGGCGAAGACTTCGTGGAGCCGCGCTGCCGCGCGAGCATCGGCGTCGCGCTCGATGAGCCGCTTCCCGTTCCGCGCGCGCGCCGCGTATGGGTCTTTCATTCCAAACCGTGGACGGAGGCAGCGTGGAAAGACGCAGAGCAATTCGCGCCGCGGTACTGATCGCGCTTTGCGCGGCCGCCGCGGTGCCGTGCAGCTTCGATGAGACGCCGGCGTTTTTCTTGCGCGTCCGCCCCGACGATCCGATCGACAAATACGTCGACGGCCGCATCGGAATCATCGGCCGCGAATACGCGCGCTCGCATCTCGTCGTCGCCTATCGCTGGCTCAGCGGCAACCCTCCATCGGACGAGGAGCGGGCCGGCTTCCGCGACCTGCTGCAATGGCGTCTCGGCGAAACCCGGGAAGCGGACCAGCATCAAGCCTGGGACTCGCTGCGCGCGCAAATCCGAGGAACGCAGGTACCGTCCACGCCCTACCGCTTTCGCCGCTTCGCCAGCTATTCGTCCTTCGAGAACTGCACGAACGAGTCGTTCCGCAAGGCGATGACGGTGCTGCGCGACCGCGTGGCGCGCTTCGGCGTGAACAGCCCCGCGGTGCAGAGCTGGCTCGAGGCGCAGGAGACCGTCTTCTCGAATTGCAACCAGGGCGAGGCCGTGCCGAAGCCGGCCGATCCCGCGCTGCCGGCGCTCATCCGCTACGACCGCGCGTATCAAATCGCGGCGGCAAACTTTTACGCGATGAAGTACGACGTCGCGCGCGTGCAATTCCTGGCCATCGCCGCCAACAAATCGTCGCCGTGGTGGCAGACCGCGCGCCTCGTCGCCGCACGCACGCTGCTGCGCCGCTCCTCCATCTATGGTGCGATGCTCGAAGAGCCGGAGCGCGACCTGCGCGCCATCCTCGCCGACGCCTCGATGGCGCCGATCCATGAGCCGGCCCGCCAGCTCCTGAACTACACCGCCTTCCACCTGCATCCCGAGGAGCGATTGACGGAGCTCGCCGGAACGCTGATGCGCGGCGCGGCGACCGCCGACGAAGCGAAGCGCGCGCTCGACGACTACACCTTCCTGCTCGATGACCCGGAACGCACCGCCGGCGACGATCTGACGATGTGGATTCGCGCGTTCCAGAGCGGCAAGGACGCGACCGCGCAATGGAAGGCGACGAAGAAAGTGCACTGGCTCGCCGCCGCGATCGCGGTCGACGCGCCGAGCGAGGTCGACGAGCTGCTCGCGGCCGCGGCGAAGATCGGCCCCGACTCGCCTGCCTATCCGATGCTCGCCTATCACCGCATGCGCCTGCATCGTGACCGCACCGTACTCGATCGCGTGCTCGCACTCGACGAAACCAAACTCCCGACTTCGTCACGCAACCTGCTCCTCGCGCAGCGGCGCGGCATCGCCCGTTCCCCCGCCGAATATTTTCGCGACGCGCAGGTGACGCCGGTCGGCATCGACGTCGATCAGAGCGCCGAGCCGTTCGAGCATCCGCTGCTCGCGCCCGACGCCGCGGCGGTGATGAACGAATGGATGCCGCTGGACCTGCTCGCCGATGCCGCGGCGTCGAAGGACATCCACGAGACGATCCGCAAGCCGATCCTCGTCGCCGCCTGGACGCGGGCGATCCTGCTCGACCGCGAGGACGTCGCCGCGCGGCTCGCGCCGCTGGTCTTCGCCCTGCGCCCGGCGATCGAAGAGCGTTTCACGACGTGGCGCAAGTCGCGCGGCGCCGAGCGGCGCTTCGCCGCCGCCGACCTGATCGCGCATCACGCCGGACAGCAGCCGAACGTGGAGTGGTACGGCGGGTCGTCGTTCGACTACGAGGAGGAGGGCGGCGGCTGGTGGTGTCTCCACCATCCGGAGAAAGGCCTCGCCCCGCCGCCGTTCCTGACCGGCACGGACGAAGTGCAGAAACTGCGTGAGCTCGGCTCCGGCGCGACCTGGCTGCTGCGCACATTCCTCGACCTCGCCAACGCGCATCCGCGGGACCCGCGCGTCGCCGAGAATTTGTCGATCGCCATCAAAGGCACGCGCCACTCCTGTGGCGACACCGAGACCGACGCGCTCGCGGAGAAAGCGTTCAACCTCCTGCATCGACGCTACGGAAAAACGGAGTGGGCAAAGGAGACACCGTATTGGTACCGCGCCGGACACTGATTCTCCTCGCCCTGCTCCTCGGCGCGTGCGCGAGCACGAGCCTCGAGCAGCGCGTCGATCGCATCATCGCCGCGCATCCGGGGAAGACGATCGCGGTCGCGTATTGCGAGACCTCCACTTGCCTCCTCCGCAACGAACACGTCGTCTTCCACGCCGCGTCGACGATGAAAGTGCCGGTCATGTTCGGCATCTTCGAAGCCGTCTCGCGCGGCGAGCTGCGTCTCGACCAGCCCGTAAAAGTGAAGAACGATTTCGTCAGCATCTTCGACGGCTCGCACTACGCGCTCGAGGCGCGCGAGGACTCCGACCCGCAGCTGTACGAGCTCGTCGGCACCGAGTTGCCGCTCGAGGAGCTGGTGCGGCGGATGATCGACCGCAGCTCGAACCTGGCCACGAACATCGTCATCGAATTCATCGGCGCGCCGAAGGTGATGGCGATCATGAAGTCGATCGGCGCCAATGAGATCCGCGTGCTGCGCGGCGTCGAGGACGACAAGGCCTATCACGCCGGCATGAACAACACGACGACCGCGTACGACCTGATGCTCACGTTCCGCGCCCTCGCCGAGCGGCGCGTGATCTCCGCCGGCGCGTCCGCGAAGATGATCGAAATCCTCCTCGGCCAGGAGCACAACGACGGCATCCCCGCCGGGCTGCCGCGCGGCACACGCGTCGCGCACAAGACCGGCTGGATCCCCGAGATCTCGCATGACGCCGCGCTCGTCTTCCGCCCCGACGGCTCGAGCTACGTCCTCGTCGTTCTGACGCGCGGATTCAAAGACAACAAACAAGCGAAGCGCGTCATGGCCCAGATCGCGAGAGCAACGTGGTGAAACGCGCGATCGTCCTGGCTGTCCTACTCATCGTCCTAGCTGTCCTAATGAAAGGTCCTTCCCCGCACCCCACCCCCAACCCACCCGGCGCGTTTTCGTTCGCGACGATGGGCGACGCGCCGTACTACTGGTGGGAAGAGCTCCGCTATCGCCTGCTGCGCCGCGAGCTCGACGCGTATGACCTCCGCTTCACGATTCACGTCGGCGACATCTGGTGGCACCCGTGCAGCGACGCGATGTACCGGAAGACGAAGCAGCAGTTCGATGCCCTGCGCGCGCCGGTCTTCTACACGCCCGGCGACAACGAGTGGACGGACTGCTGGGAGCGCGGCTCGGGATCGCACGCGCCCTTGGAACGGCTCACACGCCTGCGTCAAATTTTCTACGGCAGTGAGAACGAGTTCGCCGAAAACCGCCGCTGGCGCCACGAGCACATCGTCTTCGCGACGGTCAACATGCCGGGCAGCTTCAACGCCATGGACCCGTTCCCGAACCGCACCGCGGCCGACGATGAAGCCGCGAAGCGGCGCACGAACGCGGCCGCGGCGTGGACGCGCGCGACGTTTGAGGATGCGAAGCGAACAAACGCGCGCGCCGTCGTGATCGCCTTTCACGGCACGCCGCCGTTCGAGAAGATCGATCCGAAGTATCACCAGGCCTGGGAGCCGTTCATCGGCACGCTCGAGGACGAGGCGCGACAGTTCAGGAAGCCCGTCCTCGTCATCCACGGCGACGACCACGAGTACACCGTCGATCACCCGCAACGCGACGCGCCCAACCTCACCCGCCTCGAAGTCCCCGGCTCCCCCGACGTCGGCTGGGTGCGCGTGATCGTGAACAACGATTCGACGTTCGCGTTCGAAAAGCACGTCATCGGGACGTGGAAGTGGTGGTGAAAGCCGGGGTAGGGATTTCCGTCCTGGTGGCTCTCCTTCCATAACAGCCTCAGCAAAAACAATTGAAGGAGAGAGAGAGATGGCCGCATACACATTGCAGCAGAAGACCTTTGTCTTTTCGATGATCTCGAACGCCGCCGCGCAGCTGACCAACGCCACGGTCGCAGACCTGGAAGCAGCGGTCACGAAGCGGTTCGATTCGGTCACGTCGGAGAACACGAAGTATCTCGGCACGGGATGGACGCTGGGATGGGGACCGGTGGTCGTGTCGGAGAACGACTCGAAGGTCGCGGACAACACGGCCTTCGTGGCGAAAGGGAGCGAGGGCGGAAATCCGGTCTACATCGTCGCCATTGCCGGCACGAACGCCGTGTCGGCGTTCGACATCCAGACCGAGGACCTCGACGTCCACACGAGAGTCCCCTTCGGCTCGACCAAAGCAAAGATCTCGCAGGGGACGCAGGATGGCGTCAACATCCTCGAGCAGCTGACCTCGAACGGCGCCACTCTCCAGCAATATCTCAACAGCGTGGCGGCGAAGAATGCGACGCTCGTCTTCACCGGCCACAGTCTCGGAGGCGCGCTGTCTCCCACGCTGGCCCTCGACCTGGCCGTCAACCAGGGGTTCGACCTCACGAAATGGTCCGCCGTTTACGTCTACCCGAGCGCGGGCCCGACGCCCGGCGACAAAGCGTTCGCAACGCTGTTCTCGAAGACGTTCCCCAAGGCCGGCAGCACGGCGACGAGCGCGTGGAATCAGAACGTCGTGAACTCGATCGACGTCGTTCCGCGCGCCTGGAACGAGCTCAATACCATCCACGACATCTACACGCCGAACCTCAAAGGAACGCTTTGCATCGCCGGTCTGGTCAGCAAGCTTCGGTCGAACCGCGGACTGATCAACTATTACGACAACCTGCCGAAGGCGCAGTTCACCGGGACGTACAACGGCTCGCTGAAGCCCGCCGGCGACCATCCGGACAACGGCACCGTGAAATTCGCGGTGCAGGTGTTCTATCAGCACATCTTTGCCTATACCGTTGCCCTCATCCCGGAATTCGAGAGCGTCTTCACGGGAGGCTCGTTGTCGGCGGCGGCGCTCAACGGCCTCTATAAAAAGTGCGGCGGTCTCTAGTCGATCGCATGTCCCGCGGCCAGCCGGTCCAGCAGATAACGCACGTTCCGCTGGGCCGGCGGCTTGTTCGTATGTGCGAGCGCGGTCTCGAGCGACGTCTTCGCCGCGGCGCGGTCGCCTAACGCGACTTGCACGCGGGCCAGGCCGTACCAGTTCAGCCAGACGTCCGGATGCGCCTTCGCCTGCGCGATGAACATCGCTTTCGCTTCCTCGAGCCGCTTTTCGCGGATCAGACGCTCTCCATATCCATAGAACTGTTCCGGCTCCGCGAGCTGCAGCGCCTTCGCCTGCGCCTCCTCTGACTCTTTCTGCTTTCCGAGGCCCCGCAGGATCTGCGCTTTCAGATCCAGGTTCTCGAAGCGCTCCCCTTCCATCCCGATGGCGTGCTCGATCCACTGCAGCGCCTCGTCGTAATTGAACTCGTTGTCGACCGAATACAGCGCGGCCTCGTACCACGCCTCGGCCTTATAGCCAGGAAGATGGCGAAGCTCATTGCGAAGGCTGGCCAGCGTGATCGCCCTCGTATCGACCGCAAGATGCAGCGGCAGCTCCACGCGTTCCCACGCCAGCGTCAGCGTGGCCGTGTCCGGCTGCAGCTCGCGGAAATCGAACGTCAGCTCCTCGCGCATCGGCGTCGCGTTCGGCTTCACCTTCACGCGCAACGCGTCCTCTTTCGGATCGAACGAAAAGTGGCCCCACGACGTCGAGTTCTTCGAGAAGATCACCGTCCACTCGCCTTCTTTTCGCGGGACGACGAAGAAGCCGTAGCGGCCGGCCGGAAGCTCGTTGCCTTCGAATTTCACCGGATGCGTGAATTCGATGGTCGTGTTGTCGTTCGCGCCGGCGCGCCAGACGCGGTCGTACGCGACGACGTCTCCGAACACCGTGCGCCCCTTCGTCTGCGGGCGGTGGTAGACGACTTTCACGTCCGTCAGGCCGATCCGCTGCGTGAGCTCGCAGCGTGGGCTGGTGCGCGGCAGCTCGAGGATGACGGTTTGATTGCCGTTCTTGAACTGCGCGCCGAGCGGCAATGCGAGTGCGAGGAGAATGACGAGCGATCGCGCTCTCATCACGAGACCCTCTTCACGTACGTGCCGTCGAAGCCCGTGCTCCAGGTCTTGCCGCCGTCGATCGACTGCTGGAAGAGCTGCCGCACCTTGCCTTCCGGCAGCGGCGAGAAGGTCATGCGCTGCTGGATCATCAGCTTCGACGGGCCGTACGGTCCCTTGCGCTCGAACTTCATGACGCCGTTCGAGAACTCGCCGACCCAGTCGAACGGGGTGCCGGTGGTGTCGAGGTAGAACTGCGCCCAGCGGTTGGTGTTGGCGTCGAAGTAATGAAAGGCCTGGCCGACGTAGTTCGGCGCGGCCGAGGTGCCGGGGAGCGCGGTGTACGTCTCGAAGATCGCGCATTGATTCAGCACGCGCTCGATCTTGCTCGTGCCGAGCTTCTGCCCCGCCGCGCCGAGAACGTCCCACTCGCCGAGC
Organism: Thermoanaerobaculia bacterium; assembly: GCA_035248585.1. Taxonomy (GTDB): domain Bacteria; phylum Acidobacteriota; class Thermoanaerobaculia; order Gp7-AA8; family Gp7-AA8; genus QHVT01. Next base: position 14,282 of record DATFHJ010000165.1, read on the forward strand.
CAGAAATCGAACTGATGGAACTCCGCGCGCATGTTGCACGGGTCGGTGTTGCCGCGCACGGTGTCGATGAATCTCTTCCAGCGGCCATCGGCGCGCAGGTTCGCGAGATCGGCCTCGCTCTCGAGCGAGGCGAAATTCGGGATCGGATAGTTCGCGGCCTTCTCCAGCCACTCGAACGCCAGATCGGTTTTGCCGAGGCGGTTGTAGATGCGCGCCACGCGGGCCATCACCATGCCGGGCGGGAGGCCGGGATACTGGAATTGCACTTTCGGATCGGAGAGCAGGCGGTTCGCTTCGAGCGCAATCGGCAGCGCTTTGTTGAATTCGCCGAGGTAATAGAGCGAAGCGGCGAGAGCGGCGCGCGGACGCGGATCTTTGGCGTCGTTCGCGACGAGCTTTTCGTACGCCGCCGCGGCCTCGGCCCACTTCTGCTCCGTGAACAACTGTTGCGCGGCTTTGAACTCCGGTGACAACTGCGCCGGCTGTGCGAATGCGTGGAACGTCAGAACGAGAATGAGAGCGGTCAGGACTCGCATGCCCTAACAGTCGTTCGGGAAGCGTCGATCGTCTTGAACGATCGTCGCCGCCTGGAATCGCCGTCGAAACTGCGCCGGCGTTTCGCCCGATTCGGCGCGAAAGACGCGCGTGAAATGCGACTGATCGGCGAAGCCGCAGACGGCCGCGATCTCGCCGAGCGGCGCCGCCGTCCGCGTGAGCAGCTCACGCGCGCGCTCGAGCCGCCGGCTTGCGATGTACGCACCGATCGTCTTGCCTTCGACGCGGCGGAAGGTCTCGAAGAGATGCGAGCGGCTCACCTGCAGTTCCGCGGCGAGCGCGCCGGCATCGATCCGCCGCGGCATCGACTCGTCGATGCGCTTTCTCGCCATCGCCACGAGCCGCCCGTGCGGCTCGTGCATCGAACGGATCATCCGGGCCGCCAGTTGCAGCAGCGATCCTTCCAGCGCGGTTGCGGACGCCGTGTCCGTGCCGCGCAGCTCGCGCCGGATGTCGTCCGGGCAAAGCTCATCGCGCAACAGGCGGGGCCGCTGCGCGGAGGCGAAGAGACTCTCGAACCGCGCCACGGAAAAATATTCGACGAGCAGCGTGCGCACGGTCGCGCTGCGGAACGTATCGCGATGCAGCGCCAGCGCCGGACGCACGATCGCCGTGCCCGGCACGCCCTGCAACTGCACGCCATCGAATTCCTCGACCAGCTCTCCTTCGAGCACGAGGCAGATCTGCAACGACTCGTGGGCATGCCGCTGCAGGTGCTGGCGCTGCGAATGGACGCGCTCCGAAACGCGGATGCCGCTGTAGCCGGCGCCGCGCACGATCTGCCCGAAGTTCTCGGCCATGGCTGGACGATAGAGCCGCGCTCGCGGAGTCGATGGCACCAACTTCGACACGGCGCGTAGAACCAACGGCGTTGTTGCATAATCGCGACCGAGACTTCATGCCCCTATCCCGCTTCCATCCCGCCGTTCAACGCTGGTTCTCCGACACCCTCGGTACGCCCACGCCCGCGCAGAAACAGGGCTGGGCCGCGATTCGCGAGCGGAAGCACACGCTCATCGCCGCGCCGACCGGCTCCGGCAAGACGCTCGCGGCATTTCTCACGGCGCTCGACGACCTTTTCGTCGAGGGATTGCAGGCGCCGCTGCCGGATGAAGTGCGGGTCGTTTACGTCTCGCCGCTCAAGGCGCTAAGTACCGACATTCACAAGAACTTAGCCGAGCCGCGCAAGGGAATCCGGCGCGTCGCCGAGGAGCTGGGCATCGAGGCGCCGCGCATCACCGCGGCCGTGCGCACCGGCGACACCACGCAGTCCGAGCGCGCGGCCATGCTGCGCAAGCCGCCGCACATCCTCGTCACCACCCCCGAGTCGCTTTATCTATTACTCACCGCCGAGAAGTCGCGGGAGATGCTGAAAACCGCGCGGACCGTGATCGTGGATGAGATCCACGCCGTGATCGGAACGCGCCGCGGAGCGCACCTTGCCGTCACTTTGGAGCGTCTACAAGAGGTAGCGAACGCACCGCTGTTGCGCCTCGGGTTGTCGGCGACGCAGAAGCCGATCGAGGATGTTTCAAAGTATCTGACAGCGGCGAACGAATGCGTGATCGTCGACGAAGGCCACAAACGCGAGATGGATCTCGCGCTCGAGATCCCGCGCTCCGCGCTCGAGCCGGTGATGGCACACGAGGTGTGGGACGAGTATTACGACCGCATCACGGCGCTCATTCAGGAGCACCGGACGACGCTCGTCTTCGTGAACACGCGGCGGATGGCCGAGCGGGTGGCGCGGCATCTCAGCGAGCGCCTCGGCGAGGACGCGGTCACGGCGCATCACGGGAGTCTCTCGAAAGAGAAACGGCTCGATGCGGAGACGCGTTTGAAGAACGGGCAGCTGAAGGCGCTCGTGGCGACGGCGTCGCTGGAGCTCGGCATCGACATCGGTCACGTCGATCTCGTCATTCAGATCGGCTCGCCGCACCGCATCGCCACGCTGCTGCAGCGCGTCGGCCGCTCGGGACACACCGTCTCCGGCATGCCGAAGGGACGGGTCTTCCCGATGTCGCGCGACGATCTCGTCGAATGCACGGCGCTCCTGCGCGCGATCCAGCAGGGCCAGCTCGATCGCATCGTCGCGCACGAAGCGCCGCTCGACGTGCTGGCCCAGCAGATCGTGGCCGAGTCGGCGTGCGGCGACTATTCGGAAGAACAGATGTACGCGCTGATGCGCCGGGCCTGGCCGTATCGCGAGCTGGCGCGCAAAGACTTCGACGACGTGCTGAAGATGGTCGCCGACGGCTTCGCCACGAAGCGCGGACGCCGCGGCGCGCTCGTGCATCGCGACGAAGTGAACGCCGAGGTGCGGGGACGGCGCGGCTCGCGCATCCTGGCCATCACCAGCGGCGGCGCGATCCCGGAGGTCGCGGACTACCGCGTCATCCTCGAAGGCGAGGACACGTTCATCGGGACGCTCAACGAAGATTTCGCGATCGAGAGCACGGCCGGCGACATCTTCCAGCTCGGCAACGCCTCATGGCAGATCCTGCAGGTCACCAGCGGCACGGTGCGCGTCGCCGACGCGAAAGGCGCGCCGCCGACGATTCCGTTCTGGCTCGGCGAAGCGCCGGCGCGCAGCGATGAGCTGTCGCGGACGGTGAGTGATTTGCGGAAAGAGTTCGCCGTAGGACCTATAAGTCGTATAGGACCTATAGGACCTATAAGTCCTATGGCCACTCTGCTGCCCGAGGCGGCGCTCGCGCAACTCACCGACTACTTCGCCACCACCCAGAAAATCCTCGGCGAGCTCCCGACGCAGGACACGCTCATCGCCGAGCGCTTCTTCGACGAGTCGGGCGGGATGCAGCTGGTCATTCACGCGCCGTTCGGCAGCCGCATCAACCGGGCCTGGGGGCTCGCGCTGCGCAAGCGCTTCTGCCGGCAGTTCAACTTCGAGCTGCAGGCCGCGGCGACCGAGGACGCGGTGCTGCTGTCGCTCGGCCCGCAGCATTCGTTTCCGCTCGCGGACGTCTTCCGCTATCTCCATCCCGCCACCGCGCGGGACGTGCTCGTGCAGGCCATGCTCGACGCGCCGGTATTTCAGACGCGCTGGCGCTGGAACACGACGATCTCGCTGGCCATCCCGCGCAACCGCCACGGCCGCAAGGTACCGCCGCAGCTGCAGCGATCGATGGCCGACGATCTGATGGCCGCGGTGTTTCCCGATGCCGCGGCGTGCTTCGAGAACATCGCCGGCGACCGCGAGATCCCCGATCATCCGCTCGTCAATCAGACCGTCCGCGACTGCCTCGAAGAGGCGATGGACTTCGACGGACTGGCGGACGTGCTCGCGCGCATTCACAGCGGCGAGATCCGCTGCCTCGCGCGCGATACCCCCGAGCCCTCGCCGCTCGCGTGCGAGATCCTCAACGCCAAACCGTATGCGTTCCTCGACGACGCGCCGCTCGAAGAGCGGCGCACGCAGGCCGTCTACCAGCGCCGCGGCGCGGGCTCGGACGGCTACGGCACGCTCGACGCCGCGGCGATCGAGCGCGTGCGCGATGAAGAGCGTCCCGACCCGCGCGACGCGGACGAGCTGCATGACGCGTTGCTGACTGCATCGTTTCTGACCGCCGAAGAATCGGGTGGATTTTCCTTTGATGACCTGGTTGCGGCGCGGCGTGCGGCATTGGTCAACAATCTCTGGATCACCGCCGAACGGCTGCCGGAATTGCTGGCCGTGCATCCGACGTGGACCGCGCCGATCAGCGCGCCGCCGTCGCGCAATCGCGCGTGGACGCGCGAAGAAGCGCTCGTCGAATTGATCCGCGGACGGATGACGATCACCGGCCCGACCACCGCCCGCGCCCTCGCCGCGTCGCTGCACATCGAAGAACGCGATGCGGATCAGGCGCTGCTCGCGCTCGAAGCCGAGGGCGCGGTGCTGCGGGGATCGTTCGAAACGCGCGAGCTCGAATGGTGCGACCGGCGCCTCCTGGCGCGCATCCATCGCTACACGCTGCACCGCCTGCGCGCGGAGATCGAGCCCGTCACCGCCACCGACTTTACCCGCTTCCTCTTCGAATGGCAGCACGCGACGCCCTCCTCCCGCCTCGCGGGCGTGGACGGTTTGCGGGAAGTGATCGCGCAGCTCGATGGATTCGAAGTCGCCGCGAGCGCGTGGGAGCGAAGCGTCCTGCCGCTGCGCGTGGCGCAATACGAGCCGACTCTTCTCGACATGCTTTGTTTGAGCGGGGAGGTGGGGTGGGCGCGGGTGTCGGCGGCGGAGACGTCGTTGGTGTCCGCAACGCCGATTGCGTTGTTTGTCCGTGGAGCGGCGGGCTTTAGCCCGCCGGAAATCGGTGGGCTGAAGCCCACCGCTCCACAGGTCAGCGAGGACGCGCAGCGCATCGTCGAAATTCTCCGCACCAAAGGCGCCTCCTTCGCCCGCGACCTCGGCTCCGAGGATGCGCTCGGCGAGCTCGTGTCCGCGGGACTCATTACCTCGGACGGCTTCGCCGGGTTGCGCGCGCTCATCTCTTCCGCTGAACGAAGAGCGCTCGCGGGACGCTGGTCGCTCGTCGAAGAAAACGAAATCGACGTCGAGGCCCAGGCGCGCATCCTCCTGCGCCGCTACGGCATCATCTTCCGCCGGCTTGCGGCACGCGAGGCGAATGCCGCACCGTGGCGCGAGCTCGCGCGTGTCTATCGCCGCCTCGAAGCGCGCGGCGAGATCCGCGGAGGCCGCTTCGTCAGCGGCATGTCCGGCGAGCAGTTCGCGCTGCCGGAGGCGGTCGAGAAACTGCGCGAGATCCGCCGCGGCGCGCCCGATCACATCCTCCACGTCATCAGCGCCGCCGATCCGCTCAACCTCACCGGCATCCTCACCAGCGGCGAGCGCGTCCGCGCGGTGGCCGGGCACCGCATCGCCTACCGCGACGGCGTCGCCGTCACGACGATGGACGGGGACGCGCTGCGGCCGCTTTCCGCCGCGTAGCTGTTAACCCGCCCCCCACCCTTGCGTAACAAGCGGTCAGGAGCAATGAGAATGACCGCCAACCTTCTACGACGAATCCTCTTGCTGGCAGTGATCGCGCTGCCGGTCTTTGCCCAGGAAACGACCACCACCGCCACGACGACGGCGGCGGCCGAAACGAAGACGACCACCGTCGTCACCGACATCGACAGCTCGGAAACGCGCGAGCAGCTGTACGGGATCCTCAACCGCCTGCCGCCGCAGGTGGCGAAGACGCTGAAGCTCGATCCGACGCTGTTTACGAACCAGTCCTACATCGCCAACTATCCCGCGCTCGCGTCGTTCGTCACCGCGCATCCCGAGGTGCCGCACAACCCGAACTACTACCTCGAGGCGGTCTGGATCCCGAGCGATCCGGTGCCGGAGACGAACGGCGCGCGGATGTGGAACCGGCTCATCGAGACGATTTCGATCTTCGGCGCGTTCATGTTCTTCGGCGGCGTGTTCATCTGGCTGATCAAGACCGTCATCGACCACCGGCGCTGGAACCGCCTCTCGCGCATGCAGTCCGAGGTGCACAACAAACTGCTGGACCGCTTCGCGGCGAACGAGGATCTTCTGAAGTACGTCAACACGCCGGCGGGGCGGCATTTCCTGGAGTCCGCGCCGATCCAGCTGGAGACGCCGCGCGCGGTCGCGGCGCCGATCAGCCGCGTGCTCTGGTCGGTGCAGGTGGGAATCGTGCTGGCGGCGGCAGGCATCGGCATGCAGCTCGTCGGCTGGAGCGTGACCGACAAGGAGGTCGCGCAGCCGCTGTCGGCGATGGGAACCCTCGGCATCACCATCGGCGCCGGGTTCGTCGTGTCGGCCGTCGTCTCCTATGTCCTTTCGCGGCGGCTCGGTTTGTGGCAACCTCCCGCTGAGGCAACGACCGGCGAATGATGCGATTCAGTGTCGACGCGATCATGGGCGATGCGCTCTCGGATGCCGGCAGTCGTGCGGACGCGGAAGCTCGCGCGATGCCGCTGATGGACGAGGAGACGTTTCGCGCGTTTTACGAGCGGACCTCGCGGGGCGTGTGGGCGTATCTCGTGCGCATGACCCGCGACCGCCACGCCGCCGATGACCTGCTGCAGGAAACCTACTACCGTTTCTATCGCGCCGGTGCGGCTTACGAAAACGAGACGCACCGGCGCAACGCGCTGTTCTGCATCGCCACGAACCTGGCCCGCGATGCGTCGCGGCGGCAGCGGACGGCGGAGATCGTGCCGCTGCCCGAGCACGATGAGCTGACGGCCGACGATCGCACCGCCAGCCGCGCCGAGGGACGGGCCGATCTGGCGAAAGCGATGGAGCGGCTCAAGCCGCGGCAGCGCGAAATGCTTTGGCTCGCATATGGACAAGGCGCGTCTCACGAAGAGATCGCGCAGATCCTCGGCCTGAAATCGGCAAGCATCAAACTGCTTCTTTTCCGTGCGCGCCGCAAACTGGCCGTGCTGCTTCGCAGGAGTCCCCAATGATCTGCACCCGTGAATCTGAAATCGTCGACGCCCTGATGGCCGGCCGGTGGCCGGATGCGTGTGTGACCGAGTTGCGCGAGCATGCCGCGGCCTGCGCAATCTGCGGCGACCTCGTGCTCGTCGCCACCGCGATCGCCGCCGACGCCCCGCGCGCCGAAGTGCCGACCTCGGGGGTGGTGTGGTGGCGGATCCAGCGGCGCGAACGGCAGGAAGCCGCGCGCGTCGCCTCGCGGACCCTGACCCTCGTGCAAGCGTCGTCGTTCGTCGCCGCGATCGCGTTCGTGCTCACGATCGTCGGCAGTCTCTCGTTCAGCGACACGCTGAAGACCTGGTTCCTGCGCGCGATCGAGATCATCAACATCCCCGCCGCAAACATCGCCGTGTTGTGTTTCCTCGTCGTGACGATCACCCTCGGGCCGGTGGCGTTATATTTCGCGGTCAGCAAGGACTGACCGTTTGCACGTAGACGTCGTCAGCGAGATCGACATCGCCCGCCCGCCCGCCGAGGTGTTTGCGTATGCGGCCGATCCCGACCACGCGCCGCAGTGGTACGTAAACATCAAGAGCGTCGAATGGAAGACGCCGAAGCCGCTGGCGATCGCCTCGCGCGTCGCCTTCATCGCGCAGTTTCTCGGGCGGCGGCTGGAGTACACCTACGAGATCACCGATCTCGTCCCCAATGAGCGCCTCGTCATGCGCACCGCGCAGGGCCCGTTTCCGATGGAGACGACCTACACGTTCACGCCGAACGCCCAGGGCGGAACGCACATGACCCTGAGGAACCGCGGCAACCCGAGCGGGTTTACCTCGGTCATGGCACCGTTCATGGCCAGGGCGATGCGCAAGGCAAATCGCAACGACCTCGCCCTGCTCAAGCGGATTCTCGAGAACGGCTGATTACTGCCGCACCTCCCGTGAATCCCGATCCATCCGCTGTTGAACGCCGGCAGGTCATCCGGTTTGCGGCTGCTGACCCAGTTGCGGTCGCGAATCACTTCCTGATCCTTCCAGTTCGCGCCGGAATGCATTGCAAGAGACAGTCGCTCAGCCGTACAATGCGCGTCCCTTGCACATGACCAGACCAATGACGCAGACACCGGCCGGAGGTCTCTCGAGCGCCTAACGATTCATTGTGAATCGCGGGCCTCTCGAGCCCCTTCGGCCATACACACGCCGAAGGGGCTTTTTGCTTTATGAGAAACGACAAGTTGAGGGACATGATCCGGAGCATTCTTCCGTCGACGTACCGGGTGTTCGCGCGACGGACGAAGGCGACCCGGAAGCGCGCGCATCGGCGCGCGATTCACATCGAGGCACGCGTGGAAGATCCGATCGAGACGGCGGCCGATCTTCTCCGCGACGTGCAACTGCGCGACGTCGTGCTCGACCGGCGGAGCGGTGACAAGCTGAGTCACTTCATGCGCTGGTGTGAAGCGATCACCAAAGGCATGACGACGAAGGAGGCGCTGGAGTACGTGCGCGCGATTCTGCCGAAAGGGCTCATCGGCGATCACGCGTACGGACATTGGGAGCATCACTGCAAGTACCGCCGCAATCGTGGGGCGCTCGTTCCGCACGCGGAGCAGAACCGGCGCTCCGAGCAAAGCCGGCGGGACAGCACGATTTTCCGTCTGCGCCGCGCATTGCAGGAAGATCCCGAATTGCACGCGCGGCTCAATGCGGAGATCAAGCGCCGGAAACTGGCGGACGAGCCGCGCCGGCTATTGATGGGGCTTCATGACGTCGAGGCCTTCATCGACGACATCGGCTGTTTCGAGCAGCGAGTCTTGCTCGAGCTGCTGGAAGAAGTGGAAAAGGGCGGCCTCAGGGCCGCCCTTGCTGTTTTATGCCGAGGTCGTGCAGGAGGCCGTCGTGGATGTCGTAGATCCAGCCGTGCACGGCCAGGGACTGGCCGCGCGCCCACGCGTCGCGCACGATGGTCGTGCCGGCGACGTTCACGACCTGCTCGATGACGTTCAATTCGCACAAGCGGCGGTGCTGCTGCTCTTCGCCGTCCAGCGCATCGAGCTCGGATTGATGTTTCACGCGCACGTCCTGTACGTGGCGCAGCCAGTTGTCGATCAATCCCAATTTTTCGTCGCGCAACGCCGCCAGCACGCCGCCGCAGCCGTAATGGCCGCAGACGATGATGTGTCCGATCTTCAATGCATCGACCGCGAACTGAATCGTCGACAGGCAATTGAGATCGGTATGCACGACGACATTGGCGACATTGCGATGCACGAACATGTCGCCGGGCAAGAGGCCGACGATCTGATTCGCCGGCACGCGGCTGTCCGAGCAGCCGATCCAGAGATACTGCGGCCGCTGCCGCTCCGCGAGGCGCGTGAAAAAGTCAGGATCCTGGCGGAGCATCTCCTCCGCCCAGGCGCGATTGTTGGTGAGCAGGTCGCTCAGCGGCATTACGGCGTCACCAGCGGCTTTCCGCAGCGATAGCAGAAGCTCGCCGCCTGCGGGCTCTGCGTCCCGCACGAGCCGCAGTACGTTCCGCCGGGAGCGGCCGGGCCCGCGGCAGCCGGCGCCGCGACTTCGTATCCGCCGGCCGTCTGCGCCTGCACCTGGTGCCGGAACTCGAGGGGATTGGCGATGTTCGTGAACTGCTCTTTCGTCCCGCCGGTGCCGATGACGACGATGCTGCCGAGGTTCAACATCCGGCCGATGACGGTCTGATCGACGCCGATGCCTTCGATCTGCTGCAGCAGCAGCTCGACGGTGTGCCGGCGAATGACGCCGACCTTGATCACCACGCGGCGGTTCGTCACCGCGAATTCGGACGACGAGGACTTGATGAGACTCACTCCGAACGCGATTGCCGCAACGAGCAGGATCGCCGCGCCGGCCCACGAAATCCAGATGAGTCCCTCGGCGAGCATGCCGAAGACCGCCGCCGCGGCGCCCACGATCGCCAGGACGATGGCCCAGGTGTAGATGAGGGGATGGAGTCGCGCGCGATACACGACGCGCTCGCCAGGCAGGAGATTGTCGTCGACGTAGCTCATCGGTGCGATTCTAACTGCTGGGCAATTTCGCGCAGGCGATCGTCGCGCAGGTCGCGGTCGGCGGTGCGCTCGCGCTCCAGGGCGTCGACCCGCGCACGCCGGCGTTTCTCGCGCAGCCAGATGATGGCCGGGAGGCCGACGAGCGCGGCGAGCGTGGCAACGCCGCCCACGATGCGCACGTGCTCTTTCGAGTCCTTCAGACCGAGGGAGGTGAGAACGAGCATCCCGGCGACGAACAGCGCGAAGTAGAGACCGCAGCATCCGATCGGCGGAACGACATAGTCCTCGAGGGAGCGGGCACCGGCCTGTTTGATTCGAGCACCCAATTCGTGTTCGCGGCTCAGGATCTGATCGCGCTCCGCTTCCAGCTCCGCGCGTGACGGAGCGCGGCGCATGCGAGGGATGGCGACGTCCGTGTCGCAGAACCTGCAGCGCACGACCTCGCTGTCACCGTCATCGCGGACGTTCGCGCCGCAATTCGGACAGTCGTACGAGGTGGTGGGCACCTCGGGATGATACCCGCGGCAACGTGACGCAGCACACGGCCGGCCGGACCGCCGCGTCTCATATTTTCCGCACTGCGATCAATCCATCCCGCGGGGCCTGATCCGCGCCCGCTCTATGTCAGTGAGTCAATGAACTAGGAGGTATTCGTGCGCTCAAAATTCTGCTTCTCTCTCATGGTTCTCGTTCTGACGTCCCTTTCCGCGTTCGCGGCCGGCCGTGAAGAACGGCTCGCGCGCGTCGTCACGACCGCGCGGGCGATCGAATGGATTCCCGCGTCTCCTGCCGCGCCGGCCGTGCTCACGCTGCAGCGGCCCGACGGCGAGGTGACGAGCGAAACGTTCGCGAGCGGTCTGAATCCGATGTTGAAGCTCGACCGTCTCGCCGACGGCTTGTACGCGTACGAGCTGCGCACGTCGGACGCGCTCGTGCAGTCCGGGACGTTCACCATCGCCAACGGCGCGATCGTTTCGCCGGATAGGCTCGAGCGCGCCGCCGTGTCGGCGCGGCCCGGGATGCCGGTTCCGAATACGTTCTTCTCCGACGACGTCTCCGCGACCGGCGGCGTCTGCGCCGGTCTCGATTGCACGAACGCGGAGTCGTACGGTCTGGCCACGGCCAAGCTGAAGGAGAACAACACGCGCCTGAAGTTCGAGGACACGTCGACGAGCGTCGGCTTCGCGAGCACCGACTGGCAGCTGAGCGCGAACGACATCAGCAGCGGCGGCGCGAACAAGTTCTTCGTCGAAGACCTCACCGCCGCCACCGTTCCGCTGCTGATCGAAGGCGCGACGCCGAACAACGCGCTCTACCTCGACAGCACCGGCCGCATCGGCCTGCGCACATCCACTCCCGCGAAAGACCTGACGATCAGCGTGGTCGGCTCACCGACGATCCGCATGGAACAGAGCACCGCGCCGTTCCAGGCGTGGGACATCGTGGCGAGCGACGCGAATTTCTTCGTGCGCGATGTGAATCACGAGCAGAATCCGTTCATCATCAAGCCCTCGGCTCCCAACAACACGCTCGTCCTCGACAGCACGGGCCGGCTGGGGATGGGAGTGGCGTCGCCGCTCTTCCAGATTCACCACAGCAGCGGCGCGCGTCTCGACGCCGGGACGTGGTTCAACGCGTCGAGCCGCGAGCTGAAGCAGGACATTCACTCGCTCGACGACAACGCGGCCCTCGCGGCGGTGAAGGCGCTGCAGCCGGTGACGTTCGCGTACAAGGCGAACCCGCGCGAGCTGAACGTCGGCTTCATCGCCGAGGACGTCCCGGATCTCGTCGCGACCACGGATCACAAAGCGCTTTCGCCCATGGACATCGCCGCGGTGCTGACGAAGGTCGTGCAGCACCAGCAGCGGACGATCGAGGAGCTGCAGTCGCGGGTGCAGGAGCTCGAAGGGAAGAAGCAGTAATGCGATGGGAAGGGCGGCTCTCAGGGGCCGCCCTTCTTTGCCCGGTACAACAGATCGGCTTCGCGCCAAAGCCGGTCGAGCGCGGCGCGGCCATGACGCCGTTCGATCTCGCTCATCATCACGTCGTTGTAACCGGCCGCTTCCTCCATCGCGCCGGTCATGACCACGCAACCGCCGACGATCATCGAACGGACACCGAATCGCTTGCGCAAGAGGTCGTAATAGATCGAGCTCGGCGGCACCGGCCGACCCCAGAATTTGAGGATGAGGTGGCCTTTGCTCAGATCGCTGCGCGCGTCGCGGCGGCCGAGGAGGTAGGGCCGGATGGCACGCGCGCGATCGAGGAAGCCGGTCGGAACACAGGAGGAACCGGTGGCCTGCCAGGCCTGCTGCAGCTCGCTCAGCGGCGGAGCGAACAGAACCGGCGCGGAGGCGACGGTGACGAAGAGGATCGCCGGGATGATCCACTTGCGGCTCATCATGAGATTGGACGCGCGCGCGGAGGAATTCGATACCACGGCAACCGGTTGGGCGTGTCATCAGTGGTTTGCCGTGTCGAGACGATTGCATGTTCGTGAATCTCCGAGGGCAGCACAGAAAGGAGATTCACGCATGAAAACCTCAGGCACCGTCAAGTGGTTCAACGACGCAAAGGGCTTCGGCTTCATCACCAGCGAGACCGGTGATGATCTGTTCGTCCACTTTTCCGCGATCCAGGGTGGCGGCTTTCGCTCGCTTCCCGAAGGCGCGGCGGTCGAGTTCGACGTCGTGCAGGGCCCGAAAGGCCTGCAGGCGGCCAACGTCGTCGCCGTCTAGTCTTCCCATCGCATTTTTCTGAGAGAAGGGATAGAAGCGATTCTGTCCCTTCTCATTTTCTGTTTACTAAGGAGGCACGCTCCATGGCAACGACACGGCCATCGTTCACGAAGCGGCAGCGAGAAACCGCGAAGCGGGAGCGGCAGCAGCTGAAAGCTGCGAAACGTGCGGCGCGCAAAGCAGCGGGCGACGACGGATCGTCGGAATTCGAAACCATCGAAAGCGCCGACGTGGAGAGTCAGGTGCCGCCCGCGGAGCAGTGACGTTCGTCTTCGATTCCTCGAATGAATGACACGTTCGCCAGCTCCGTGGCGGACAGCGGCGCCTCCCGCCGCGGCGAGTACCAGGGCTGCGCGCGGAAGAGCTGATCCAGCGCGACGTCTTTGTAGCGATGCCCATGGAACGCGGGCGACGCGTTCCGCAGCACGCGCAACTGCCAGCAGTTGAGATCCTGGACGTCGGTGACGGACAAGCGCCGCACGCCGAGCACCGTGACGATGCTCCGATCGATCGTGGCGATCGTGAGCGGCTCGACCGGAATGGCGCGCGCAAGGCGGGCCGTCGCGTGCGGCGCTTCGATTTGCATTTGTGCAGACGTCGTCTGCACGTCCGCCGCGACCGTGTTCTTCGTCAGCATCGGCGCGACGACGAATTGCAGCGCGACGGAGACGATCGTCACCACGCCTCCGACGATCGCCGTCACCACGGCCGGTGATAAACCCTTCGACTGCGCGTCCGGTTGGGTTGTCTCGCTGCTCGCCATGTCACACCTCCATGAGTAGTGACGGGCGCGAGGAGAACGTTTCACGGTGAATCGGAAAAGAGAGGGCGGCATTGCTGCCGCCCTCCGGGGTTACACTGTCTTCGACGGTGCTGTGGTGGCATCGGGAGCGGGGGCGGGGCTCAACGTCGCCTTCCGCGGCCGGCGCAACCTCGCGAGTTTGGCCTTCATGTCCTGGACATAAGGGATGAACTCGGCGCCGTCTTTCTTTTTGCTGAAGCGCGTCGCCGCGGCGTAGATGTCCAGGGCGCTCTCCCCAGCCTCGGCACGCTGCACGCGGATCGTGTACGCCACGGAGCGGGCGAAGGCAAACAGCTCCTTCACGACCGGGTCATACGCCAGCGCGTAGCCGTAGGCATTCCGGAGCGTGGCAGCATCCGCTTTCGTGGCCTCTTCGAGCCGGGTGAACATCTGGACGGCCACGCTCGACGCTTCGAGCGCATCGTCGGGGACAATCGACTTCTGCAGCAGTTTCGGGACCTCCGACGGGACGTGCGGCGTGAAACTCGGGACATCCGCACGCAATCCACGGATCTTGTCGAGAAGCGCCTTAGCCGCCTCAACGTGCGGCGAAGGCGTGAGTGTGTTCGTGGTAGCCATGATCTATCTCCTTGTAATTCCTTTCTTTTCGCAGATGGACAGGCGCCAGGGACTTGGTCGTGGGCGGTGGGCGGGCGCGTAGCGCCATCTGCCCTTTGCAGATCCGGATCTGCGTTTGGCAGATCGGGATCTGGCTTCGGCAGATCGGGACCTGGCTTCGGCAGGTCGGGACCTGGCTTTGGCAGATCGGGACCTGGCTCTGGCAGATCGGGACCTGGCTCTGGCAGATCGGGATCTGGTCGTGGCAGATCAGGATCTGGCGATGGCAGGTCTTGACCTGCCGTCGGCAGGTCCCGATCTGCCGACGCCAGATCGTGACCTTCCGCCGGAAGGCCCCCCACCCGCGTCTCTCGGCCTGTGCTCTTTTATAGCGCAACATAGCGCTATAAAATGAGCCGAGGCTTTAGCAGCGTCAACCGGATATGCGGCAAAAAGACGCAACCGGTGCTATAAAGTGATCATATGCTCTGGTACGACGCGATCCGGTGGGCCCGAAATGACATGGGATACAGCCAGAAACGGCTCGCCGAGCTGGCGAAGGTGCAGCGCCGGCAACTGGCAACCCTCGAGAGCGGCGGAAACGTCACGCTCTCCACGCTCCGGAAGGTGCTGGCGCAACTCCCCAACCTCACGAGCTTCGAGCTGGACGGCGTCCAGGTGGACGTCCCGCATCCCGACCCGCTATCCGACCCCGAGTATTACCAGACGCTGGACATGATGTTCGACGCGTTCCAAGGCCTGGCGAAATCCCTGATCGCCCACCGGAAGTCCAGCCCCCGCGACATCGCCGCCCTCCGCGCCGTGAACATGCGCTTCGGCGTGCGCTTCGATGAGCACGGGGAGCCGATCGAGGGGACGTTGCCCACCGCCCCCGCCGGGCCGGGGTGGGGTGGGCGGGGGGAGGGGAAACCGGAGGACGACGAAGGACGCTAGGTGTCCGCTTCACCTGCGAGCCGCCGCCGAGACGCGTGGGCAGGCTTGCGGGAATGAGGTGCGGCGGGTCGTCGGGTGCAAGCGGAGGGTGGGGGTTTAGTAGACCGCGACGCGTTCCGAACGTATCGAATGGCGTCGAATTGCACTCATTGTGAGTTCTTACGCGGAGTTGGGCGGCCGTTACTTACGCAGCCGGCGGTAGTAAGCCTCTTCCAGTTTCTCGAACTTCTGAACGGCCCACCGCCAGACATCGCGTGCCAATTTCGTCAATGAGAGCAGTCGCAGGACAATGGAGAGCGTGATGGCACTGCCGACTGCTACCGCCAACCACTTAGCGATTCGTGTTAGGCCCGGCAGAAAAGCGGCAAACCTATCCAAGAGAAAGCTGACGAGCAAAAGGGCGATAACGGTCACTACCGCAGCACGAGCGTGATTTCCGAGAGAGACCGCCTCAGGCTCGCGTCCGAGCTCAAGGAAAGCCCGGTAGGGTTTGTCGGCACCAACCTTACGCTGTTCCCACTGATACACCACTAGCTTGTCGCCCGCAGCGCGACCGAGATAATCCTCCCAGACCGCTCCCTCAAACAATCTCGTGTATTCGAGATTCGGGCTGGCGAATCGCATCCGCAGCCACATCGGCGCGATTACAAACAGGTTGAGCACTTCTACACTAAGAATACGGCGCACAAGCGCGTCGCGATTCGGCACTGACGTGACGCCACGGGCATCGGCGACTCGGAAGTCAACGATCGCCCGATTCCTTACGAATGCGCTACGTTGCCACTCCCATACAGTTGTCGCGGCCCGCAACCTGAAACGCAGGCGGACATACGCATCCTGCGTGTCGCTCAGGGCATCAGCGAACACCACGCGCCATTGGGAGAAGTTTGCTTCGTTATGTTCGTTCTTCGACGCATGAACGTCGATTGGCAAGAGCGTCACGGACTCACTATGAAGCGTCATCGTATCGCCGACTAAAGGAACTGCACGCGCAAAAATCAGCGTTCGAAGCCGGTCGTCGCGGAGAGCAGCGGAGAGATCATGCAATTGCTCATTCTTACTCATGCAGGGCAGGACGATCGTTACGGCCTTGGGCTTGGAACCGGTGACCGCCCGGATTCTGAGGCCGACATCCAGCAGCAAAACACGACGGCCAAAAAGGCCGTCCAGTGAAATCAAATTCAGGTGGCAGGCCGAAACGACAACGTCGGCTTGGTCACCTAAGTAGAGCACCCCGAAGAATCCCATATTATTGCCGAGTTTAAATAAATGTAAGACTGCGGCGCCCGGAGGACCGCTAACAACCCTAAAGTGACTGGCGGGTTTATCTCGACCGGAGCGATAACTTCAAGCGCCGAGGCGGTGCGGGCCCCTTGAAGATATTGAGCGACGAGGCGGCGGACCTCGCCATCAGCTTCGAGTTGCGCCAGTTCATTCGGCGCGCCATGGTACACCCTTCCGACGCTAAACTTCAGCGTCACGCGACCCACCGGAGCCGTTTCATAGACCAAGACAAGATCGCCGGAGCGAATGGAAACCCGCACTCGCCTGTACTCATGAATCTTGCGGTTTGCGCGAATGAGGTCAGCGTAGACGGGGCGGAGCGAAATCAGAACTACTCGCCGCGCTATTTCAGGCGCCATTCGTAGATCAACTCATGCCGTTCATCGCCGTACCGGTGGTGCTCGAGAGCGACAACAGAAAAAGCACGCGAAACGAGCAATGGGCGCAGGAGATGGTCGCGGCTATCGGCGACGGTAACGTAGGCGCTTTCGATGTCGGCGCGGCTCCATGCCGCGATCAGGGTATCTAAAATACGGGAACCGATACCGCGGCCGCGTGCGGTCGGCGCAACGAAGAAGGTCGACAACTTCCGCCGTTTCGCACCCTTCGGGGTATCGATCGCGGTGCCCACAATTGACGAGCCAAACGTTGCGAGCAAGCAGCTTGCGCGCCGCTCCGCGCAGTCGTCGAGACGCTGACTAAGCCATCGGTCGCCACCTGGATACAACTCCGGCACGAAAGAGAGGAGCTGCATGACTTGAGCGTAGTCAGCCCGCGTGTACGGTCGAACGATCGCGCCGGAGTGAGGTGGCAGCGGTGTCGAGTCGCTCACACCGGCATCCTAGCAGGTACTGCCGTTCCGCGCGAACCCGCCGCTCGGTCCGCCCAACTCCCAATCTAGATATACCCCGCCTGCAACGCCTTCAACAACAAAAAGGCCGGCCTCACGGCCGGCCCAAAAGTGCTCACGCGACGGGACTATGCCATTCGCCGCGACTACGAGCACCCACTCGTAGAACCGCAATTGAGGCATTTGTAGCAGGCGCCATTGCGCACCATGATCGAGCCGCAGTCGCTGCACGAGGGCGCGTCCTGTTGATAGAGGAACGTGCCGGCTTTGACGGGGTTTGGTTTGTCGGCGTCTTTGGGGGGGATCATGAAGCCGACCACTTTGCCCGTGTCCGCGGAGACGGGGGCGGGGGTCAGGGGGGCGGTGGCGGTGGCGGTGCTGACGCGGTCGATGAACGAGAGATCGCTGGCGGTGGGGGTGGTGACGTTTGAGGCTTTGGGGCCCGTGGACATCGGCGCGTCGTCGCGGAGGACCACGCCGGCGTGCTCCTGGCTCTCGCGGTCGAGGAACTTGATCGCCAGCCACTTGAAGATGTAGTCCATGATGGACTTCGTCATCGGGATTTCGGGGTTCTTCGTGAATCCCGAGGGCTCGAAGCGGGTGTGGGTGAATTTGTCGACGAGGAGCTGCAAGGGCACGCCGTGCTGTAAGGCGAGGCTGGTCATGGTGGCGAAGCTGTCCATGAGGCCGGAGATGGTCGAGCCTTCTTTGGCCATGGTGATGAAAATCTCGCCGGGGCTGCCGTCTTCGTATTTGCCGACGGTGATGTAGCCTTCGTGGCCGCCGATCGAGAATTTGTGCGTGATGGACTCGCGCTCGTCGGGGAGTTTGCGGCGCACGGCGGTCGGCGTGACGCCTAACGCCTCGAGCTGGGATTTATCCTTCGCCGTCGACAGCGGCTGCGAGCGTTTGCAGCCGTCTCTATACACGGCCACCGCTTTGAGGCCGAGCTTCCACGCTTCGTAATATGCGTTCTCGATCTCCTCCACCGTGGCCGTAGACGGCATATTGATGGTCTTGGAGATCGCGCCGCTGATGAACGGCTGCACGGCGCCCATCATCTTCAGATGGCCCATGTGATGGATCGAGCGGGTGCCGTTGGCGGGCTTGAACGCACAATCGAAGACCGGCAGGTGCTGCTCGATGAGGTGCGGGGCGCCTTCAATGGTGTCGTTTTCGTCGATGTACTGGACGATTTCCTTGGCCTGCTTGACGTCGTAGCCGAGGCGCTTCAAGGCCGTGGGAACGGTATTGTTGACGATCTTCAGCATGCCGCCGCCGACGAGCTTCTTGTATTTCACGAGGGCGATGTCGGGCTCGATGCCGGTAGTATCGCAATCCATCATGAAGGCGATCGTGCCGGTCGGGGCGAGGACAGAAATCTGGGCATTGCGGTAGCCGTGCTGCTGGCCTAACGCATAGGCCTCGTCCCACACCTTGCAGGCGGCGTCGGCGAGATCGGCCGGCAAGGAGCGCACGTCGATGCGATACGCGGAGCGGCGGTGCTTGTCGATCACGCGCAGGAACGGCTCTTCATTGACGGCGTAGCCGGCGAACGGCCCGAGCTTGTCGGCGATGCGCGCGGACTGCGCATAGGACTCGCCGGAGAGGATCGACGTAATGGCGGCGGCGTACTGGCGGCCGTCTTCACTGTCATAAGGAACGCCGCGGGCCATGAGCAGCGCGCCGAGATTCGCGTAGCCGATGCCGAGGGGGCGGAAGGCGTGCGAATTCTTCTCGATGGCCGGCGTCGGATAGGACGCGAAATCGACGACGATTTCCTGGGCCGTAATCACAATGCGCAAGGCCGCGCGATAGGCGTCGACGTCGAATCCCGCCGTTTCACTGTAGAACTTCATCAGATTCAGCGAGGCGAGATTGCAGGCCGAGTCATCGAGGAACATGTACTCGGAGCAGGGATTGGAGGCATTGATGCGGGCCGTGTTCGGGCACGGGTGCCAGTCATTGACGGTCGAGTCGAACTGCAGGCCGGGATCGCCGCAGACCCACGCCGACTGGGACATGCGCCGCATCAGGTCGCGGGCCTTGTACGTATCCATCACCCGGTCGTGATCGGTGACGGCGCGGGTGTGCCAATCGCTGTCCTTTTCGTACGCGCGCATGAACTCGTCGGTGACGCGGACTGAGTGATTGGCGTTCTGGAAGTGCACGGAGTCATAGGCGCCGCCGGGCGCATTGAACGCGCCGTCATAGCCGGCTTCGATGAGAGCCCAGGCCTTGCGCTCTTCGCGCTCCTTGCACTCGATGAAGTCGACGACGTCGGGGTGATCGGCATTGAGGATGACCATCTTCGCGGCGCGGCGGGTCTTGCCGCCGGACTTGATCACGCCGGCGAAGGAGTCGTAGCCGCGCATGAACGACACCGGCCCCGAGGCCGTGCCGCCGCCGGCGAGGAGCTCGCGCGAGGAGCGGATGCTGGAGAGGTTCGATCCCGTGCCGGAGCCGTACTTGAACAGCATCCCCTCGGTTTTGGCGAGGCCGAGGATCGAGTCCATCGTGTCCTGGACGGAGTTGATGAAGCACGCCGAGCACTGGGGGCGCTCTTCGATGCCGACGTTGAACCAGACCGGCGAGTTGAAGGACGCCATCTGATAGAGAAGGATGTGCGTCAGCTCGTCGCGGAACGTATCGCCGTCGGCCTCGGTGGCGAAATAACCGCCCTCGCGTCCCCACTGGGTGATCGTGCGGACGACGCGGCCGATCAGCTGGCGCACCGACGTCTCGCGGTCGGGGGTGCCGATGTGTCCGCGGAAGTATTTCGAGACCACGACGTTGGTCGCCATCTGCGACCAGAACTTCGGCATCTCGACTTCCTTCTGTTCGAACACCACCGAGCCGTTCTCGTTCGCGATCGCGGCGTTGCGGAGATCCCACTCGCACGTGTCGTAGACGTCGACGCCCGGCTTCGAGAAATAGCGCTCGACCTCGATTCCGCCTGTCTTCGTCTCCTTCTTTGCGGCTTTGCTACCGCGGGTGGGCGACGTACGCGAGCG
Source organism: Thermoanaerobaculia bacterium (assembly GCA_035248585.1). Lineage (GTDB taxonomy): Bacteria > Acidobacteriota > Thermoanaerobaculia > Gp7-AA8 > Gp7-AA8 > QHVT01. Next base: position 34,507 of record DATFHJ010000165.1, read on the forward strand.
GACCGACAAATCGATGGTGGTCATACCTTCTGCTCCCCTTTCTGCACTTAAAAACAAAAAGTAGAGGAGGGTCGTTCGAGGATTGCGAAGGAAGCCGGCCGGCGATGCTCAGCGGATCCTGTTCCGAGCGCTGCCGGGACTCCGGTGTCCCTCTGATCGAACTACCGTCCCCTACCTCCCCCATCACGAGCTGTTAGCTCTTAGCTGTTAGCTCTTAGGAATCGAAATCAACGAAACGACGCGCGAGCCACGGTTGACGATGGCACTCGAGGCACCGCGGACTTGACCTTCACGGAGACCTGGAAATCGCGGATCTGGAGCGAAACGGAGCGCACCGGAGAGTGGGTTCCAGGACGTGGTTGGTTCTTCAAATCCTTCATTCCTCCCTCACATTCGCTACGTTGTTTTGATGGGAGACAAGCTACGCCGGCACCTCCTCCATGTCAAGTAGAGCACCACAATATCTTGTGGTGCTCGGAAAATAGAACACAACATCGTGAGTAAGTATTCAGATGACTGGACTTAAGGCCTAATGAACGAATTGTGGAAGCTGCGCCTTTTCCGCGACCGTTCCACTGCATTTCCGCCAGTTCTCGACAGAATTTCCGCAGGGTTATGCACAGGCTGGAGACGGGTATTTCCCAAGTTTTCGACGATTTCCTCACACGCTTTGCACAGCTTTTTCGTGCAGATACAACGCTGTGATTTTCATCAGCTTTTTCGCGAGCATTTCCTGCGAAATTGAGCGGACTCGGCCGGAGAAAAACGGGCGAAAAGCAAGCGGAATCGGTTTTCTGCGGAAAAGCGGTTTTGCGGTCTTTCCGGACCACTACATGTAGTAGAGCCACGCGCCGTGCACACAAAATGTGGCACGTGGAACAGTCGAGCTAGAACGTGCCGGAGGCGCCGGCTCCGCCGAACTGGCCGCCGCCATTTTCGGGAGCGGCAGGTCGTTCGGACGGAGAAATCGCGATGGCGCCGGCGATTTCGATCGCATCCGCGGCAGGAAGCTGCTCTTTGGTCGCAACGAAGCCGCGCGTGCGGCCGCGAAGCGCGCGAGAGACGACGAGCGAGAGCGAGAGGAGAAGCGCGCCGCCGATCGCGAGCGCGATTTCGGGCCGCGCATCGAGCTCCTCCGCGAGCCCGATCGCGGCGACGGCGAAGCCCTCGGCCGCAGCAAGAAAGAATGCATGGTGCGGTTTCACGATCGCGACGGCGAGTGCGAGCACACCGAATGCGGCGTAGAGCGCGATCGTGACGGTGCGCCACTTCGCATCCGCTTCCGCCCAGCCGGCGAGCGGCAGGGTGACGGCGATGAGGATGAAGAGCCACTCGTTCGACCGGCGCTGCCAGGTGCGGCAGAGCAGCGCGATCGCGACCGCCGCGATGAGCAGCGCGGCGAGGACGCCGAGGTCCCATTTCTTCTCGAAGTAGTGCATCAGGAGACCTGCGGCGAGCGCGCCGAAGACCGGGTGGCGCAGGCGAGCGCCGGCGATGGCGGCGGCAGAGGCGAGGACGAGCATCGCCTCCGGCTTGCCGCTGTTCGGAAGCTCGCTGATCAGCGCGAAGAGACCGCCGATCCAGAGCGCGGCCTCGACGCCCGTGCGGTACCAGCGATAGCGGTGGATCAGGTACTCGGCGAGTGCGAGCGCCGCGACGCCGGTGATGATGCCGTTTTCGTCGATGAGCTGATGAAACGCGGCGAGCGCGCCGCAGGTGAGCAGGAAGAAGATGACCTGCGGGAAGAGACCGTAGGTCTTCCGCTCATGCTCGACGCGCACGGAAACTCCTGTCGATGGCGATGAGCGCGACGATCGCGGTGAACGAGCCAACCAGAACGACCAACTCCTCGGCGTCGTTGAAGTGATGCACCAGCAACGCGATCGCGGCGATCACGCCGTAGACAAACGCGATCAGCACGAACGGCTCGCTGCGCTGTTTGAAGCCCCAGGCCATCGCGGCGGCGGCGAAGGCGATGGTGAGCAGGCAGCCGAGGGTGAACGTTCTGTCTTCAGAGAGCAAAGTGAGCGAGCCCCACAAAGTGAGGTGCATTGCAAAGTACTCGAAGACGCGGAGGAAATCGCGACCGCTGAGGGCAGCGGTCGCCACATGGATCTGGCGCCAGGCGATCAGCATCGCGGCGGTAAGGAATGCGCGTGGCGCGAGCTCGGAGTTGAATCCCAAGGTCGTGCGGCGCTCGATGCCCATGAACGCGGCGAGCGCGCTGATGGAGAGCGAGAGGAGCAGGCGCGATCGATAGACATAGGCGCCGAGGCCGTGGATGACGGCCAGCGGGAGGAACTGCCGCGGCCAGCGCGTGAGCACCTCCGCGCTCACGAGGAGCGCGCCAAGGAGGAGGATGTAGTCATCGGCGAGCGCGGCGCGCGAGCGGTGCCACCAGACCCACGCGTAGCACGCAATCGCGGCAGGGATGAGCAGGAGAGACAGATCGTCCTTGAGCGCGATCCCCGCGGCCGCGGCTAGCATCATCGCGCCGGCCCAGGCGGCGATGCGGAGCTCGTGATAAAGCGAGAAGACTTCGCGGCGCACGTCAGACAAGATACGCCACGGCGAATCCCACCTGCGCGGCCATCATCATCAGATACATGTGCCGCCACGACGGATGGTTCTCCGTCGAGGTGAGCTCGTCGGGATTGCGCACGATCAGCCAGACCGTGTACGCGCCCCAGAGCGCGAGCGCGAGGCCGAGGATCTTGAGGAACGTCTCGTTGCCGGTGAGGATGCCGTAGTGCGCGCCGAGCGGCATGAGCAGCCAGGGGAAGATGAAGAACGGCGAGATCATCCAGGCCGCGCGGCGCACGCCGAAGCGGATCGGGAGCGTGTTGCAGCCGCCGGCGCGATCGCCTTCCATGTCGCTGAAATCCTTCGTCGACGCGGCGCCGAGGAGGAAGAGCATGAAGATGCCGCCGATGAACCACGGCTCGGCGAAGGAGGCGCGGGCGACCATCGTCCAGCCGGCCACTTTGAGGAGGCAGCCGCGCGGGATGGCGATCGTCACGTTGGCGCCGATCGGATGGGCCTTGGTCCGGCCGAACGCGGGGACGCTGTAGACGAAGGTGGAGATGAGGGCGATGACGTAGATGAAGAAGCACTCGTGCCATGGCAGCGGCGCGAAGAATTTCCGGGCCCAGGTGACGTGCGGATAGACGACCACGAGCCACGTCGGCAGCGTGCCGAGGGCGTACATGATCCAGGTGAAGATCCAGGCCTGGCGGATGGAGAGTTCGCCGGTGACGAGCGGGCGATTGGGCTTGTTGATGCGGTCGATCTCGAGGTCGTAGATCTGATTGAGAGAGTTGTTCGCGGCGTTGAGAAACGCGGCGCAAAGCGAACCGAGCGCGACGGTCATCACGACCGAGGCCGTGACGGCGCGGGAGGGATCGGGATTGTGGGCCGAGCCCCAGGCACAGATGGCCCCGGAGATGATCCCGAGGAGCGGCGGCATGAGGGTGAACGGCCGGGCCAGGGTGAGATAGGACTTCACGCGCGCGTAGGATAAGGCAGAAGCCGGCGCGTTCCTTTGTTAGTATGCCGCGCCGTGCCACAGCGCAAGCCCCACTTCGAGAACGACGACGCCGACTACGGCGACTCTTCCCGCACCATGAGCGAACATAAAATTGCCCTCTTCATCGACTTCGAGAACATCGCCATCGGCGTGATGGACGCGAAGTACAAGAAATTCGAGATCAGTCTCCTGCTCGAGCGCATCCTCGAGAAGGGGAAGATCGTGGTCAAAAAGGCGTACTGCGACTGGGACAAGTTCCCCGACTACAAGCGCGAGCTGCACGAGGCGGCGATCGAGCTGATCGAGATCCCGGGCCGCGGCTACTCCGGAAAGAACTCGGCCGACATCCGCATGGCCGTCGACGCGATGGACATGTGCTGGTCGAAGGAGCACATCGACACGTTCGTCGTGGCGTCGGGCGACTCCGATTTCTCGCCGCTCGTGTCGAAGCTGAAGGAGAACGACAAGTACCTGATCGGCGTGGGCGTGAAGAATTCGTCGAGCGATCTCTTGATCGACAACTGCGACGAGTTCATCTTCTATGAGGATCTCGTGCGCGGCGTGCAGAAGGCGCCGACCGTGGCCACCGGCGGCGACAAGAAGAAAGCGGAAGTGTTCAAGCTGCTCATCGACTCCATCAAGGCGCTGATGCGCGAGAACAAAGAGATTCTCTGGGGCTCGATGGTCAAGCAGACGATGCAGC
>DATFHJ010000166.1:0-3967 GCA_035248585.1 Thermoanaerobaculia bacterium
GGCCTCTCGAACGACTCCGAGACGCTGGCCCTCCTCGAAGACACCGTTCGCGGCGCGCTCGCCGCGATGCGCCTCGCCGTGAAGGACAAAGCGCCGGAGATGGTCTCCGTCCTTCGCAAATTCGACGTCACGCGCAAAGCCGACTCGATCACGATCGAAGGATCGATTCCCGGCAATACGTTGCGGGAATTGATGGCTAAAAAGCGCGCCAGTAATTAATCACGCTATTTGTGGAGCGGCGGGCTTTAGCCCGCCGTAACGGGGCCGGCGGGCTAAAGCCCGCCGCTCCACCACTTCACACGAACCGCCGCAAATGCTCCCGCCACCATGGCCAGTCATGGCCGAACACTCCCGGCCAGATCTCCACGTAGTTGGGGATTCCCTTCGCCGACAGCAATCCTGAAAACTCGCGCGTCTTGTCCACGATCGAATCGTGCTCGCCGGTGGCGATGATCCATTCCACGCGTGACAGCTTGCCCACCCACTCCGAATCCATGTTCGGGATGTAGACGACCGGGCAGTTGAAATAGGCGTCGTTGTTCCAGTAGCCGTCGAGCTGCGAGCGGATGTCGAAGACGCCCGAGAAGAGGATCGCCCGGCTGACGACGTCGGGATAGCGCGCCGCGAAATTCGCCGCGTGATACCCGCCGAAGCTCGCCCCGTAGACCGCGAGATCGCCCCGCTGCGCGCGGTTGTGAATGTACGGCACGAGCTCGTGGCGCAGGTACTTGTCGTACTGCACGTGCCGCGCGACGCGCACCGCCGGGTGCACGTTCTTGTTGTACCAGCTCTCGTCGTTCACCGTATCGACGAGCACGAGCTGGATCTCGCCGGCGTTGACTTTGTCCTTCACCGAGCTGGCGAGATGAAAGTCCTCGTTCTCGAAGTAGCGGCCCGCGGACGTGGGAAAAAGAATCACCGGCCGCCCGAACTTTCCGAACCAGAGAAACTCCATGTCCCGGCCGAGAGAAGGGCTCCACCATTTCACGTGTTCGCGATACATGGCCCGTGATGCTATACGATCCGCCCGTCATGCGAAAAAAACGAATCGGCATCCTGTTCGGGATGGAAGACACCTTTCCCTGGGCGCTCATCAATGCCATCAACCAGCGCGGCGGTGACGACGTCGAGGGCGCGCCGGTCGAGATCTCGTTCCTGAAAGACGACGGCGTCTTTCCGTACGACGTCATCCTCGACCGCATCAGCCACGAAGTGCTGTTCTACCGGACGTACCTCAAGTGCGCCGCCGCCTCCGGCGTGCGCATCGTGAACAACCCGATCTGGTGGTCGGCCGACGACAAGTTCTTCGACAACCTCGTCGCGAAAGCCGCCAACGTCGCGGTGCCGAAAACCGTGCTGCTGCCGCACAAGCAATATCCGCCCAACACCGACGCGAAGTCGTTCCGCAACATGCGCTGGGTGAATTGGGACGAGGTCTTCGAATACCTCGGCTGGCCGATCTTCATGAAGCCGGCGTACGGCGGCGGGTGGAAAGACGTGTACAAGTGCAACGATCCGCAGGAATTCTTCGCCGCGTACGATCAGACGCGCGACCTCACGATGATGGCGCAGGAAGCGATCGAGTTCGAGCTCTACTACCGCTGCTACGTCCTCGGCCGCAGCCGCGTGCGCATCATGGCCTACGATCCGAAGGCACCGTTCCACGAGCGCTACGTCCGCAATCCGGCGCCGATGGAGCCGGAGTTCGAAGCCCGAATCCGCCGCGACGCGCTCGCCCTCTGCGAAGGCCTCGGCTATGACATGAACACCGTCGAATTCGCCGTCCGCGACGGCATCCCGTACGCGATCGATTTCATGAACTGCGCGCCCGACGCCGACCTCTACTCCGTCGGCCAGGAGAACTTTGACTGGATGGTCGAGAACATGGCCGAGGTGTTGATCGAGATCGCGCGCGGCGAGAAGAAATTCGAGCTGACGGGAAACTGGCCGACGGTCATGAATCCGACGAAGGACGTTTTGCAGCCGGTTTAGGCGATATCCTTCCCTCATGCCCGACCCGACCTTCACCCTCGGTATCGAAGAAGAGTTCCAGGTCATCGATCCGGTGACGCGCGAGCTCAAGTCGCACATCCAGGAGATGTTCGCCGAGGGTGAGAAGCGGCTGAAGGACGAGATCAAGCGGGAGATGCACGATCCCGTGATCGAGGTCGGCACGCCGATCTGCCGCAACATCTTCGAGGCGCGGCGCGAGATCACGCGGCTGCGCAAGGAAATCTGCACGCTCGTGCGCGAGAGCGGCTTGCGCATCGCCTCCGCCGGAACGCATCCGATCTCGCACTGGTCCAAAGTGCCGATCACGTCGAATCCGCGCTACGAGCAGATCGTGTACGAGCTGCAGATGCTCGCCCGCGCGAACCTCATCTTCGGCCTGCACGTGCACGTCGCCATCGAAGACCCGGAGACGCGGCTGCAGATCATCAACGCCGCGCGCTATTTCCTCCCGCACATCTTCGCGCTCTCGGTGAATTCGCCGTATTGGTGCGCGCAGAACACGGGCTGGAAGAGCTATCGCGCGAAAGTCTTCGAGCGCTTCCCGCGCACCGGCATCCCCGACTTTTTCCGCTCGCTCGGCGACTATCAGGAGTACGTCGACATCCTGATCGCCACGAACTGCATCGACAATCCGAAAAAGATCTGGTGGGACGTTCGCCCGCATCCGTTCTTTCCGACGATCGAGTACCGCATCTGCGACGTGCCGATGCGCGTCGACGAGACGGTCTGCTTCGCCGCGCTGTTCCAGGCCATCACCGTGAAGCTGTACCGGCTGTACAAGCAGAACATGGGCTGGCGCCTGTACCGCCGCTCGCTGCTGAACGAGAACAAACAGCGCGCCGCGCGCTTCGGCTGCGAAGCGAAGCTGATCGATTTCGGCAAGATGCAGGAAGTGCCGTTCGGGATGCTGCTCGACGAGCTGCTCGAGTTCGTGGACGACGTGGTCGACGAGCTCGGCTCGCGCAACGAGGTCTATTACGCCCGTGAGATCATGCGCCACGGCACGGGCGCCGACCGCCAGCTCCGCGCCTACAACGAGCGCAACGATCTCCGCGATGTGGTGGACTACATCGTGAAAGAGACGGAGCACGGGGTGCTCTGAAAACGATGCAGCGACACGATATCCATCAACCTCACGACTTCTTCGAATACGTCCGCGTCGAGGACGCCGTTCCGCCCGCTTCGCGCGACCGGATCGACGTCGCGATGCTGGACATGAATCACTTCTGGCCGAACGTCGGCCATGACTCGCTCGTGCACGCGGTGCTCGAGGCGGCGGAATCGTTTCGCGACGAGCTGGTGCGCATCGGCGCAAAAGTACGCGTGCTGTCGTACGACGTCCGCCGCCGCAATGCGATTCCCGAGTCGCCGAACGGACGCTTTCAGCTCTACCTCGGCACCGGCGGCCCGGGTCATCTCGATCCGCGGCTGAATGATGGGGAGTCGCAGTGGAGCCAAGGCGTGCGCGAGACCACGGAATGGGAAGCGCCGCTGTTCCGGCTCTTCGACGACCTGCTCGCGCACCGCACCGCGGCGTTTTTCGCGGTGTGTCATTCGTTCGGGCTCGTCTGCCGCTGGTCCGGCGTCGCGCGTCCCGAGCTGCGCGATGAAAAGAGCAGCGGCATGCCGCTGAATCGGCTGTCGCGCGAGGCGCTGAAGCATCCGTGGTTCGAGCAGTTCGCGCGCGAGCTGCCGGACGGGCAGCATTTCCGCGTCGTCGACAATCGCCTGTTCGATCTGATCATCGAGTCGCCGGGCAAATCGGCGCCGGTCGCCTTCGAGGCCGCGGGAAGCACGGCCCTGACGATGATCGAGCTGGCGCGCGATCCGGGCGGCGCGATGCCGCGCTTCCTCGGCATGAATCACCATCCCGAGATCATCGACCGCGAGCACATCATGCAGGTGCTCGACGAAAAGCGCGCGCACGGCGAAGTCGATGACAAATGGTACGGCG
>DATFHJ010000167.1:0-4751 GCA_035248585.1 Thermoanaerobaculia bacterium
CATCGCATCGAGCTGACGCAGCAGGTGATCGCGAAACTGCGCGGCATCGGCCCGACGTCCGAGCGCGTCCGCTTCTACCTCGCCGCGCGCGCGCTCCTCGGCGGAGACAAAGCGTTCCACGCCTTCGCGGCGGAAGCGTTCCGTGACCGCTCGCCGGAGATCGCCGCGCGCGTGCTGTCCGATCTCGCCGAGGCGCGGCCGGATGATGCGGCGCTCCTGCGGCTGCTCGCGCGCGTGCTGGAGGGATGGGGCGAGCCGGAGCTGGCGAAGCTGCTGTTGCAGCGCGCGATCGAGCTCGCGCCGACGCAGCCGCAGTCGTGGCGCGAGCTGCTGCTGCTCGAAGCGAAACACGGCCGCGCGTCGAGCGTCGCGGCGATCGCCAGGCACATTCGCGCGACGGCGAAGAAAGATGATTGGTCGATCAAGGAAATCTACGAACAGGTCGAAGAGGACCTCGCGCGATTCGAGCGCCAGCGCGGCGGCGACCTTCGCGTCGATCCGCAGGACGACCTCCGGGCGGAGCTGATGTGGGACTCCGGCTGGTCCTGGGTCGACATTCACATCACCGAGCCGGGCGGCGAGGTGGTGAAGTGGGATCACGCCGCGAGCGCACAGGGCGCGAAGTTCACGGGCGGCTATATCTATGGTTACGGCCCGGAGATCTACACGATCAAGAGCGCCCGCGCCGGCGACTACCGCATCGACATCGACTACTACATGTCCGACGACACGAACATCACCCTGCAAACGCTCGCCCACGTGATCGTCTACGCGCGCGGCCGCCGCGGCACGATCGAGCGACACGAACACTTCGTGGTGCTGCAACTGGACGAGGAGCACCGGACGCTGGAGGTGGTGAAGATGAACTGATGCGGGTCTACCTCGTCATTTCGGCGCCTGCAAGCCGGTCAGCGTCAGGAAGTCGACTTCATAGGAGATGTTCGCCCGCGACCTCGAGGCGGTGCGAGCGCAGCGTGCTGGACTTTCCGAAGAGCAGCTCGCCGTATGCGTCGCGCGCGAAACCAGCCCGCAGCCCGGCGTAGTAGTGATATCCGACCTGCAGCGACTTCGCTTCCATTTCATTCGGATCGACAAACGTTGCGCCGATCGAGGCCGTGGGGCCGAAGTACAAGCCCGCCGACGTGCAGCCAGTTCGAATATCCCACGCGGGCGAAGCCGCGATGGAGAATGCCGCTGACGCTGTCGAACTCCCCGCCGAGGTAGAACTGGTGGATCCACCAGTCGTCGTAGTCATCGTCGAAGACGCGGTAGAGCGGATTGCTGTTCGAAGGCAGCGTGACCAGCGATTCGATCTCGCCGAGGCGCGCGCTGGCAAGCTGACGTTTCTTGACGAGATCGGCATGATCGATCTTCAGGCTGCCGCTTTTCAGCTCGTCGTCGATCTTCCCAATCGTTTTCCGGTCGGCCACTCCCTGCGCTTTCGCCTTCGTCTCGAGCTCGGCAAGCGCCGTGCGCAGCGGCGGCTGTTCGCTTTCGATGTCATCCAGGTCCGTCGCATGAAAACTCTCCCTCGCCCTAAGAGTGACCCGAGAGGAGCAAATCCCTACCCCGAATCTTGCCGTTCGCGTCTACGCCGTCCGCCGCACGATCACCAGCGTCTGATCGTCCTTCTGCGGGGCTTCGTCGACGAACGAGTCGACGGCGCCGGCGATCTGGTCGCGGATGAGGGAGGCGCTGCCGTCGAGGTGTTGTTCGAGGAGGGCTTCGAGTCGCGCGTTCTCGAATTCTTCGCCGCGGATGTCCTCGGCCTCGGTGATGCCGTCGCTGTAGAGGACGGCGGTCGAGCCGGCGGGGAAGGGGCGAGTCTGGGTCACGTAGCGCGTGCCCGGAAGAATGCCGATCGGGAGGCCGTGCGACTTCAGTGTGTCGATGTGGCCGCCGCTGATCAGGTACGCCGGATTGTGCCCCGCGTTCACGAACTGCAGCGTCTCCGCTTCGCGATCGATGGAGATCATGATCATCGTCACGAACTTGTTCTCGGCCGACCATTTGTGAATGTGCCGGTTGAGCTCCGTGGCGATCTCGCCGAGCTCGCGTCCTTCGGCGAAGAGCAGCTGCAGGACGGCGTGCAGCGCCGACACGAGCAGCGCCGCCGGCATCGACTTCCCGGCCACGTCGGCGACGAGCGTGGAGAGCACGCCGTCGCGCAGGAAGAAGGCGTGATAGTCGCCGCCGACCTGGCGCGCGGGCCGCGAGAGCGCGGCGATCTCGATCGCGTCCACCTGCGGAATCGCCTTCGGGAGAATGTCGCGCTGAATCGTGGCCGCGAGTTGCATCTCGCGCTCCATGGCCTGCTTCTCCAGGGCCTCGCGGTGCAGGCGCGCGTTCTCGAGCGCGATCGCGACCTGATTCGCGAACAGCGACAAGAGGCGCAGCTCGTTGGCCTCGAACGGCGCGATGCCGTCGCGCGTCTCGCGCTCGGCCGCGGCCAGCACCCCGATGAACGTGTCGTTGCTTCCTTTGATCGGCACGGTCGCGAACTCGTCGCCCGTGGCCGGCGTTCCGTCGGCGCCGAGGAGATCCGCCGGCACGTCGCCGAAGGAGCGATAGAGCGTGAACGCGCCGTTCGCGTCGCGCAGAAAGAGTCCTCCGCGGCGCGCGTTGGCGAGCGAGATCATGCGGAAGAGAATCTCGTCCGCGAGGTCGTCGATGTTGAGCGTGGAGGCAATCGAAAGGCCGATGTCATACAGCGACTCGAGCTCCCACAACCGGTACTTGAGCTGGAAGCCGCCCTCGCGCGTCTCCTGCAGCAGGCGCTGATTCATGATCAGCGTGGAGAGATACGCGGCCCCGGCGTGCGCGAGCTGGACGTCGTCGTCGCCGGCCTCGGCGCCTTCGCATGCGAGGGCGAGGACGCCGATGGCCTCGCGGTGCGACTGCAGCGGCACGACGAGCGCCGGCGCGGGCCGCAGCGCGCTCTCGGCGTCGCCTTCGAGGATCTCCGGCGCCACGCACTGCTCCGACTTGGCGGCGAGACGCAACTCCGCGGCATTGCCTTCGCGCAGATAGAGCGCGCCGGTGTCGAACTTCGTGTGCCGGGTGAAGGCGTCGAGGATGAACGACGCGTGCCGCGCGATCGGCGACCGTTCGAGTTGTTGCAGTTCGTAGATGAAGCCCGCGAGGGAGTTCACGCGAGGGAGGATATCAAGACTAGAGCGCCAGCTCTTTCTGAGCGGCGTCTTCGTCGGCAAAGATCGAGGCGTAGTTCGCCAGACCCATGATCTGAAACGTCTTGTGGATGACGGGAGTGAGGGAGCAGAAGGCGATGCGGCCGCCCTTGTCGATCATCTTCTCGATGATCTCGATGAGGATGCTGATGCCGATCGAGTTGACGATCTTGGTCTCGCGAAGGTTGAGGAGCAGCGTACGCACGCCGTCGTCCATCAACTCGTAGGCGCGGTTGGCGATCTCCTCCCCGCCGACGTTGTTGATGTACCCCTTCGTATACATGATCGCGCCGCTCGTGCCCTTTCGATCGACCGCGACTTTCAATTCTTCAGTCATCGTTCTTCCCGTATTTCACCATGTGGATCGTCGTGCCGTCGGCGCTCGTTTCGATCGAGACCTCGTCCATGTGCGCTTCGATGATCTGCAGACCCCAGCCGCGTTTGTGGACGGCGCCGAGTTTCTGCCGGCGGGAGCGCGCCTCCGTCACGTTGAACCCCTTCCCGTGATCGGTGATCCAGATATCGATCCGAGAGTTGCCCTCGCCCAGTGAAGTGCCCGCGATTCTTACATAGATCCGACGGTCCTGGCTACCGGAGTGCTCGCGTGCATTGATGCACGCTTCGATCATCGCGTGCGCCATCTCGTCGATCGACTCCGACGGCATGCCCAACTCGCGGGCCAGATTGCCCGCGGCGCGCGCGGCGGCGATCTCGATGTCCGGCACCATCGGGAGCGTGAGCTCCATCTGCCGCTCTGGGCTCGCAGTCATCAATGCTCGATCCTCTGGGCGCCTCGTCTCAAAAGGACAGGAACAGAGCGGCGGCGGTACGGATCCACTCCGGGATGCCGCCCAGTTGATTGAGCGCCAGCAAGGCGACGGTGTTCACGGCCAGCACGGCGGGCAGCACGTAGTTGGCCGACAGCGCCGATTCGAGCTTGGTGGTGGTGGTCCGCGCGATGTTGTTCATGGTTTGCCCCCTCTTTTGTCGGGGGGACCCAAGAGCAACGCGACTGCCATTCGTGCCCGATCAGCGAAATCTCTCCTAAGTCGATATGACGGCGTAGTTTACACGAGTTGTCCAGAATTTGAGGAACAACGCAACACTGTGGAGTTTCTCCCCAATTTCCACTTTGCCGATGCGTGACAGACCGTAACTTGCTCCACATCAAGCATTTCTCATTGAATGTCCCAAAAATCCCCAGATGTGGATATTTGGGACAGCTCGTCACGCTTCTTATACAGAGTCTTGCGATCCACGCCGAGGATTTTGGCCGCTTTCGACATGTTCCCCTTCGTGAACGCCAGGACGCGGGCGACGTAGCGCGACTCCAGCTCGCCCAGCGTCGGCAGATCGCCGGACAGCTCGCGCCCGTCCGTCCCCGCCGCTGACTCCGGCAAAAGCAGATCGCCGGGATCGATGATGGGATCGGTCGTGAGCGCGAGCGCGCCTTCGATGAGGTTCTCCAGCTCGCGCACGTTGCCGGGGAAGGGATAGCGCAGCAGTTTCTGCAAGGCCTCCTGCGTGATGCGGACGTCATGCAGCCCTTCGCGCTTGCCGTAC
>DATFHJ010000168.1:0-38167 GCA_035248585.1 Thermoanaerobaculia bacterium
GCTGATCGCCTCGCCGGATCTCTGCCTCGAAGTGCGCGGCGACGCGGAGCCGTTTCTCGGCCGCTACGACCTCACGCCGCGCGAGCGCGAGCGGCTCCGCGAGATCGTCTGGCAGCGCGGGATGTCGGTGACGTGCAGCCTTCATCGATCGAACCGCGTGACGCCGCTCTACACGCTCCTGCACTATACCTGCGTCGCCCTCGGCGATCAGCTGCAGCCGCTGCTCGATGATTACTGGGCCGACGCCGAGCTGCGCGATCTCGAGTTCCGGCACGAGATCTACCGCTTCGCGGCATTCGTGAAGCAGCGCACCGATGATCCGCTCGTGCGCGAGATCCTCGAGTTCGAGCTGGCGATGAACGAGCTGCGATTCGCGCCGCGGCGGAAAATCCTCGAACAGCTCGGCGGCGCCGCGATCGACGACGATCGCCATCCGCTCGTGCGCATCGTGCACTTCAAGCACTCGCCCGCCGATGTGCTGCAGGCGCTCGCGCGCGGAGTGGTGCCGCGCGATCTGCCGGAATCGGAGGCGGACCTCGTGCTCAGCGCCATCGACGACGACGTGACGGTGAAAGACATTCGGGTATCCTCTCCGGCCGCATGACCCTGAATCCGCCGTACGGCGGAACCCTCGTCGATCTGCTGGTTCACGGCGAAGAGCGCGCGACTCTGCTGCGCGCCGCGGCGGCTCTGCCGTCGATCCAGGTCTCGCCGCGCGTGCAGTGCGACCTCGAACTGCTCGCCACCGGCGCGTTCTCGCCGCTCGACCGCTTTCTCGGCCGCGCGGACCACGAGCGCGTGCTCGCGGAGCTGCGGCTCGCGGACGGAACGCTCTGGCCGATGCCGATCACGCTGCCGGTCGCGAACGACGCCCCGGTCTCGCTCGACCGCGACCTCGCCCTGCGCAGCGCGACGAACGAGATCCTCGCCGTGCTGACGGTCGAGGAGATCTACGACGCCGACGGCACGCGCAATGCCTCCGGCCCCCTGCGCGTCCTGGCCCTGCCGACGCCGCCCGATTTTCGCGAGCTGCGTCTCACGCCGGCCGAAGTACGCACGAAGCTCGAAGAGCTCGGGCACGGCAACGTGGTCGCGTTTCAGACGAGAAATCCGATGCATCGCGCGCACGAGGAGCTGACCCGGCGCGCGATCGATCGCGTCGACGGCACGCTGCTGCTGCATCCCGCCGTGGGGCTGACCAAGCCCGGCGACGTCGATCACTACACGCGCGTCCGCATCTACAAGACGCTCGTCGAAACCTATTTCCGCGACCGCTCCGTGCTGCTCGCGCTCCTGCCGCTGGCGATGCGCATGGCCGGGCCGCGCGAGGCTCTGTGGCACGCCATCATCCGCCGCAACTTCGGCGCGAGCCATTTCATCGTCGGCCGCGATCACGCCAGCCCCGCCGCCGGGATTTACGGCCCGTACGACGCGCAGGAGCTCGTGGCGAAACACGCTCACGAGATCGGCATCACGATGGTGCCGTTCCACGACCTCGTCTACGTCGTCGACGAGGATCGCTACGAAGAAGCGTCGCGCGTGCCCGCCGGCGCGGCCACGCGCTCGATCTCCGGCACGGAGCTACGCGAGCGCTACCTCGGGTCGGGCACGCCGCTGCCCTCCTGGTTCACGCGCCCGGAGACCGCGGCGATCCTCGCGGAGAGCTACCCGCCGCTGCATCGGCAGGGCGTCTGCGTCTGGTTCACCGGACTGCCATCCTCCGGAAAGTCGACGACCGCGGAGATCCTCGTCGCGCGACTGCTCGAGCACGGACGGCAGTCGACGCTCCTCGACGGCGACGTGGTCCGCACGCATCTCTCGAAGGGCCTCGGCTTTTCGAAAGAGGATCGCGACACGAACATCATGCGCATCGGCTTCGTCGCCTCCGAAGTCGTGCGACACGGCGGGGTCGCCATCTGCGCGGCCGTGAGTCCCTACCGGGCCGCGCGTGACAGCGTGCGCGCGATGATCGGCGGCGAGCACTTCCTCGAAGTCTTCGTCGATACGCCACTCGACGTCTGCGAGCTGCGCGACGCGAAAGGGATGTACGCGCAGGCGCGGCGCGGAGCGATCACACAGTTCACGGGCGTCGACGATGCGTACGAAGCGCCGCTCACGCCGGAGATCGCGCTCGACACCGTCGGGGCGTCGGCCGAGGAAAATGCGGCGCGGATCCTCGAGCTGTTACGCACGCGGGGATTCATACGCGCCTGACCCTCATCGTCGCCCTCGGCTTCGCGCTGCGCCTCGGCTACGCGATCGCCAGCGGCGCGCTCGTCCATCCGCAAACGTGGGAACAGGAGGAGCTGGCGACGAACCTCGTCGAGCACCACGCCTACGTCTTCACCGGCGGCGACGTCGTGTACCGCTCGTATACGGAGCCGATGTATCCGTTCCTCGCCGCCGCCGTGTACCTGGCGACGAATCACAACCAGACCGCGCTCGTGCTGCTGCAACTCCTCATCGCCGCGGCCACGATCTGGGTCGTCGGAACGCTGCCGAACGGGAACATTGCAGCGCTCCTCCTCGCCATCCATCCCGGCTTCATCCGCTACAGCTCCGTCCTCCACCCGTTCGTCCTCGACTCCTTCTTTTTCATCGCCGCCGCGGCGGCGCTGCTTCGTTTCCGCCACGATCCTTCGCTGCGCCGCGGCATGGTCGCCGCACTGCTCATCGGCCTCGGCGCGCTAACCCGTCCCACGATCCTGCTCTACCTCATCCCGCTGATTTGGACTGCGGCGGCAAAGCCGCCGCTTTCCCACAGCGTCCAAAAAATGCTCCTCCTCGGCGGCGTCGCGCTCGCCGTCGTCGCGCCGTGGACGATCCGCAACGCCTTCGTCCATCACACTTTCATGCTCACGCGCAGCGGCAGCGGTCTCGTGTTCTGGCTCGGCAACAACCCCCATAGCACCGGCTCCGCCACCGACACCGCCGGCCAGCCCGTGATCCGCCACGCCCCGCCCGAGCTTCTGCACGCGAAGAACGAAGTCGAGCGCGACCGCGTCTTTCGCGAAGCCGCATGGCAGTACATCCGCGCCCGCCCCCTCGCCGCGATCGGCCGCTTTGCGCAGCGCGTCTATTACTTCTGGTGGTTCTCCCCGCAATGGGGCGCCGCGTTCTCGCCGGCACTGAAGCTCGCCTATCGCGCGTGGTGGGTCGTCCTTCTCACGATGATGGCCGTCGGCGCGACCAGGAACCGCAGCCGCGACGTCTGGTTCCTCGTCGGGATCGCCGTGCTCATCTCATTGATTCAGAGCGTTTACTACGTGGAAGGACGACATCGTCTGGCGATCGAGCCGCTGCTCTTGCCGCTTGCGGCGCTGGGCATGCGGCGCCGAGACGCTGGCGTTCCGTAGTTGGGAACGCCGCCGAAATCGCGCCGCTGGTGACGAACAGCAGCTCATCGTTGCCATGTGCGTGCGATTCGACCTCGTGATCCTGATTCGCCCAAATCTCGACGACCAGCGGTACGGCGGGATCGCGGCTGAGGAGATGGAGACGGCTGAAGGTGCGGCCGGTGAAACCGTAAACGCCGCCACCAAACCGCCATTCTGGTGTCTTGATGAATGGAGGTGTTGCATGGCCGCCATTCCGAAGCGTGTCGCCGAGCGCCTGGCCGCGGGTCTGAAGCGCTATCAACCGATCCTCGATTCTGCGCGAGCGCGCGACGTCAACGAGTCCGACACGTCGATGATCGTATCGGATGTGCTCGCGGATCTGTTCGGCTTCGACAAGTACACGGAGATCACGCGCGAGCTATGCATCCGCGGGACATATTGCGATCTCGCCGTGCGCATCGATCAGAAATTCCGGTTTCTCCTCGAAGTAAAAGCGATCGGCATCGAGCTGAAGGAGCAGCACGTCAAGCAGGCCGTCGACTACGCCGCAAATCAGGGCATCGAGTGGGTCGCGCTCACGAACGGGGTGAACTGGCAGGTGTTCCGCGTCAGCTTCGGCAAACCGATCGACAAGGAGCTCGTCGTCGATCTGAATCTCTCGCTCCTCAATCACAAGAGTGACGACGATCTGGCGAAGCTCTTCCTCCTCTCACGCGAAAGCATCGTGAAGTCGGCGCTCGAGGAGTATCACGATCAGAAACAGGCCATGAGCAAGTTCGTGCTGGCGGCGGCCATCCTCTCACGTCCTTATACTCACTTACAGGAAGCGCATGCTGCCGAGTTTCTTAACAGTCCTGAGCACGTTCAAAAATGAGCAGGTCCAAGTCTTCATGTTGACGACGACCACCCCGCAGATCATGACGCTCGAGGAAGTCGGGAGCGACTACATCAAGCTTCATTTCACGAAACCCGCCAGCGTCACGCACTACGTTCACTTCAGCGCTATCAGCACTGTGCGCGTCGACACGATCGGCGCGCAGAAACCTTTGATCACGATACGCGTGCGTTGAGAGCCTGCAAGCACAATCCGTCCATTTCTAACTTCACGCACGCTTCGCGCAGCCGGGGAGCGGGCCACGAGAGACTACAACCACGTCCCCCCGCCCTCCCCCTCCAACACCTCCTCCGCCGCCCGCACGCCGTGATACAGCGCTTCCTCGAACAACGGGACGGCGCTGAGGTCGGTGTTGGCGAAGTGGATGGTGCGGAAGGGTTGCGCGGCGGCGCGGCGCGCGGCGCTGCGGACGAAGCCGGGGCGGGGGCGGACCATGGCGTGGCCCCAACGCATGATGTCGATGCGGTCGGTGAGGACGCGGAGGTTGGGGTGGGCGCGGGAGAGATCGGTGAGGGCGACGTCGGCCCAGTCGTCGCGGCCGGCGGCGAGGAGCTTCTCGCGGCCGCGGCGGACGTCGGGGTCGCAGATCGGGTAGTAGTACGTCAGCACGGTCGGGCCGTGATCGAGGCCGCGTTGGTGCGTGGCCGTCACGTAGCCGAGGGACGGGCTGTCGTAGAGAACGTTGTCCCAGGCCAGCGGGCCGGGGCGGTCGCGCAGGAACAGGTTGGCGACCATCCAGGAGCCGTAGGTGAACTCGGGCGAAGTGGCGCGCGATGGAATGACGTGGCGCGCGAGGAACTGCGGCGCGGCGAAGATGACGTGGCGGGCGTGAATGCCGATCGTTTCTTCGCCGCGCAGCACGATCACGTCGGCGCCGGCGTCGGTCGGCGTGATGCGCGTGACGAGCGAGTTGGTTTGCACCCGCGCACGACGTGCGAGATGAGAGACGAGGCGCCCATTTCCCTCGGGCCAGGTGATGACGGGACGATCGTCGCGCGAGGCGAAGTAGAAGATGGCGGCCCACGCGCTCGTGTCGGCGAGGAGCGAGCCGTAGTCGTCGCGGCATGCGTATTCGACGAACCAGCGCAAGCGCGGCGAGGTGAATCCGCGCGCGTTCATCCACTCCGCCATCGACAGGCCATCCAGCGCGTCGGCGTCGCTGGAGCAATACGCGACGGGAATCGTGAACGCGCGCCGCTCCCTCCACTTCGACATCTCCGCTTCGAACGCGCGCCGCTGGCGCTCGTCCTCCGCGCTCGCGCCGGCGTGCAGGTAGAGGCCGTCGTACCAGCGGCCGCGATAGAAGAGGCGCTCTTCCGGATCGCGGACGAGAAACTCCTCGCCGATCTCGCCGCGGTGCATCACGCCCATTTCTTCGAGCAGGCGCGCGAGCACGCGATTCTCGGGCGACGGGGCGATGATGTAGTGCGCGCCCCAGGGAAACGCGGCGCCGCTGCGCGAGGTCCCGCCGAGGGACGGCTCGAGCTCGAGGACGATGGCGTCGCGATGGTCGAGGCGCCACGCAGCGGCGAGGCCGGCGACGCCGCCGCCGGCGATGACGATGTCGTGGGATTCCCATTTTTCCGGCGGGCTGAAGCCCGCCGCTCCACGGAGGCGGTGACCAAACTCGTGAGACGCGCCCACGAGCGTGCCTGGCGGCAATTCATGGCGGCGCACGCCGCAGGCGACGGCGCTGCCGAGGAATGCAGCCAGGACGTCGCGGCGCGTCAGCTCCAGCGGCGCCACTCTTCCTCGTAGTAGCGAACGAGCATCTGGTTGTCGAGGCGGTTGATCTCCACCGGCACCGGCGCCATGTCGCGCGAGAAGACGAACATCGCCGCGAGCGTGTCGTCGTCGAGAAAGCGCAGCGGCATGGTCACGCGGAGCGGCGCGTCGAACGGCTGCTGCTTCGCGAGCGCGAAGCCCCACACGCCGAACGACGGCACCGCGGCGTGATACGGAACGACGTGCAGGCCTGCCGCCTCCATCGTCCGCACGATGCACCAGTACGAGCGCCGGGCGATGAGCGGCGAGGTGCATTGCACGCTGATCGCGGCATGCGGCGCGAGCCGCGTGCGCAGCAGGCGATAAAAGCGCGTCGTGTACAACTTGCCGAGGGAGAACGAGTTCGGATCGGGGAAATCGACGATCACCGCGTCGAACGTCTCGCGAATCCGCTCGATCCAGATCATCGCGTCTTCGTTGACGACGCGGACGCGCGGGTCGCGAAAGGCGTGGGCATTCAGCTGCCCGAGCGGCGGGAACGCCTCCGAGAGCCGCGTCATCTTCGGATCGAGATCGACGAGCGTGACGCCGGCGACGCTCGGGTAGCGCAGCACTTCGCGCAGCGCGAGACCATCGCCGCCGCCGAGGATCAGTACGCGTCGCGGGGTGCCGGCGGTGAGCATCGCCGGATGCACGAGCGCCTCGTGATAGCGGTACTCATCCGACGAGCTGAATTGCAGGTTGCCGTTGAGAAACAGCTGGAATCCCGGCGCGCCTTTCGTGATCAGAATCCGCTGGTACTGCGATGTGGTCGTGTAGACGATTTCGTCGGCGTACAGCTCGTCTTCTGACAGCGACGTCAGCGCGTCGGCGCGCGCCAATGCAACAAGGAGAATTACCGTCACAATGACCGACCGCACGCGCAGCCCCGTTACGCCGCGCAGCAGCGGGCGCAAAAGCCACGTTCCATAGAACGCGACCATGGCGTTGAGCAGGCCGAAGAGGATCGACGTGCGCACCAGGCCGAGGCGCGGCACGAGGAACATCGGGAAGAGCACGGCGGCGACGAGCGAGCCGATGTAGTCGAAGCTGAGCACGCGCGAGACGAGCTCTTTGAAATCGAGATGCTCGCGCAGGATGCGCATCAGGATCGGCAGCTCGAGTCCGACCAGCACACCGATCACGAAAACGAGCGAGTAGAGGAAGAGCGAGAACCACTGCAGCCGCGAGAACCCGAGGAAGAGCAGCGGCGCGGAGAGCCCGCCGGCGATGGCGACGCCGAGCTCGATGTCGATGAAGCGCGCGGCGAGGTCGCGCTCGAGGAACCGCGAGAGAAATGCGCCCACGCCGAGGGCGGAGAGATAGAGGCCGATGATGAGCGAGAACTGCGTGACCGAGTCGCCGAGAACGTAGCTCGCCACCGTGCCGGCGAGCAGCTCGTAGATCAAGCCGCAGGCGGCGATGATGAGAACGTTGAGGAACAGGATCGGGGTGCGGTTCATCCGCGTCAGTTATCCATGCAGGGCGGCGGCGATGATGATCGCCAGGCCGAGGATTACCGACGCGATCAGGATCGCCACGGCCACGTTCTGATCCGTCTCGATCTCCTTTACGATCGGGAACGGCGAGAGCTTCACGATCGCGAAGAAGGCGATGGCGAAGACGATGACGCCGAAGAGCGTGTAGAGCACCGTGGTCAGAAAGATGTTCAGGTTCATCACTTGCCTCCTCGATATCCGCCGTAATAGAACGTTCGCGCCCCGCCGTGCGCGCCGCGGACGCCCGGCTGCGCGACGCTCTTCTGCGCGCTCGGGATCTCCAGTCCGCGCCAGCCGGCGTAGCCGTATCCGCCGATGATCAGCAGGGACAACACGATGTAGAGCCAGCGCATCATTCGTCGTCCTCCTCCTCGGAATCACTGCTTTGCCCGAACGGGCTGTACGCGCTGTCCGCCCAGCGCTGTTGTTCGAATGCGAATTGCCGGATCACGCCCAAGAGCGGCAGCACCCCGACGGCGATGAGCGCGAGGATGAAATACGGCCAGCGAAAGATGCCCTCGGTCACGACGACGTGCAGCGCCGGCGCGGGCTGACCGTCCTGCCACTGCGTCTCGAGCCGCAGCACGTAACGCCCTTTTTCCGGAGCGGAGAGGTACTCGCGGCGATTGCTCGACCCCTCGCTCCACCGCTCGCCTTGATCCACGCCGCTGTAGTACTCGAGCGGCAGATCGAAGGTCTGCATCTTTCCGTTCGCGTCATTCACCAGATCGGCGGTGACATACAGCCAGGTGTTCTGGAGATCGGCGGCGCCGCGGACCATCACGTTCTGCGTCCCCGAGAGCTCGAACGGCTCGGTGAAGAGCACGCGTGTCGATGGAGCGGCGGGCTTTAGCCCGCCGTTTTGTTCCGGCGGGCTAAAGCCCGCCGCTCCACCTTCCGGGACCTCGGCGAGGTTGTACGTCTGGTTCATTACCTGGCGGCGCGGCTTGCTGACGCCGATGGCGATCGCGGTGATGAACAGCAGCGCCGTCATCACGAGCCACGCCCCGAGCAGGCGCGGTCCGGGGTACGGCTGCATCGGACCGGCGCCCGGCGGGCGCGTGAGATTCTTCACGCCGAACGCGGCCTCGACTTCCTCGGGCTGCAGGTAGCGTGCGTGCGAGTAGTTGATCTCCTCCGCGCCGCCGCGCGTCACTTCTTTCGAGATGCCGAGCGGCGGTGCGATGTAGTCGGCGGTGTCGACCTCCTCGCCGACCTCGACGCGCCAGTAGAACTCGCCGATGACGTACGTCACCCGCGCGGTCGCGGTCTGGAACAGGCGATAGCTCTTGCCGCCGTACACCACCGTCGGCGACGCGCCTGCCGGCGACCAGTCCGCGACTTCGCCCGCGCGCAACGGTGTGACGAAGCTCCAGTGATCGTCGCTGTGCACGAGCCACCGAAAGCCCTGCTCGCGATTGAAGAGCAGGTATTCGGTCCAGTAGTAGGTCTTGTCGAATTTGACCGACCGCTGCATGAAGCCGGCGACGACGTACGCGACGCCGTCGATGGTGCCGGTGGTGCCGAGCGGGATCACCGGATTGACTTTCTTCCCCCGCTTCAGCTGCTTGAGCGGCGCGAATTTCCCCTCGCCGACGTCGTGCGCGGTGCCGCAGTTGGGACAGAACACGCGCTCGGCGCGGTCGGGCGCGACCAGTTCGAGCGGCCCGCCGCAGTTCGAGCAGCGCAGCGCGGTGAGCGACGTGCGCGTGCCGCGCGCCGACTGATCATCGAGGCCAAGCTTGTCGAGCGACGTCTCCTGGCCGAGAAAAAAGAGCGACGTCTCTTCGCTGTAATCAATGGTCGCGAATTCGAGCTTCGCGCCGGTGAGATCGGCGTAGTCGTACGTTTCGTTCGGAGTGGGACGCCACGGCAGCTCGCCTTCCGCCGAGATCACTTCCGCGGTGCCGATCTCCGACACGACGAGGTCCCACACGCGCCCGCCGAGCTGCAGCTCTTCGCGCGCCGGCGCCTTCGCGCCTGCGACCGGGAACGTGACGTAGTACCTCCCCTGCGCCTCGGCGAGCCAGCCCCACCGGCCGTCGTCAAAGTACGCGTACCACTCGTCCCACACGCCGCCGGCCTGATGCCGCATCTGCGTGCGTCCGGTGATGCGGAAGCCGTTGTTTTGATGGCGGCCCGTCGCGCCGACGCGCAGCGGCGAGCCGGTGTCGACGAGCGCCGCGACCACGCCGTGCGCCTCGGGGCCGCGGTCGGTGCGCGCGACGACGGAGCGGCAGTAGCCGCAGACGACGACCGCGGATGAGCCGATGGCGAACTCGATCGGTCCGCCGCAGGACGGACAGTTGGCGCGCGTCAAAGCGCGCGCTCCACGATGCGGACGCGCACGTTCGTCGCGCCGAGGAGCTCCGCCAGCCGCTCGCGCCACGGCCACTCCGGACGCGCGCGGCAGCAATAGAGATTGATCACCGCGATGCCGTGCTCGGGATAGGTGTGACAGGCGAGATGCGACTCGGTGAGCATCACGAATCCGGTCACGCCGCCGGGCGGCGGGAAGACGTGCCACGCATCGTTCAACGGATGCAGTTCGAGCTCGCCGATGATGCGCGCAAAAAGCGCTTGAAGACGCGCCGCATCACGCAGCGCGTCTTCGGAACAGCCGGAAGCTTCGATCAGGACCTCGGTGCCGATGTTCACGTTCGCCGCAAAGAATACGGCATGAAGTCCCCATGGTTTTCGTGCCAGAACTCCTACTCGTAACGCAACGCCTCGATCGGATGCAGCGCCGCCGCTTTGCGGGCGGGGTAGTAGCCGAAGAAAACACCCACGGCGCCGGAGAAGGCGACGGAGACGAACATCACGATCGGCGAGATCACGGTCTCCCAGCCGGTGAAATGCCCGAGCAGTTTCGAGCCCGTCACGCCGAGGGCCAGGCCCACGAGGCCGCCGAGCACACCCATCACGATGCTCTCGACGAGAAACTGCGTGAGCACGTCCGAACCGCGCGCGCCGATGGCGAGGCGGATGCCGATCTCGCGCGTCCGCTCCGTCACGCTGACGAGCATGATGTTCATGATGCCGATGCCGCCGACGAGCAGCGAGATCGAGGCGATCGCCGCGAGCAGCAGCGTCATCACCTTCGTGCTTCCCTCCGCCGCCTGCGCGAGATCGTTCTGATTGCGCACCGTGAAGTCCTCCGCGTCCCCTTCGCCGATGCGGCGCGATTCGCGCAGCAGCACGCGGATCTCGTCCTGCGCCGCGGCGATCTCGCCTTCGTTCGCCGTACTGGCGAGGATCTGCGGAATGAACATCCGTCCCGACAGCGCGGCCTGGGCCGTGGTGTACGGGATCAATACGACATCGTCGGAATCGCTGCCGCTCGCGGTTTGTCCTTTCGGCGACAGAACGCCGACGACGTCGAACGGCACGTTGCGGATCTGCACCTCCTGCCCCACCGGATCGCTGCCGGGGAACAGCTGATCGGCGACGGTCTTGCCGAGAACGGCCACCTTGCGCATCGCCATCACGTCTTCGGGCGCGAACCAGTCGCCCGACGCCGCCGGCCAGTCGCGGATCGCCGCGTAGTCGGTGTCGACGCCGTTGATCTGCGTACGCCAGTTCCCGGCCTCGCCGATCACCTGCGAGCGCGTGACGATCACCGGCGAGACCGCGGTGACGACCTGCGCTTCTTTCCGGATCTTCTCGACGTCTTTGAGCGAGAGATTCGGGAACGCCTGCGCACCCTGGCTAACGCCGGCCTGCTGCGCGGCGCCGGGCGTCACCACGATCATGTTCGTGCCGAGGTTGTGAATCTGCGCGCGGATGCGCGAGCGCGCGCCGAAGCCGACGGCGACCATCACGATCACCGCCGCGACGCCGATGATGATGCCGAGCATCGTCAGCGCCGCGCGCATCTTGTTCTTGCGAATGCTTTGTACGGCCAGCCGCACGAGGACTTTCGATTTCATGCCGCCACCTCCGTAAGATCGTTGGCCGCCCAGCGGCGGTTCTTGACCGGCTCATCGCGGACGATGCGGCCGTCGCGTACTTCGATGATCCGCTTCGCGTACACCGCGACTTCCGGCTCGTGCGTGACGAGCACGATGGTGATGCCCTGCTCGTTCAGCTCCTGGAACAACGCCATGACTTCGATGGTCGTGTGCGTGTCGAGATTGCCGGTCGGCTCGTCGGCGAGGATGAGCGCCGGCGAGGTGACGAGCGCGCGGGCGATGGCCACGCGCTGCTGCTGCCCGCCGGAGAGCTCGCTCGGCTGATGGTCAAGACGTTGACCGAGCCCGACGCGCTCCAGCGCGGCGACGGCCAGGGCATGCGTGTCGCGCTTCTTGCCGCTGCGGTCATACAGCAGCGGCAGCTCGACGTTCTCCACCGCGCTCGTGCGCGGCAGGAGATTGAATCCCTGGAAGACGAAGCCGAGCTTCTGATTGCGGATGGCCGCGAGCGCGTTGCGGTCGAGGTTCTCCACGCGCACGCCGTCGAGCTCATAGCCGCCGGACGTCGGCGAGTCGAGACAGCCGAGAAGATTCATCAGCGTCGACTTGCCGGAGCCGGACGTACCCATGATCGCCACCAGCTCGCCGCGCTCGATCGTGAGATCGATCCCGCGCAGCGCGTGCACTTCGGTCGCGCCCGTGGCGTACGTGCGGACCAGCTGTTCGGTGCGGATGACGGTGTCGTTCATTTTAGAAACCTCCCCGCTGGCCGCGCTGCTGCGAGCCGCTGTTCTGCTGGAACGGCGTGGCGCTCTTCGCGTCCGCCGTCTGCGCCGCGCTCGTGCCGGCGACGACGCGCGTGCCTTCTTTCAGGTCGCGGCCGCGGATCTCGGTCGCCGAGCCGTCGCTGATTCCCGTCCGCACCCTCACCGCTTCCAGCTTTCCCTCGGCGTTCAGGACGTAGAGCGTGCCCATCCCGCCGCTGCGCGTGCGGGTCGTCGTACGCGGTTGCCGCTGCTGCGCGTTTTGCGGACGCTCTTTCTTCACCACTTCGACGCCGTCCGCCGGCTTGAAGCGCAGCGCGGAGTTCGCGACCTTCAATACGTTCTCCGCGGTGTTCGTCAGGAAATCGACGCGCGCGGTCATGCCGGGCAGCAGCTTCTTCTGCGGATTCGCGACCGACACGGCAACGGTGTAGTTGACGACGTTCTCGTTCGTCTTCGACTGCAGGCGCACCTGTTTCACGGTTCCGTCGAACGTCTGCCCCTGCAACGCGGCGACGGTGAACTTCACCTTCTGCCCTTCCTTGATGGAGGCGATGTCGCCCTCGCCGACGCTGGCGAGGATCTGCATGTCGCGCAGGTCGTTGGCGATGAGGAACAGCTGCGGCGCGGAGAGGCTCGCGGCGACGGTCTGCCCGTTGTCGACGTTGCGCTCCACGACGACGCCGTCGATCGGCGCGTAGATGTTCGTGTACTCCAGGTTCTGCCGGGCGCGGTCGAGCGAGACCTGCGCGCTGGTGACGTTCGCGCGCGCGACGTCGAGCGACGAGTCGCTGGCCTCGTATTCACTGCGCGCGAGGAGTCCCGCTTCGAGGAGCTCGCTGCTGCGATGCGCGTCGCGCTGCGCCTGCAGGTACTGCGCGCGCGCCTTCGCCAGCGAAGCCTGCGCGTCGGTCACGGCCTGCAATTGCAGCTTCGGATCGATGCGCGCGAGGAGCTGGCCCTTCTTCACGCTGTCGTTGAAGTCGACGCGCAGCTCGGAGATCTGACCCGAGACCTGCGTGCCGACGCTGACCGTCGTGACGGCGCTGAGCGTCCCGGTCGCGGAAACCGCCGACTCGAGGTTGCCGCGCTCGATGGAGGTGAAGCGATAGGTCGTGGTTTCCTTCGCAAACGCGGCGCGATGGATGAGCACGCCCGCGATCGCGACGACCACGAGCAGCACGGTGGCGATGACGGATTTCTTTTTCATGATGCCTTTGAGAACGTCTTCAGCGCGGCGACGTTTTCACGTTTGTCGCGAACTGCACGTACGCGTCATGAACTGTGGAGCGGCGGGCTTTAGCCCGCCGAAAAAAAACGGCGGGCTAAAGCCCGCCGCTCCACGAACTGCGCTGTTTGCGTGATTACTGCTTGTGGCCGCGGCGCTCGCCGCGTCGCGCGTGGCGCTCGGCCTTCATCGCCTCGAACTGCGCGCGCTGCTCGGCGGTGAGCACGCTGAGGACGCGCTGCTGCTGCGCCTCGCGGAGCTGCTTCATCTGCGCGTGCTGCGACTGGGCAGTCGCTTTCAGCGCATCGAGACGGGCCTGATCGCCGGCCTCGCGCGCCTCGCGCATCTGGCGGCGCGTGTCGCGGGTCTGCTCGAAGAAGGCCTTGTTCGACTCGCGGAAGCTCTGGTTCAGCGTCTTGATCTGTTCCTTCTGCGCGTCCGTGAGGTTGAGCTTCTCCGCGAAGCGCGCGCCGAACTGACCGTGGCGGCCTCGGCCGTGCTTCCCGCCACCCTTCCCCTCGTGCGGGGCCGCGACTGCGAGAGACGCCGTCATCGCCACCACCGCGGCCATCGACATCCATTTGCTCTTGCTCATTTTCGTGTTTCCTCCTTGGATGCCCGATAAGACACGCCGCGCGGCGCGATCCTTTCCGGGAAATGACGAGTTGCACTGCCGTGTCACGAACTGCACCATTTCGAGGCATGATGCGAGCATCCTGACGAGCGATGCAGTCCGACCGCTTTCATCTTAGCGCACGTGAGCTCGGCCTCATCTTCCTCTTCTGGACGTCGCTGGCGACGCTCTCGACCGTGAACCGCCTCGTCGGCGCGCGCGAGTTCGGAATCGAGCGCGTCCTTTCGTCCGGCACCGTCACGCTCGCCTTCATCGAGGCCTGGACGTGGGCTGCGCTCACGCCGTTCATCTTCTGGCTCTGCAGCCGCTCGAATTTCGCGCAATCGAGGTGGATCCGCATCCCGCTCCTGATCGCAATCGGCATCGCGATCTCCATCCTCGTCTTCGTTGTCCTCGACTTTGCCCGCGACGCGTTCGTCACCGTCCCCATCCGCCGCCGGCCCCGCCCGCCGGCATTCGCGCCGCTGCGCGAGATCGGCCGCTTCCGTTTTCTCAATCAGCTGATCGTCTACTGCGCCGTGCTGGCGACGGGATTCGCGCGCGAGTTTTTCCTGCGCAACCGGAAGCGCGAGCAGAACGAGGTGCTGTTGCAGGCCCAGCTCGCCGAGGCGCGGCTCGATGCGCTGCGGATGCAGCTCAATCCCCACTTCCTGTTCAACACGCTCCATGCGATCTCGGCGCTGGTCGAGCGCGATCCGGCGGGCGTGCGGCGGATGATTGCGCGGCTGTCCGAGCTGATGCGCCACACGATCGACAGCAAGGCCTCGGATGAAGTTCCGCTGCGCGACGAGCTGGCGTTCCTGCAGCGCTACCTCGACATCATGGCCGTGCGATTCCAGGGAAAGCTGCAGATCGAGCAGCACATCGCCGACGGCGTGCTCGACGCGCTCGTGCCGAACCTCGTCCTGCAGCCGATCGTCGAGAACGCGCTCGAGCACGGCGTCAGCCGCGCGGGCGGCGCGGGCCGGGTGGAGATCCGCGCGGAGCGTGAAGGAAGCGCGCTCGTCCTCACGGTGCACGACAATGGGCCGGGACTCGGGCGCGCAAACGAAAGCGGCGTCGGCCTCGCCAATACACGCGCGCGTCTCGCGCAGTTGTACGGCGACAAGGCGTCGCTCACGTTGACCGAGGCGGAAGGCGTGCTCGCGCGCATCACGCTCCCCTATCACCCATGATTCGCACGCTGATCGTCGACGACGAGCTCCTCGCGCGCCAGCGCATCGAAGACCTGCTGGCGAAGGAGCCGGACATCGAAATCGTCGGCACGGCGAGCGAGGGCGAGGAGGCAATCGAGGCGATTCAAACGCTGAAGCCCGATCTCCTCTTTCTCGACGTGCAGATGCCGGGACGCACCGGCGTGGAGGTGCTGGAAACGATCGGCGAGGAAGCGATGCCGGTGACGATCTTCATCACCGCGTTCGATCGCTTCGCGATCAAAGCCTTCGACCTCGCCGCCGCCGACTATCTCGTGAAGCCGTTCGACGACGAGCGCTTCGCGCAAGCCCTCCGCCGCGCGCGGCAACTGATCCCCTCGCCGACGAAACGCTATCTCCAGACGTTCGCCGTCGAGCTCCGCGGCCAGACCCGCGCCCTCCCCGCCGCGAAGGTCGACTACATCACCGCCAGCGGCCCTTACGCCGAGCTGCACATCGGAGAGCGAACGTTCACGATCCGGGAAAAGATGCAGACGCTCGAAGAGCAACTCGACCCCGACGCCTTCTTCCGCATCCACCGTTCCGCCATCGTCCGGCTCGACCGCGTCGACGCGCTGCTCCACGCCCCCGGCGGCGACTACGCCGTGCGGCTGAAGGATGGGACGGAACTGAGCGTGAGCCGCACGCGGAGGGATGAGTTGGCCGGGAAGTTGGGGATGTAGGCGCGTCGTTTCTCGTTCGTGCTGACGGACGCCGCGAGTGCAACGATCGGCGGGTAAATCACCATCAGCACGTCTTTGACGGCGGCGGCGGGAATGCCGAGGGCGAGCAGGGAGAGGGCGCTGCAGGCCACGAGTGCGAGCAGAACGATCATGGCCAAATGGCGAGCTTTCGCGCTGAGCATGCACGCAACGTCGCCCTACAGTGGCGATCGCGCAAGAGACTCATGTGCGTCTTGACTCATGCCGTGCCACGCGTCCTGAAATGAGACAGAGATCACGCCGCATGCCGAAACTAAAATTCGTTAAGTAACCTATAGGAGTCATGGCGCCGCACGATTACATCGACGACATGCGGCGCCTCCGAGCCGTCATCGAACGGCGGATCACCGAGTTCGGTGTCCGCCATCGCCGCCGCTTCACAACAGATTCGAATACTTCGAAGATCCTGAATGAGCGGCAGAACCCCGGCCTTTTCACTGTCCGCGATCTCGCCACGAAGCTCGATACCACCGTCGGCGATCTGCTCGAAGAGCCGGTCCTCGGCGAAGCTGATCTGAAGAAGCTTCGCGAGCTCGTCGACTTTCTGATCGCCCGTTTCGATCTCATGGGCGCACGTGCGGCCGCGTCGCGCGAGGAGAAGACGTTTGTCATCCGCGAGGCGGAGTTCGTCGAGCGCGACTATGACTATCCGCGTCCGCATCATGTGTTCCTCGTACCGCGTTCGAAGGCGGCGGCAGGCCGCGGCATCGAAAGTGATTGGGAAGGCGAGATGACCGAGGTGTTGCACTCGATCCGCGACGTGTACAACGGAGAGCTTCGCGTTATTCGAGTCATCGGCGAATCGATGACGCCTGTGTTGCGCAGTGGAGACAAGATTGTTGTCGACACGCGGCGGACGACTCCGCAAGAAGGAGAAGTCGTCGCTGTCTACGATCACACGCTCGGCGGAATTCTCGGGTATTGGACTCGGAGCGCGCGCGGCTTTCGAATCGAGAAAGACAATCGGTCGGCGCAGCCGATCGACCTTGATCCGGCCGGCAGCTGGACTCTCTGGGGTACGGCGACGCGGATCGTCGACACGCCGATCGCGCGGCGCCGGATCTAGAACCGGAACCGCTTCAGGACGAGAACACCAACGTGATCCGATCTTCGGTTCCGGAATCGGCCATTCGTATCCGCAGGATCTCGGGGTTCGCGGTGCCGAAGATCGCGGCGGTCGGTCCCGTTCCCGCGAGGAACGAATTGCTGGCGATCACGCCGCCGGCACCGAGCGCTTCCACCACGATCTGATTCCCGACAATCAGGTCGACGAGAACATTCGCGGCCGGTGCCGGCAACTCGATGACCAACTCGGTGTAGGCGGCGACACCGTGTGCGCCGGCCGCACGAGGTGTCGCCGGTGGAGCGCCGCCTTACACCGGTCAAGACGTAAGCAACCATTACGAGCGTGCCGCCGCCACCGCGGCCACGTACTGCCTCGCCTTCTCCGTGATCGCCGCGGCTTCGCCGCTCACCAGATCGGCGCCGATGCCTAGCGCGAATGCGCCGGCGGCGATGAAGTCGGCGGCGTTTTTCAGGTTCACGCCGCCGGTGGGGATCATTTCGATTTGCGGGAGCGGGGCTTTGAGCGATTTGAGGTACGTCGCGCCGCCGACGGCGCTCGCGGGGAAGACTTTCACGGCATTCGCTCCGGCGCGCCAGGCGGTGACGACTTCGGTGGGAGTGAGGGCGCCGGGGAAGATGGGGATTTCTTTTCGCCGGCACAGTTCAATGGTCGGCAAGTCGAGGGCGGGGCTGACGATGAAGCGTGCGCCGGCGTCGATGCATTGCTGCGCGGTGTCGGCGTCGAGCACCGTGCCGGCGCCGATGAGCGCTTCGTCACCGATGTGTTTGGTCAATGTGTTGATGATCTGAATTGCGCCCGGAACCGTGAGCGTGATCTCGAGGATGGGGATGCCGCCGGCGCGAATGGCTTCGATCGCTGCGAAGGCTTGATCGGCGGAGGCGGCTCGAACGACGGGGACGAGGCCGACGTCGCGGATGCGCTGCATGACGTTCATTGGCGCCAGCCAGCGTTTTCCCACAGCCGCAGCAAGGCTGCGGCGGTGTACAAAAGCGGCGGCTTTGCCGCCGCAGTCCAAACGTTCATCGGGTCACCCTCGCCGTGCCGCCCTTCATCACACGCTCCACCTCCGCGAGCGTGGCCATGCTCGTGTCGCCGGGGGTCGTCATGGCCAGGGCGCCGTGGGCGGCGCCGCACTCGACGGCGTATTGCGGGCCTTGGTCCATCAGGAATCCGTAGATCAGGCCGGAGGCAAAGGAGTCGCCGCCGCCGACGCGGTCGAGGATCTCGAGCGCACGTGGAGGCGCTTCGTAGAACGCGCCGTCGGTCCAGGCGATGGCGCCCCAATCGTTGTGCGTGGCGGTGTGTGCGACGCGCAGTGTCGTCGCGATCACCGAAAGTTGGGGATACGTCTCGCGCACTTTGGCGATCATGGCCTGGAACGCTTCCTTCGGCAGCGCGCCGAGGTGCTCGTCGACGCCTTCGACCTCGAAGCCGAGGGCCACGCTGAAGTCTTCTTCGTTGCCGAAGAGGACGTCGACGAGGCTCACGAGCTCGCGATTCACGGCGCGCGCTTTTTCGGCGCCGCCGATGCCTTTCCACAAGGACGGACGATAGTTGAGATCGTAGGAGACGATCGCGCCGTGCTTGCGCGCGGCTTCCATTGCTTCCCGGGCGACGCCGGGCGCGGTCTCGGAGAGCGCGGCGAAGATGCCGCCCGTGTGAAACCAGCGCGCGCCTTCGAGAACCGCGTCCCAATCGACGTCGCCCGCTTTCAGCTGGGAGACGGCGGTGTGTCCGCGATCGGAGCAGCCGAGGGCCGCGCGCACGCCGAAACCGCGCTCGGTGAAATTGAGTCCGTTGCGCGCGCGGCGGCCGACGCCGTCGTCCGCGACCCAGCGCAGGAACGAAAGATCCGTTCCGCCCTGCAGCATCAGGTCTTCGACGAGACGGCCGACGGCGTTGTCGACGAGCGCCGTCACGATGGCGGTGCGCAGGCCGAAGCAGCGGCGCAGGCCGCGGGCGACGTTGTATTCGCCGCCGCCTTCCCAGCACTGAAACGAGCGCGTGGTGGCGACGCGGCCTTCGCCGGGATCGAGGCGCAGCATCACCTCGCCTAACGAGACGAGATCGAAGCGGCTGTCCTCGGCGGGTTTGATCTTCACTTCTGCGAAGCCTCGAGTCCCGAGCCGCCCGTCGCGTAGTCGGGCTGCACGTTCACGACGCCGAACTGGCGGTCGACGGTCTCGCGATTCGCGGCCATCATCCAGAGGAAGTTGATCGTGCCGCCGGGCGCGGAGACGTTCGGGTGGTAGCCCTGCGGCATGATCACGACGTCGTCCTGCTTCACCACGGCCACCAGCTCCGGATTGCGGGGATCGTTGTACACCAGCTGCAGCCCCCACCCCGGCTCCGGCATGTCGATGTACAGGTACGCTTCCTCGGCGAGTTGCGCGTGCTCGTGCGGCGGCCACGACGTCCAGTTGCCCGGCTTGCTGAACGTGACGCCGGCCAGGATGCGGCCGGCCTCGATGTTCTTGCCGATCAGGATGTTCAACGTGCGCTGCGACGACGGGCCGCCGGTGTCGAAGTGCAGCGCGGGATCGTTCTGGACGTCGGCGAAACGCACGAGCTGCATCGGGTAGTCGCCTTCCACCGGCGCCGCGACCTCGGCGAGATCGCACGTGCCGCTCACCGTGACGTCGGTGCCGCGCGGAAGATAGAAGGCATCGTACTTTTGGAGCGTGATGGAGTTGACGACCGCCGATCCGCGGAGGCAGATCAGCGCCGTCTCGCGATCCTCGGTGTTGAACGAGAGCGGCTCCCCTTCGAGCACGATGCGTCCGTAATGCAGATGCTGCGACGCGGTGGTGCCGGGCTTGACGGAAATGTGCCGCCCGCGACGCGCGGCGGTGTCGCGCACGACGCACGTGGTTGCGTCGATGGGATTCATTTCTTTTCTCCTTCGGTGATGACGCGCTCGAGGGTGAGATCGACGGCGCCCTCGATGACGTGTCCCTGGGCTACTCCCCGAAAGGCGCTGTCCCGGATGGCGATGTTGCGCACCGGCGCCTGTTCGAGTCCTCGGATGTAGAGCGCGTGCTTGCTCTTCTGCGAGCGCAGGCGCTCGACGGTGATGTTGCGCACCTCGGGGATGAACGGTCCCGACTCCGGCGGCTCGTAGCGCAGATCGATCTCGATCGGGGCGAGCTTCACGGTACCGATCTCGATGTCGCGGACGTAGACGTTCTCGATGATGCCGCCGCGCACGGTGTTCGTTTTCAGGCGCAGGCCGCGCTCGAGGTTCGGGCTGTCGAGGCGGCACTTCTCGGCGAAGATGTTGCGCGCGCCGCCGCTGATCTCGCTGCCGATGGTGATGCCGCCGTGCCCGTCTTTCATCTGGCAGTTGCGGATGATGACGTTCTCCACGGGCGTTCTCAACCGGCGGCCGTCGTTGTTGCGGCCCGATTTCAGGGCGATGCAGTCGTCGCCGGTGTCGAAGACACAGTCTTCGATCAGCACGTCGCGGCACGATTCGGGATCGCAGCCGTCGTTGTTCGGGCCGTGCGAGTTCACGGTGATGCCGCGCACCGTGACGTTCGTGCAGAGCGTCGGATGCGTGACCCAGAACGGCGCGTTGAGGATGGTGAGACCTTCGATCAGGACGTTCCTGCAGCGATACGGTTCGATGAACGACGGGCGGAGGAAGTGACCCTGGCCGAAGACGCGCTCGGCGACCGGCACGCCGTCCTGCCCCATTTTGAACAGCGCGTTGCGATCGGCGAGCTGCGGCGCGGGGTCGGTATTGTTTTTCGTGACGTCCGCGCGCACGGCGGTGTTGACGCCTTTCCACGGCCACCAGTGCTCGGCGTCCGCCTGCCCGTCGAGCGTGCCCTCGCCGGTGACGGCGATGTCTTCGCAGTCGAGCGCATAGATGAGCGGCGTGTAGTTCATCAACTCGACGCCTTCCCAGCGCGTGAGGACGAGCGGGTACTTCGACGTGTCGCGCGTGAAGCGGAGCGTGGCGCCTTTCGAAACGTGCAGCTCGATGCGGCTCTTCAGATGGATGGGCGCTGTTTCGTAGTCGCCCGCAGGGATGATGACGCGACCGCCGCCCGACTTGTACGCGGCGTCGATCGCTTTGGCGATGTTGCCTTTTTTGACGAGGAAGTCTTTGCGGGGGATGTTCGGAGGAGTGATGACAGGGAGCGCGGTCCAGGGGTCTGGTGTAGTGCGCGCCTCCGGCGCGCCTCCCACCCAGGGCGCGCCGGAGGCGCGCACCACACCGAGCGCAAGGCCGAGCGCGGCGTTCCGAAGGAACCAGCGCCGGTTCACTTCACCTCCACCTTGAGCGGACTGCGAATGCGCTGCACCCACTGGTCAACATATTGATCGAACGCCTCGCGGTTCTTGAAGTCGCCGCTGCGATCCCACCCGCTGCCGACCCAATACACGCCGGGCGCCTTCATGACGACGAGATGATTGCCCTCGGCCTCGACGACGTCGGCGATGGAGGAAGGCGCAAAGACGACGGCGCAGCCGAACTCGCCGTTGTTGTTCGCCACCGCGTCCCAGGCGCGGAGGATTCCGTTTTCGCGATCGATGCGCATGTTCTGCGTGGCCGTCTTCTTGATGCCCGCGGCATCGGTGACGTTGCTTTCGAAGCGATTGAAGTTCTGTCCGGCGTCGAGCGTGATCCGCTTCGTCTCCTTGAAATCGGGATAGTAAAGCTCGAAGACGAGGCGGATGGGGCCGTTCGCGATCACGCGCGACTCGCGGAAGTTCGTCGACACGACGAGCTTTCCGTCGCGCCACACCCCGCCGCCGCCGCAGCCGCGGCTCTTGCCGGCCGAGTAAAAGTCGGCGCCTTCACCGTTGTCGCGGTGGTAGTCGTCGACCATGTACCAGTCGTTGATCACCAGCCGTCGCGTGCGCTTGAGCCAGACGTCGACCGTGCTCGACGTCAGTGGCTCCTGTTGCCACGTCTCGAGCGCCGCGCCGTACATCCGATGCGCGACGCGGTCATTTTCCCAGGCGAAGTCATCGAAGCGCTCGCGCACGAAGCGGCCGTAGGCGCGAAAGTCCTCGCGCTTGTAGACGCGCTTCTCCCCCGCCTTCACCTCGAATGTGCGTTTGCCCTTTGGCGGCAGATCGGTTTGAAAAATCAGCGTGTGGCCGACGACCTGCGCGAGCACTTCGCGATCGCGATCGTAAACGTGAATGCGCGCGAGGTCGTCGCCGAGCGGGGCGAGCTGCGCGGCCGTCAGTTCGATGGTCTCTGACGGCCGCGCGATCGGCAGGTCGTTGTGAACGGCGACCTGGAGAACGAGGATCGCAAGGATCAAAACGAGAGCTTCGCTCCGAGCTGGATGTCGCGCGGGTTGTTGCGGTCCTGGTTCACGAGACCGAAGGCCGCCGCGGTCGGATCCTGGTTCGGGTTCCAGAGCACGGTGTAGTTGAGCGCGTTGATGACTTCGAAGCGCACCTGCAGATCGATGTCCGCGATCAGGTCGAACGTCTTGTAGATGCCGAGGTCCATGAGGTGCAGATTGTCGGTACGCACGTTCGGCAGCGTCGACGGGAAGCGGCGCACGGTGTTGCCCATGTTGATGCGCGTGTCGGTGCGGCCGGTGCCGCCGGCGATGAAGAAGCCGGACGTATCCCAGGCCGGGCAATCGAGTCCGGCCGTGCCGCCGCCGGCGCAATGGCCGCCGATGTTGGACTGCAGATCGCGCGGATCGCGGGCCGGGTCGTAATAGAGGCTGTTGCTCCAGGTCAGCGGGAAGCCGTCCTGATACTGATAGGTCGCGCTGACGGTCCAGCCGCCGAGGAACGCGTCGACGACGCGGTTCCAGTTCTGGCCGTAGCGCTCGCCGCGGCCGAACGGCAGATGAATCGTCGCGCCGAGGGTGGCGCGATTCGGGCGGTCGTTCGGCGAGATGCGACTCTCGAGCTCACCGTTCGCGGGATTGAGGAAGTTCAGTTTGTCGGTCGTGCGCGAGCGCGTGTACGTGGCGATGACCGAGTTGCCGCCGCTGAAACGCTTGTCGATGCGGATCGAGCCGGCCTGGTAGTGATCGGAGCCGGTGTACTCCTCGAGGATGATGCTCTGGAACTGCGGGTGCGGCCGGAGGAGCTGCGAGCGCGGCACGGTCGCGCCGTTGATACTGCTGCCCGGAAGCAGGTTCTGGAAGGGATTCGCGACCGGTGCGCTGAGGAAGGTCTCCTGCGCGGTGTCGCGCTGCGTGGCGGTGGAGAGGTACTGGAACGGGACGCCGTTGATCTCGCGCTGCACCGGCAGGTCGCGTCCGCGCGAGTCGACGTAGAACGCTTCGACCGACCAGCCGGCACCGAAGTCGCGCTGGCCGCCGAGCTGCCAGCGGGTGTAGTACGGCGTCTCGCGGTTCGCCGGCACGATCGTGCCGAGGGCGCCGCCGAGGCCCGTCGCCGCGCCGAGCGAAGAGCCGGTCGGCTGCTGCAGTCCGGAGAGATTCGGATTGGAAATGTCGGCGAGGAACGTGCGGCCGTTGTCGAGCGTGGAGATGATGCCGGTCGGCTGCGAGAAGCCGAGCTGGTTGCCGGCGTCGAAGTAGAAGTCGTAGCTGAAGAGACCGACGCCGCCGCGGATGACGGTGCGGTCGTTGAGAAGATACGAGAACGCGACGCGCGGCAGGACTTTCTTCTGATCGTTGTAGATCGCGCCGTCCGCGAACTCGACGCCGCCGTTGACGCCGAATGCGCTCGCCGGAATCTCCGCAATCGGATTGGCCTGATATTTCGCGATCGCCGCCGCGGCGATCGGACTCGTGAGCGAGGTATTGAATCCCGCGATATTGCGATCCTCCGCCTCGGTCATGGCCTGCGCGAATTCGAAGCGCACGCCGACGTTCAGCGTCAGCTTGTTGTTGACTGACCAGTCGTCCTGCGCGAAGAGCGAGTGCGTCATCTGCCGGTAGTCGGCATCGGCGGCGATCTCGAACTGCGACGGGCAGCAGCCCGACGGGCTGACCGTGGCCGGCGTGCCGGTGCCGGTGGTCGGAATGCCGAGGAGGAACTGCGCCCACGACTGCGGGATCACGTTCGTGGCCGCGGAGTTGTTCGCGCGCGTGTAGGCGCCGTTGAAGTGATAGCGGCCCGCGCCGTACGGGGCGCTGGTGATGTTCCAGCGCTGATTGCGCAGCTCGTAGCCGGTGCGGAACGAGTGCTCGCCCATGATCCAGCTCGCGGTCGGCGTGAGGGAGATGTTGGTGAACGGGCGGTTGAAGCCTTCGCCGAAGTCGGCGCGCTGCGAGCCGAGGGAGGCGATGCGGGAGTTCGCGTTCGTGGAGCTGAAGCCGCCGAACGTGAAGAACGGGAGGTACTGGTATCCGTTCATCAACTGCACGACCGCCGAGGAGTAGCCGAGCTGCGCCGGATCGATCTCGCCGGCCGGCTCGCGATACTCGCCGAACTGCGACCACGCGCCGATGACGTCGAGCGCGAGCGACTCGTGGAAGAGCGTCATGTAGCCGAGCGTCGCGCCTTTGTTGCTGCGATAGTCGAAGCCCTTCGTCACGAGGACGCCGCCGATCTCCCCTTCCCCGGTCGCGTTCTCCGCGCCGAGGGCCCAGTTGTAGCGGTCTTCCTGGCGCTTGTTCCAGTACGCGTTCATGAACAGCTTGTTCGAGCCGTTGAAGTTGTGATCGCCGCGGAGCAGCACGCCGTTGTAGTCGTACGGCCGCAGCATGTTGGTAAAGTAGTTGTCTTCCAGGCCGGGGCGGTTCGGCAGCGGATAGAGGGCCGCGTACGCGCGGGCGATCGCGTTGATGCGATTCTGCGGAATGAGGTTGCCGGCGAACGCGGTGCGGGCGTTGTTGCTGCCGGTGGCCGTGGCCGGGTCATAGATCGTGTTCGCCGTGCCGGTCCACTCCGAGAGATCGCCGTTGCGCATCTTCACGGTCGGCACCGTGTACGCCGAGGGCTCGGGCTGGATGTCCTTGAGCCGCTCGAACGACACCATGAAAAACGTCCGGTCGCGAATGACCGGCCCGGAGAACGTGCCGGTGTAGCGGTCGTACTCGCGCGTCGGCTTCTCCGCGCCGGCGCGTTTGGAGAGGAGCGGCGTGGCCGTTCGCGAGTCGGAGCGGTTGAAGTAGGAGATCGTCCCTTTCCAGTCGTTCGTGCCGCTCTTGAGCGCGAGGTTCACCGTCGCGCCGGCGGTGTGGCCCGACTGCGCATCGAACGCGTTCGTCTGGATTTTGAATTGCGAGATCGCGTCGGACGGAGGCGAGAAGCCGACGACGCCGTTGTTGTTGCCGGCGTTGAAATTGTTCGGCGAGACGCGGTTCGGCGCGCCGTCGAGCGTGAACTCGTTGCCGCCCTGCGCGCCGTTCGCGACGAGGCCGGCGAGGTTGCCGTTGTCCATCGGACGCGAGAAGTGGAGGTCGGACGAATCCATGACGCCGGGCGCGAGACGCGTGAGCATGTACGCCGTGCCGTCGCCGAGGGGGAGCTGCTGGATCTGATTGCTGTCGATGACAGCGCCGGTCACGCCGGTGGTCGTGTCGATCACCGGGGCGCTGGCCGTCACGACCATGACCTCGGAGACCGCGCCCTGTTCCATCTTGAAGTCGACCGGCACCGTGTCGCCGACGCGGACGCTGATCGCTTTGCGCTGCACCGTCTGCAACCCTTCGAGCTGCGCCTGCACGTTGTACGTGCCGGCGTTGAGGTAGCGCACCTGGTACGCGCCCTTCTCGTCGGTGACGGTGGTGGCCGCGACATTCGTCTCCGTGTTGGTCACGGTGACGGTGACGCCCGGCAGGACCGCGCCGGTACTATCGGTGATGGTGCCGCTGACCGCGCCGCGGAAGTCCTGGGCGTACAGCGAGCCGGCGAAGATAAACAAACCGAGGATGAGCACCGCAGTCGGGAGGCCGAATCGTCGCGTCATTGCATCTCCTCTTCGGGCACTGGTAAGGTGTCTGTGTTATATGACCACTGCATGACGGTAGTCAAGTGTTGTATGACCAATTTCCGACTTTTAAGCTTTATTTTCGGCCTTTCGATCGTCTCCTGCCGTAGTTTGGTAAGACCAATCGCCCTAACCGCAGGCGGAATCGACGGGAAAATCCTTCGCGTCACCACCCTGTCCGCGAACGGCCCGGGATCGCTGCGGGCGGCGCTGGAGACCGAGGGCGCGCGGCTGGTGGTGTTCGAGATCGGAGGAGTGATCGACCTCGAGGGAAAGATGCTGTCGGTGAAGCATCCTTATCTAACAGTCGCCGGACAGACGGCTCCCGACCCCGGCATCACCCTGATCCGCGGCGGGCTGATGATCGAGACGCACGATGTGGTGTTGCAGCATCTTGCCGTTCGTCCTGGCGATGGCGGGCCGGCCGACGATGCGATCGGCGTCCGCCGCGGTCATCACGTGCTGATCGAGCATTGCTCGACGACGTGGGCGATCGACGAGAACCTCTCCACCTCGGGGCCGGCCGACGTCGAGGGTCCGAGTCTCACCGCGCACGACATCACGATCCGCCACTGCCTCATCGCCGAGGGGCTCTCGCACGCGACGCATCCGAAAGGAGAGCACTCGAAGGGAACGCTGGTGCACGACGGCGTGCGCAACGTGGTGATCGAAGGATGCGTGTACGCGCACAATCGCGAGCGCAACCCGCGGATCAAAGGCGGGGCGTCGGCGATCGTGCGCGATTCGCTCATGTACAACTGGATGTCCGCATGTGTCGGCGTGGGCGTGCGCGGCAACAAGAAGATGCTGTCGCCCGCCGAGGTGACGCTCGTGGGGAACACCGCGATCGCGGGGCCGGATACGAAGACGCGTTTGTTCGTGAAGAGCGTGGATCCGGGCGGGCGGGTTTTGTTTGGGGACAATCTGTTGTTTGGCGCCAAGCTGGCGGATGACGGTGTCTTGCGCGCCTCCGGCGCGCCCCCCGCCCAGGGCGCGCCGGAGGCGCGCGCTACACGGGCCCTTCGCTCCGCGGGCGCGCGTGCCGCGCGGCGCGATCCGATCGACGCGCGGATCATCCAGTCGATCCTGCGCGGCGACGGGAAGATCATCGACAGCCAGAAAGACGTTGGCGGCTATCCCGTGCGCGCCGCCACCACGCGCGCGGTCGTCGTTCCGAAGGATCGGGGCGCGTGGCTGGAGAAGCTATCGCGCGAGCTGGCAGAAGACCGCGAGTTGGATGTCACGCCGTTATGGAAGCGGCTCACGCGCTGATTCGATACAACGCCACCACCATCGCCACGCCGACGAGCGCGTACAGCGCGCGATACCGCGTCTGCAGCCGGCTGACGCTCGCATACGTGAGGCCCTCACGCAGCGCCTCGTGCGACCAATGAAGTTGAACAAGGTAGAGCGCCACGACAGCGATGAGCGGGCGCGGAAGGATTTCCTGAAACGCCAGGAGAAGCAGGAGGATCTGCGCCAGCGTAAAGAGAACGAGGCTTGCCGCGAACGTGCGGCGCGGTCCGAAGAGGACGGCGTTCGTGCGGATGCCGTTCACCGCGTCGCCGTGATGGTCGCGGATCTCCTGGGTCAGGTGACCGGCACAGAAGACCAGGGCGAAGAAGATGGCGATGACGAGGCCGCGCGCGTCGATGGTGTTGGCCAGCGAGTAGCCGAGGAGAAAGTGCAGGATGCCGCCGGCGAGGTGGGCGCCTGAATTGAGCAGCGGCCTCCCCTTCCAGTTGAAGCGCGGCAGTGAATAGAGCGCGCTGAGCGTCGCGATGGCCAGCGCCAAGGCGAGCGTGAGCAGGCCGAGGCGGCTGAAGAGGAGGAGACTCAACACCAGGAGGCCGGCCATCAGGCCGCTGATCTCCCGCCGCCCGACACCTCTGGCCGTGAAGACGCCGGCTGCTTTGTTGGGGTCGCGGAGGTCGGTCGTCAGACCGGACCAGTCGTTGACCATGAAGACGTGCATCATCAGGAAGACGTTGCCGGCCATGAGCGTCGCCAGCGGGCCGACGTCGTGCGCGCCCGGATTGCGGATCGCGAACGCCGCGCCGAGGAGCGGCGAGCCCTGGAGCACGAGGACGTCTTGCAGGCGAAGGCAGGAAAGATAGCGAAGGACAGGAGTTTTAGTTGCTGGGAGCGGGATGACCGTTTCCATAGTGTTGTTCGTAAAGCCTCAGCCACAGCGCATAACCGACATCCTCGGACCAATAGAATCGGGGGACCGCCGCCGTCAGATCATTATGGTAAAGCAGAGGCGGGCTGGATCGAAGAAGAGCGAAGTCCTTTCTCGCGAGCTCATTCAACACGGCGCGCGCCTCATCGGGCGATGAAGGCCGCACGGCCGAGACCCAGATGCGCTGACCCGGCACACCGGTTCGCATCCGCGACTCTGGCAATTGCAACTCGCAGCCGGCGCGGCGGAGGTCCGCGATGCGCAGGATCGGCACCAGAGGCACATTTCGATAGTAGGCCCACACCCGATCGTCATCGACGACCGGTTGCAGCGCCTCACAAAGCGCGTGCGCGGCCGGCGGCTGCGCTTCGGAGAGCAGCAACAGCAGGTGCATCTGAATCACGAGGTCGGCGGGATTCGGGTCGCTGCCCGGATCGAGGCATCGATACGCTTCACGCGGCGCGAGCCACGTGCGGTAGAGACCTTCATCCGTGCGATAGCGCGCGATCGTCGCCAGCGCGGACGCGCGCTGCGTGAGATCGGGGCCGGGAGCGATTCGCCACACGAGCGCCGTGTCGTCCGTGTCCGGCGTGATCCCGCATCCGCCCTTTCCGTGATAGCGCACCAATCCGCCGGGCTCGATCTGACTGGTGAGGTGGCGGCGCGCGCGCTGCACGTTTTCTTCGAGACCGCTCTGCGCCGCGATCGGCTGCAGCAGGTCGATGAGCAGCGAGGTGAGATACGTGTTCATCTCCGGATGCGGATCACGAAAGCGGATCCCGCCCGTGAACGCGGTCAGCCAGAAACCATCCGGCTGTTGATGCTCGCGAATGCGCGCCGCCGCTTGCTTGAAACTGATCGCGAGATCGAGCGGCTGCGCATCCGCAACTGGCGGAGCAGCGACGGTCAGCTTGCGCTCCGCGAGATAGCGCGGCTCCCCTTTCTCGGACGCCCAGACGAGAGCGCTGATCGCATGCTCGCCGGGTGTTAGGCCGGCCGTGTCGAACGGAATGCTCCACGCCGCGACGTTGGCTTCATGCAACGCGGCGCGAAGTTCGGGGCGCGGATAAAAGGTGCGCGAGTCGATGGTCTGCCGGCCGTCGATGACGATTGCGACGCGCCACGGTGTCGCGTGGCCGGCCAGTGCCCAGCCGGTGGCGACGGCTTCCTGTCCGGCGGCGACCGGCGCGAGGTTGTCGAGACCGCCCTGCACCTTGAGCGTCAGCTCCATCGGCGCGAGGCCGTGCCGCAACGATGCGAGAAACGGTGCATTCCGCCAGTTCCACGCGCCCCGCATGCCGTCCTCGGCGAAGATTTTCCAATCAGTCGCGCCGGTGTAGAAGAACGCGCCGATCGCTTCGATGGCGATCGCGACGCCGACCGCAGCGAAGAAGCACCCCCGCAACATGCCGCGCAGCGTGGAGACCACCGGCACGAGCATCCACAGGAGGAGCGGCAAGAGGTCGGTCATGTAGCGCGGGCCGAAGCAGACGCCTCCCCGCCAATCGGCTTTCGCGTACAGCAGGAGCTGGAGCAGGACCGCGACGCCCATCGCGAGCGTCAGCCCGCGCAGGTGCCGCCACGCGAAGACGAGGAAGAGCAGAAAAGGCGAGAAGACGAAGAGGCCGCGCGTCGGGCTGACCAGCAATCCGCCGATTCCGAGAAGTAGGTCGTGCTGAAAGAACGCGGGCGTGCCGCGCAGTCCATAACCGCCGGCGAGATTGCCGGCCACGCCGAGGTTGTAGAAAAGCACGAGACCCACCGGCAGCGCTGCTGCGGCGGCGAGAAGTGCCGCGCGGCGCCAGCCCGCCCAAACGAATGCGTACACGCCAAGAGCCGCCGCGAGGATGGTATCGGGCGGGCGATTGACGGCGACGAGTCCGAGCAACAATCCCGCGGCAAGCGCGCGCGGCGCGGTGCACGGCCCGGTGAGAAAGAGCAGCGCGCCGATCACGAGCAGCTGGGCCAGCCCATGCTGCCACAGCGCCTGGCTGCTGATCATCCAGGTGGTGGTGCCGAGGGCATACGCGACGGTGAGCAGCAGCGCGACCCGCGCCGTCGCCCGGCGCCGCAGCAGCAGATAAAGGAGCGAGGCGGAGAGCGCCGCGATGAGGGAGGCGGAGAACTTCTCCATGATCCGCGCGACGCGATCCATGCGCGCGTCCGTCCAGCCGCGCAGGTTCAGGTAACCGGCCGCCGGCAGATAGAGCGGCGCGAGCAGCACCGGCACCACGATGGGATAGAGCGAGATGAGGTGCCGGTCTGGCAGACGCACCATCCAGAACGCCGCATCGCCCCGCCCCTGCGCCGCGACGCTCACGACGGGATCGAGGAAGAGGGTGTGGTGCTGCCAGATCGCGAACGGCAGGTAGCGCGCCGGGTACGTGTCGCCGGCGCTGATCGACCGCCAGTTCGCGTTGTAAATCAGGAGGCAACAGAGTCCGATGAGCAGGCTCGCCCGCAGCGAGCTTCGGACACGGACAACGGCTTCGGGCTGATACGGCATGGATTTTCGCGAGTCCACCGCTCGTTGCTCGTCACC
This sequence comes from Thermoanaerobaculia bacterium, assembly GCA_035248585.1. GTDB lineage: Bacteria > Acidobacteriota > Thermoanaerobaculia > Gp7-AA8 > Gp7-AA8 > QHVT01. The sequence goes on from DATFHJ010000168.1 coordinate 30,650, forward strand.
AGGAGCGAATCGTGGCTGTATTTCCTCTCCTGGTGCTGCCGTTCCTCATCGGCACGTGCGTCGAAGATCAGGACACGGCGCAACTCTACTATGCGCGAACGGCGGAACATCGCGCGGCGGAGAAGACGCCGCTTCGCCCTTCCGGAATCGCCGGCGGCGTCGTGCGCAACAGTCTCGACGAGCCGGTGGCCGGCGCGACGGTGATCGTCATGCGCGTGCGTCAGCACGGCGGCCGCACGAAATTCGACCACCTCGCGAAAGGGACGACCGACGAGTCGGGACGGTTCGCGATCCCGGCGAAGACGCGGCCAAAGGACGACATCGGCCTCGAGGTCCACGCGCCCGGCTACATGATGTGGCGGCGGTGGGCGGGCGGAACGGTCGAAGAGGAACCGGTCGTCCTGAATCGCACGATCGATGACGCGTATTTCGCGGACCTGGAGCGCGAGAGCGATCCCACGCGCCGGATGTTGCTCGTGCTCGACTTCGTCGGACGGCGCGCCTGGAACTCCTACGATTCCAACGAGCGGATCGAACAGTACTACTCGCACCTCGGGGCTCTGCATGACGAGCTGCTGGCCATCGCCGAATCAAAGTCGTTCGCCGCGGTCGACGACGAGCACGAGACTTCACCGGCGCAGCGCGCGAAGAATCTGCTGATCTTCTGGTCGGATGCGAGGGACGAATCGCGGATCCGGCAATGGGCGAAGGAGAAACCGTTCGAGCATTTCCGCCTGGACGTCGAAGCCGCGGGCGGTTCCGCCGATGAAGCGATGCGCGCGTACGCGAAGGTGCATTTCGAGGGCGAGCCGAAGACGTTCAACTACTTCACCGCCGTCTCGTACAGTCCCGACTGCAAGCGCGCGTACGCCGTCTTCGTCGTGCGGTATGCGCATTGGGCGTACTGGCAGCGGGTCGTGCTGCTCGAGGACGGCAGCCGCTGGAAGGTCGGGCTCACCGGTGAGGGCGGGCACTGGCACGAGCTGTCGCCGGACGGGCCGGCGCATGTCTATCCCGATCTGCTTTAGTGTTCCATCTCCAGACTCAGAAAAATGAACGGCCCGACCGCTTTCGGATCGTTGCTGCGTACGGGCTCGGAAACGTAGTAGTCGAACGTGCCGGCGCGATAGCGCTCCCCTTTTTCGGGATCGCCGCCGAGTCCCGCGACGGCGCACACCTTCGTGATGTTCACGACGCCGTCGGAGTCGACTTCGATGAATTGTTTGAGGATGCCGTCATAGGCGCGGCGCGCGTTCGCGCGGTATTTGGGATCGATGTAGCCGAGGCGGGTGGATTTGAGAAGCGCGAACGCGAGCATCGTGGAGACGGAGGCTTCGAGATAGTTGCCTTCGCGGTTCGGCTGATCGACCACCTGCCACCAGACTCCTGTTTTCGGATCCTGCACCTTCGTGACCGCTTCCGCGAGACGCTGAAGAATGGCGATCAATTCGCCGCGGCGCGGGTGATCGAGCGGGACAGAGTCGAGCGTCTCGACGAGACCCATCGCATACCAGCCCATGGCCCGGCCCCAGAACGCGGGTGAGCGTCCGGTCTTGGGATCGGCCCATTTCTGCTGACGCTTCTCGTCCCAGCCGTGATACAGCAAACCGGTCTTGTCGTCGCGCGCGTGTTTTTCCATCAACACGAATTGCGTGATGACGTCGTCGAAGAGCGCCGGCTCTTTGAAGGTCTTCGCGTATTGCGCGAGGAACGGCGCGCCCATGTACAACCCGTCGAGCCACATCTGCCACGGGTATCTCTGCTTGTGCCAGAACCCGCCCTCGGAGGTCCGCGGATGCTCGCGCATCTGCTGGCGCAGCTGCTCGATCGCCTTCCGGTATTTTTCGTCCTTCGTCTTTTCGTAGAGCAGAAAGAGCGGCTTGCCGGGATTGATGCGATCGATGTTGTAGTCCTCTTTCTTATACCCGCCGCGAATCGTGCCGTCGGCGGCGATGAAGCCGTCGTAATACGACTTTGCGTAATCCCAATATTTTTTCTCGCCCGTTCGTTGCGCGACTTCGAAAATCGCTTTCATCACCAGGCCCGGCGTGTACTCCCAACGGTTCCCGTCGACCGTGGTCGCATCGGGATTGCGCTTCATGACCGCATCCGCCATGCGTGCGGACCACGCGCCATTCGGCCTGCGCACCTTTGCGGGACGAATGTGCGGGCCGAGGGACGCCACCGTGTTGCGAACCTCATTCGCCATCAGCGCCCCGATGATCGCGCTCCCTTCGGCATTGAGATGCGTCCTATCCACGGTCCCATCTGTCTTCAAAGGTCCTATCGAGGGATCACCAAACGCCTGTGCCTTCTCGTAGAGATCGATCAGTAAAACGCTCTTCTCCAACGCCACCTGCCGCGTCGCCGCGGCGTAAGCGCCGAGAACCGGATCGTCGTAGCGGCGCGGCAGCGAGGTGACGAGAATCGGCTGCGCTCCGATGGCGCGCGCGTCGTCGACATAGCGGGCCATGTTCGCGCGGAACGTTGGCAGATCGGTCTCGCGATCGGCTCCCTTGCCCGGCTCGTCGTTGTGTCCGAACTGCAGGAGGATGTGCGTCGGCCTGCGGCGCAGCACCTCCTCCCAATGTCCCTCGGCGCGATACGACTTCGAGCTTCGCCCGCCGCGGGCCGCGTTCAGCAGCGCCGCGCTTTCCGCGACAAAGGACTTGAACCCGCGCCCCCAGCCTGACTTCTCCGTCACGGTCGAGTCGCCGACGAGCGCGATGCGCGTCGAGCGCGGATCGGCGCGGAAGGACCAGACCGGGCCGTCGTTGACGCGCCAGGTGTAGGTCTTTCCCGGCTCGAGCGGACCCGTCTCGCGACCTTCGAGGATGCGCCCGTCGAGCTCCACGCGCTCCTGCTTTGCATTGCGCGCCGGCGTCCAGTGCAACGTGACTCCCGCGGGATCGACGAACCGCCACCCGTTCTCCGGCCGCGGGATCGACGCGAACGGCAGCACCGGCGGCAGCGACGCGGGATCCCAGCGATCGCCGAACGTCCAGGCCGCGGTGATGTCTTCGTCGCGGACGCCTTGCAGGTTGTCCGCGAACCAGGAGAAGTCGCCGCCGTCGCGGCGGGCGCTCGCGTAGTAAATGCGCTCGCCCCACTGCACAGCATCGGGTGCAGCGGCGGCGTAGATGGCGCGGTCGGCCATGTTCGCGGAAAACGAAACGTCGACGAGATAGAACTGCGCGTCGCGGTGATGGCGGCCGAGGGGGAAGTTTGGGACGCCGTCGAAGCGCGAATGGCGCACGACGAATTTCTGATCGCGGTCGCGGCTGCCGTCGTGCCAGAGGCTCGCGTTCAGATTGCGGCCGAAGAAGCGGCTGTTCGTGATGTAGGCCCAGCCGCGCGGGCAGACGTAGTCGACGTGGCCTTCGAAATACGAATCGGTCGCATACGTGAGGCCGGCCTCGTGATTCCAGGGGCTGAACGTATCGCCGCCGTCGGCGATGACGTTCGCGTGCAGCACGGCGATGCGGTTTGCCGTGCCGAGGGAGCGGATCGCGAATTGATGGTCATCCTCGCCGCCGTTTTTGCGGCCGTAGTCGTTGAGGACCGTGAGATTGGCGAGGATGATGTCGGTGGCGCCGTCGGCGACGTTGATCACCGCGGCGCCGTAGTCGTCGGGATGCGAGGCGCGCCAGTTGCGGCGCAGTTCCGCGAACTCGATACGCGTCTGCTCGCGATCCTCCCCCACCAGCGCGACGTAGCTCTTCGCGAGCAGCACCTTCTCGCGGTACACGCCGTTTCGGATGAGGATGATTTGCCACTCATCGTTGCCCGCGGGAATCGTGTCGACCGCTTCCTGAATGGTGCGGAAGTCGCCGCTGCCATCTTGCGCGACGACGAGGCTCGCGTTCTCGGCCGGCTCGAACGGCTCCATCCTGAAGTTCTCGAAATCAGCGCGGCCGAAGATGCCGACTTTCGCGCCGACCCATTTTCCGGGGCGGGCGACGAACGGCTTTCCGAGGGGTTTGCCGTCGTAGCTGAAACGCGCGACGGCTTGCGGGGCGATCGTCACCTGCAGTTGCAGCGGGAACTTTGTGACCGCGGCTTCGATGCCGTCGCGTTGCACGACGAACCCGTTGCGTCTTCGCTCGATCGTGATGGCGGAGTACTCGGTTCCCATCACGACCAGGCCTGCGCGCTCGCCGGCTTTTAATGGTCTGGGATCGACGGTCACTGTGGCGGTGAACGCGGGGGCGGGAAATTTCTGGAGCAGGATGTTCGGGGCGTCCCAGAGATTCGCGGGGGTGTTGCTGAGGCGGAGTTTGCCGTTGCGGATTGAATAGAAATCTTTTGACGGATTGCCTTGCCACTGCCACTCGAGACCGATCGTGGAGCGGCGGGCTTCAGCCCGCCGGAAACTCGGCGGGCTGAAGCCCGCCGCTCCACTGATTTCCGGCCAGTCGTTCACCCAGCGCAAGGCGGAGCGGTGCACGATGCGGCCGTATGCGCCGCGATCCTGAAAGTGCACGAACCAGTCGTCCACCCACCCGCCCTGGTGCATGCCCGGCTCGTCGAAGGCGACGCGGTCTTCGTACGGGCCGTACACGCTCTTCGAGCGCAGCACCGTTTGCCAGCCGCGCTTCACGCCGCCGGCGGGGGCGAAGATGTAGTACCAGCCGTTGCGCTTGTAGAACTTCGGACCCTCGATCGTCGGATGGCGCTCCCGGCCGTCGAAGACGACCACTCCTTCATCGACGACCGCGCGGCCGTCGGAGGTCAACTTGTTGACCGTCAGCACGCCGTTGAATCCGGCGCGGCTCTTCGCCCAGGCGTGCACGAGATAGACGTTGCCGTCGTCGTCCCACAGCGGGCACGGATCGATCCAACCTTTCGCCGCTTTGACCAGCGTCAGCGGCTCCCACGGCCCGCGCGCCTCGCGCGCGCGCGTCATATAAATGCCGCGATCGGGATCGCCGACGTAGATCCAGAACCAGCCGTCGTGATGACGGATGCTCGGCGCCCACATGCCGTTGCCATGTTGCGGAGGGCAGAGGGCGGAGGGCGGAGGGCAGAGGGCGGAATCAGGCAACCGCTCCACAGCGTGGCCGATGAGCGTCCAGTGGACGAGATCCGGCGATTCGAGAATCGGCAGGCCCGGTACGGCCTGAAAACTCGAGGCCACTAGATAGTAGTGGTCGCCTACGCGGATGACGTCGGGGTCGGAGTAATCCGCGAACAGGATCACTTCCGCCCGCGCGGCCATCGCGGCGATGAAGCATAAGGTCAGACCAATTTGTCTCAAACCGAGCTTCCTCCGTCTTAAACGGCTGGTGATGCTATCGTGGACTTGCGAAATTGGTCAATCCAGTGTTGACAACTGGCGTCAGGTGTAGAGAATTGGTCAAGCCAATATGTCCAAGGAAATTCAATCCGGCAGCGCCGAAATTCAATCCGCCGATCAGGTCGTGCGTCATGTCGCCCTGTTGATCGAGAGTGGCGCGCTGCGTCCCGGCGACCGCCTCGCACCCGAGCGCGAGCTCGCGGAGCAGTTAGGCGTCAGCCGTCCGACCGTGCGCGCGGGACTGCACGCGCTCGCGGCGATGGGCGTGACCGAGTCGCGCCAGGGCGCCGGCACGTTCATCACCGGCGGTCCTCCCCGCCTCGGCGCGGGGCCGCTCAGTTTCCTCGCCGCGCTGCACGGCTTCACGCGCGAGCAGATTTTCGAGGCGCGCAAAGTGCTCGAAGTCGGCGCGGCCGGACTGGCCGCCGAGCGCGGTCTCGCCGATCGCCTCGCGCCCATGGCCGAGGAAGTGACGGGGATGTTCGCGGCGCTGAGTGAGCCGCAGACGTTCCTCGTGCACGACGTCCGGTTTCATCGCTCCATCGCCGCGGCCTCGGGCAATCCGGTGCTGCTTGCGCTCGTGGAGATGATCTCCTCGCTCGTGTACGAGCAGCGGCGGCTCACCGTCGAGCACGCGATCGATCTGAAAGAGTCGGCGGAGATGCACCGCCGCATCTATCAGGCCATCCGCGACCGCGATCCCGAGCGCGCGCGCCTGGAGATGACGAAGCATCTCGATCTCGCCCGCGCGGCGCAGGCCTCCGAAGAGTTGCCTTTGCCGGCCGGCGTGCTTCCGTCCCGCGTGATGGGGAGCGCGTGAGGCCGCTCGAGGGACGCGTAGCCGTCGTCACCGGCGGCACGTCGGGTATCGGTCTCGCGCTCGTGCGCGGGCTCGCCGAGGCAGGGGCGGACGTCGTTCCGACCTCGCGTCGCGAGGAGCAGGTGAATGCCGCGGCGGATGAAGTGGAACAACGCGGACGCCGCGCGGTGCGCGTCACGTCCGACGTCGGCGACCGCGCGTCGCTCGAAAACGCGCTTGCGAAAACCGTCGAACAGCTCGGCCAGGTCGACATCCTCGTCAACTGCGCCGGCATCACCAAGCGCACGCCGACGCTGCAGGTCAGCGACGAGGAGTGGAACTCGATTCTGGCCACGAACCTCACCGGCACGCTGCGCGCGTGTCAGGTGTTCGGCGCGCACATGCTCGAGCGCGGCTACGGCCGCATCGTGAACATCGCCTCGCTCGCGTCGTTCGTCGGCCTCTTCGAAGTGGCCGCGTACACGGCGAGCAAAGCGGGCGTCGCGGGACTGACGCGCGCGCTGGCGGTGGAATGGGGCGGGCGCGGCGTGAACGTGAACGCGATCGCGCCCGGCGTCTTTCGCACCGCGCTCAACGCGAATCTCCTCGACGGCACGGAACGCGGCAAGGAGTTCAAGCTGCGCACGCCGGTGCGCCGCTTCGGCAACGTCGAAGAGCTCGCGCCCGCGTGCGTCTTCCTCGCGTCGGAAGCCGCGAGCTTCGTGAACGGAGAAATCCTGACGGTGGACGGGGGCTTCCTCGCCAGTGGAGTCAACCAATGAAAATCACTGACGTCCGTGTCCGCGACATCCGCTTTCCAACCTCCCTCGACCTGGATGGCTCGGACGCGCTCAACCTCGGCGACTATTCGGCGACGTACGTCACGGTCGTCACGGACAGCGGTCTCACCGGCGACGGGCTCACGTTCACGAACGGACGCGGCAACGAGATCGTCGTCGCGGCGGTGCATGCGCTCAAGCATCACGTCATCGGCCGGCGCCTTTCCGAGATCACGGGCGACCTGCGCGGCTTTTATCGCGATCTCACCGTCGACAAACAGCTGCGCTGGCTCGGCCCCGAAAAAGGGATCCTGCACATGGCCACCGGCGCGCTGATCAACGCGGTGTGGGACCTCTGGGCGAAGCGCGAAGGGAAGCCGATGTGGAAGCATCTCGCCGACCTCACGCCCGAACAGCTCGTCGGCGCGATCGACTTCACATACATCGACGACGTCCTCACGCCGGAACAGGCGCTCCAGCTGCTTCGCTCGCGCGAAGCGGGCAAGGAAGAACGCGAAGCGGAGATGCTGCGCGACGGATTTCCCGCGTACACGACGTCGACCGGCTGGCTCGGCTACCCGGATGAAAAAGTGCGGCGCCTCTGCCGGCAGGCGATGTCGGACGGCTGGACGGCCTTCAAAATG